>JABWAU010000010.1 GCA_013360875.1 Anaerolineales bacterium | reverse complement strand
CGCCCGAGGCGCGGATGCGGATGACACCGAAAGGGAGATCCAGGTCGTCGGACAGGATCATCACGTTGGTGAGCGGAAGTTTGTAGAAGTGGATCAGTCCCTGCACGGATCGGCCGGAGAGATTCATGTAGGTCTGCGGTTTGGCGAGGATGAGTTTGCGTTCCTCGTAACGCGCGTCCATGACGATGGCTTTCGATTGCATTTTCATCCCGCGCGCGTTCAAACGGACGGCGATGCGGTCAAGGAGCATGAAGCCGAAGTTGTGGCGGGTATCGCGGTATTCGCGGCCGGGGTTGCCGAGACCGATGAGGAGGAAGGTGTCAGGTATCACGCTTGAAGTCCCATGTACATCGTAATTGACGGGCGGGAGAATTGGAGGATTGGAGATCAGTAACGGCGGAAGCGGAGGAGGAAACCCGCAAAAAGAAACAAGCCGATGATGACCAGCGCGCCGCGACCGAGGCTGGCGTATACCGCCGTCCGGTTGATCGCGACGGAATTCGTCGGGAGCGGGGTTGGGGTGGGACGCGGCGTCAGCGTGGGCGTGGGCGAGGAGGCGACGAGGAAGGGCGTTGGAAATTGCGCATCGAGTTTGTTCGGGGTCGAGGTGATGACAGGCGTCGGAGTCAAATTGGGCGTATCGTTTTGCACCCGGAAAGGAACCGTGACTTCCTGGATCGTGCCGTCGTTCAAAAACACGCGCAGGCGAAGGACGTAATCGCCGTCGCTGATGAGGGTCGTGTCCCAGACGAAGAGGGAAGAGTCCGCTACCGGCTGGGTGGAGGTCTGGAAGGCGAACCAGGCATCGGTCGGGTTGGAAGCGTACGAGAAATCCAGTTGGGAGGAGGCGAATCCCGGAATGTCCGTCGTGCCGGTGATGGTCGCCTCGCCGCTCAGGACGTCGCCCGGCCTGGGGAATGTGATCGCAGCCTGCGGGGCGTCCTGCGCGGCGATGAGAAGCAATGCGAGAAGTGGGAGAAGTCGGGCGTTCATAAAATTGACGAATAAGTCTAACATGAAGCAAAGGGACGGTCAAATTTGCGACGCCATTCTCCTGCAATTTGAATTATGGTAAACTTTGAGCGACATTACACAGGAGAACACGATATGGCAAAGTCCCGTTCTGAACAGATGGTGGAACGTTTGCGAAGCATGCAAGCCGCCGCGCCCGATATTGAGGCATCGGCGGTTGTTTCTGTGGACGGATTGATCATGGCGTCCGCCCTGCAGCAGGGAGTGGAGGAAGATCGCGTATCGGCGATGTCCGCCGCGATGCTTTCGCTTGGGGAGCGCATTTCGAACGAACTGGGACGCGCCGGACTCGAGCAGGTGTACATCAAGGGCGACCGGGGCTCCATCGTGTTGACCTCCGTCGGCGAGGAGGCGGTTCTGACCGCGTTGGCGCGTCAGGACGCCAAACTGGGCATGATCTTCCTCGAGATGCGGCGCGCCGCCGAGGATCTGACAAAACTGGTCGGATGAAACGAAAGACAGTCCGCAACCCACCGAGTATGCAATCCCCGATGGGGAGGGCTTCAGCGCCCTCCCCATCGCTTTTAATCCCTCATCCCCTGCCCTTCTCCCGTTGGAGAAGGGAGAAAGAGTTGATATGACAACAAAATATTTATTTTATACTGGCGGCGTTGTTTCCTCGGTCGGAAAGGGCGTGACCGCCGCGGCAACGGGACTCTTGCTCAAGGAGCGAGGCTTCAAAGTAGCGGTGCAGAAACTGGACCCGTATATCAACGTAGATCCCGGCACGATGAGCCCTTACCAGCACGGGGAGGTGTACGTACTCGACGACGGCGCGGAAACGGACCTGGATCTGGGTCACTACGAACGATTTATTGACATCCGCCTCAGCCGTTCCAGCAACTTCACGAGCGGACAGGTGTACGCGGAGATCATCGGCAAGGAACGACGCGGCGACTTCCTCGGAGGCACGATCCAGGTCATCCCGCACATCACGAATGAGATCAAGCGCCGGGTGGCTGGGATCGGGAAGGAGACGGGCGCGGATGTTGTAATCGTGGAGATCGGCGGGACGGTGGGCGACATCGAATCACAGCCGTTCCTCGAGGCGTTAAGGCAATTGCGGAACGAGGTCGGGCGCGAGAACGTGTATTTCATCCACGTGACGTGGCTTCCCTACATCGGCGCGACCGGCGAGATCAAGACCAAGCCCACGCAACATTCGGTGGCGGCGCTGCGCTCCATCGGCATTTCCCCAAACATGATCATCGCCCGATCGGATCACCCGATAGACAGGGATCTGTGCGATAAGATCGCCCTGTTCTGCGACGTGGAAAAACAAGCCGTCGTCCCGATGACGACGACCGACGTGTTGTACGAAGTCCCATTACTGCTGGAACGCGCCGGCGTCGGCGATTACCTCGTCGAAAAACTGGACATGAAAGCCACGCGCAAACCTGACATGAAACCCTGGGAAAAACTGGTGGAACGCGTGAGGAAACAAAGACCGATCGTCAAGATCGCGCTGGTTGGGAAATACGTCGAGTTGCAGGACGCGTACATGTCCGTGCGGGAGGCGCTGAAACACGCCGCACTCGCCAACGACGTGGAAGTGGAGATCGGCTGGGTACATTCCGCCGACCTGGAAAAGGACAAGGGCTGGGACGTGATCCAAAGTTCGGACGGCATTCTCGTGCCGGGCGGGTTTGGCTCGCGCGGCATCGAGGGCAAGGTCATGGCGGCGCGGTACGCGCGCGAGAAGAAGGTCCCGTATCTGGGTCTGTGTTTGGGAATGCAGGTCATGTGCATCGAATTCGCGCGCGGCGTCCTCAATTATGAAGACGCCAACTCTTCCGAATTCGACCGCGGTGCCGAATACCCGGTCATTGACCTGATGCTCGACCAACGTTCCATCACCGATCTGGGCGGGACGATGCGGCTGGGGCTGTATCCATGTGTTTTGCAACCCGGCACCAAAGCCGCGGAAGCCTACGGCGAGGGACAGGTGGAGGAGCGTCACCGTCATCGCTTCGAGTTCAACAACAAATTCAAGGAAGAGTTCGAGAAGGCGGGCATGGTCTTCTCCGGCATGTCGCCAGACGGAAAACTGGTGGAGATTGCCGAGATCAGGGATCATCCGTTCATGGTTGGGAGTCAGTTCCACCCGGAGTTCTTATCTCGCCCGATGAAGCCGCATCCATTGTTCGTGGGTCTCATCAAGGCGGCGAAGGAAAAGAACGGGAAGAAGTAGAATTTGGGGAATAGTGATCAGTCATCAGTGGAGACTATAATCACGGCAACACTGATCACCGTTCACCGAACACTATCCCACTCCCATGAAACTCACTACCCTTTCCCAATCCTCCCTGCAAGATTACGTGGACTGCGCGCGGCGGTTCCAACTGCGGTATCTGGAACGGCTGTCGTACCCTGCGATTGAATCCGAGCCGGCGCTGGAGAACGAAAAGCATTTGCAGGAGGGGGAATATTTTCACCGGCTGGTACAACAATATTTGATCGGCATTCCAGCCGAACAAATTGCGAAACTTGCGAACACGGTCAACTTGCAGAGATGGTGGGAGAATTTTCTGGCTGATAAAGACCTCCGAGGCTTTAAAGACCTTGGAGGCCTCTCCCCTGAAGCAACTCTCTCCGCGCCGCTGGGGGATTTTCGCATCGTCGCCAAGTACGATCTCATCGCCGCCGAGGACGGCAAAGCCGCCATCTACGACTGGAAGACCTATCGCAAACGTCCGCGCAACGAGTGGCTATCTTCGAGGATGCAGACGCGCGTGTATCGCGCCCTACTCATCCGCGCGGGGGCGCACCTCAATCATGGTCAGCCTTTTCAACCCGAACAGATCGAAATGATCTACTGGTTCGCGGAGTACCCAAACGACCCTGCCCGATTCACATACACGTCCGCGCAATACAAACGGGATTGGGACTTGCTGACGAAACTCTCCGACGAAATTGCATCCGCTTCGACCTACCCGCTCACTGAGGACCGGACGAAGTGCCTGTACTGCCCCTACAGATCGTACTGCGACCGCGGCGTTCGCGCGGGGGATGTGGATCAGGCTGAGGCGGAGATGGAAGCGGAGGAATTGTTCGACGTCAACTTCGAGCAGATCGGGGAGATCGAGTTCTAACCCCGTCATTGCGAGTGACGCCTCAGCGCCACGAAGCAATCTCCATCTCGTGGTGGAGGTTGCTTCGTCGAGACGCGAGGCGCCGCTCCTCACACTGACCGATTTTTACGGGTTGACAAACACCCCAAAATGATTCGCCACAGGTCTTTCACGACCGGGAAGGTAATTGTCAATTGGGGAATTTAGAATGACAGGCTCTCCATCCTCCCCTTCGATGACCAGGGTGGAGGAACCGCCTCCATCCAAACTCATGGCGAAGAATGCGCCCTGCTCGAGGAGCAGCTCAGCCAGTTCCTGAAACGTCGCGCCTTCGCTGTAGAACGGCTGGCGGCCATCCACCACGACCAGATAGACGTAACGCCCGTTGCCGTTGATGCCGATGGCGGTGCGCGGCTCGCGGAGGGCATCGTCGAGTCCGCTTTCGATCTCTCCTTTCGAGACCAGCATGCGGTCGCCGGAGATGGCAGTCCACACCCGGCCGGGACGGCGATTGAACGAAAGGTCGTTGCGGCGGCTGATATACAACGTCGGCTCGACGCCGATGATGTCTGTGCGGCCCGTGACGTAGATGTTCCCCTCCGAAGCGGTCAACCCAAGCGGCTTGACCGGATCGCCGGGACGCGGGTAATAATCCACGGGACTGCGCGACCACCAGGGCGTGAACCCATCCCCGTTGATGGCGATCTGCGCGTTGAACTCGTCCAAAAATTGGGAAGTGGTGCGCGCCTTCACCGGCAGGTCTCCCTCCGAGTCCGCAGGGGTGACGAGGAAGGTCGCGCCGCTCTCGCGTTTGTCAATGATGATGACGTGCGCGATCATCGGGTGCGGGACGACGCGCACGAGACGGCGGTAGATCACGCCGTTGTGCAGGGTCTGCTTCATCGGGATGGGCGCGGGACGTCCGCGGTCGTAAATGGCGTAAGCCCCGAAACACAAGCCGGTGACGATCAGTATCCAGAGAATGAC
Source organism: Anaerolineales bacterium (assembly GCA_013360875.1). GTDB lineage: Bacteria > Chloroflexota > Anaerolineae > Anaerolineales > Villigracilaceae > Defluviilinea. Next base: position 47,302 of record JABWAU010000010.1, on the reverse strand, counting down.
CCTTATGGTCTTTTTGGCTTTCATATCCGTCATGGATGTATAACTCATTTCAAGGCAATCATGTTCCCCCTTATAAAAAACAGGGACAGACGCGGCGTCTGTTCCTGTTTTGGTTTACCCTTGCACTTCGAACGCGTTCGACCTTCGTCGCTCCGCTCTGCGCGATGGATTTACACCGCGAATTCCTGCTCCGCCCGCCGCATCGTTTTGAAGGACTCGATGGCGACCTCGAGCATGGAGGCGTCGGGTTCGCGCGTGGTCAGGGATTGAAGAGCCAGGTTCGGCTTGATGAGGAGGCGCACGAGGGGCGAACCCAGGTGATTGGCTGTCCAGCGAATGTATTCGACGGCGATCCCCGCGATGACCGGGATCAACAGGATGCGGCTGGTCAGCCTCCAGAAGATGGTCATGTCGCCGAGAAGGCTATGCACCAGCACGGACAGCAACACGAACGTAAGGATAAAGGCTGTGCCGCAGCGCGGATGCTCGATGGGATATTTCGCCACGACTTCGGGAGTGAGTTCCGCGCCCGCTTCGTAGGCGTTGATGGTCTTATGTTCCGCGCCGTGATACCCAAAGAGGCGTTTGACGTCGGGCATGAAACCGATCGCCCAGATGTAACCGACCAGCAGGAGCAGCCGCATCAATCCTTCGAGCAGATTGTGCGCGAGGTTCTTCCAGCCGAGGTAATGTTCAGCCAGCCCGCCGATGCCGGCCGGAAGGAGAATGAACAAGCCGATGCCAAGCGCGAGCGAGAGACCGAGCGTGAGATAGAGCGCGGGACCTTCGAGTTTTTCGTCCTCGCCCGTTTGCGTGTTGGCGGAGAGGGTGAGCGCGCGCATACCGAGACCCAGCGCGTCCCACAGCAGGATCACGCCGCGCAAAAAGGGAATCTTCGCGATGCGCGAACGATAGAGCGCGGCAAGGTTTTCCTTGTGAACAACGATGTTCCCGTCGGGGGCGCGCATGGCGACCGCAAAGGCATTGCGCCCGCGCATCATTACGCCTTCGATGACGGCTTGCCCGCCGTAGGTGATGATTCTATCTTCCATGAAAACCTTACGCATCAACCCAGGTTGTAAAGGAAATGGATGAACGCGTCCATGCCTTTGTACCACGTGGGCAGGTGCAAATGTTCGTTCGGCGAATGGACGTTGTCGCTTGGCAAGCCCATGCCCACCAAAACGGATTCGACGCCGCAGATCTGCTGGAGCATCGCCACCGCGCCGATGGAGCCTCCTTCGCGGCGATAGTACGGACGCATGCCCCAAACCGCCTCCATCGCCTTGTCCATCGCCTTTACGCCGGGATTGTTCAAATCTGCGATAGCGTGCGGACTGCCGGTCAGTTTTTTGACCTCCCAATGGATCGTCTTTGGCGCGTTCGCCTCCATGAACCGTTTCATCTGTTCGACGACCTCATCGGGATCCTGGTCCGGGACGAGGCGGCAGGAGATCTTCGCCATCGCCTTTGCGGGTAGGACGGTCTTCGAGCCGGGTCCCGTCCAACCCGAAAGCAGACCATTGACCTCCAGCGTGGGACGCGCGCCGGTTCTTTCGGCAGAGATGTACCCTTCTTCGCCCCACAACGCAGGGACGCCTGTTTCTTCCAAATAATGCTTATCGTCGTTTGGAAGCCTCGCGAAAGCCTCGCGCTCCTCCCCGCTGATCGGGCGCACGCTGTCGTAAAAGCCGGGCAGTGTGACGCGTCCTTTTTCGTCGTGCATCTTCGCGATCAATTCGGTCAATGCCTGCGCCGGGTTGTGGACAACACCGCCGTACAGCCCGGAGTGCAGGTCGGCTTTGGGACCCCAGACGTGGATTTCCACGTAGGCGAGTCCGCGCAGACCGTAGGTGATGGTCGGCATGTCCACGCCGATCATGCCCGCGTCCGGGTTGAGCGAAACGTCGGCTTTGAACTTTTCGGCGTGCTTTTTGAGGAACGGTTCGAGGTTCTTCGAGCCGATCTCCTCCTCGCCTTCGATCAGGAACTTCAAATTGACCGGCAGGTCGCCCGCCTTTAGCGCGGATTCAATGGCATGGAATGTCGCAAGGACTTGTCCCTTCATGTCGGAGGAACCGCGCCCGAACAGCAAATCGCCGCGCACCTGCGGTTCGAAGGGACCCGTTTCCCACAGTTCGAGCGGATCGGGCGGCTGGACGTCGTAATGCCCGTAGATCAATACGGTGGGTGCGCCGGGCTTTTTGAGGTATTCGCCGTAAACGACCGGATGTCCATCCTCCGCCGTCGGCATGATCTCGACGTTTTCCATGCCGAGTTTTTTCAGGTAGTCCGCCGTCCATTGCGCGGCGCGCGCGGTTTCGCTTTTGTATTCCGCATCGGTGGAAATGGACGGGATGGCAAGTATCTCCTTCAGGTCGTTCAGGAATCGTTCGCGGTTTTGGCTTGCGTATTCGAGCGCGGATTGCAGATTGGTCATGTTGTCCTCTTTGGTAATACGTACCGCGACATTCATGTCGCCCCCGCGTGCGAGATAAATCTCGCGGTACATAATGGATTACGGCTATGGAGTCCCCTGCCCCAATGCGCGGCGGGTGAGCAGGTACCAGCGCGTGAACGTGTTCAGGCGGTCGCTCGGTTCGTACAACGGACCGATCTGCACGCCCTGCACCTGCGCATCCACGCCGTAGGAATACACGGGAACGTACAACGGAAGCGCGGGGAGTTCCTTTGCGAAGATCACCTGGAAGTTGCGATACAGCCTCGTCCGCAGAGAGTAATCGGCAGTAATGCGCGCCTGTTCGAGATATTCGCTCGCCGTGCGGTTGTCCCAGCCGGAATAGTTCTGTCCGCCAACGGCTTCCGCCTGGTGCCAGAACGGATACGGGTCGGGGTCGGGGGTGCGCGAAAGGTTCAGGTCCACGAGGGCAGATTGAAAGGCGCGCGAAGCGAGCGTCGTCAAAACGAGTTGATCGTAGGGCTGGGGCTGTAACTCGACGCGCACGCCGATCTTCATCCATTGAGACTGGATCGCCTGCGCGATCTGGGTGTGGACGGGATCGTCGGGATGGATCATCGTGAACGCCAGCGAAACGCCGTCCTTGGCGCGCACGTCCCCGCCGGTGGACGGGATGATGTATCCTTCGCTTTTCAGGATCGAGATCGCCGCGTCGGGGTCGTATTCGAATTTTTCCGCGCCGTCGAAATACGCCCACGAGCCGGGCAGGATCGGCGAATCGGAGACGAACGCCTGTCCCTGGAGGATGCTGTTGATGATGACGGGACGATTCAAACCGAGCATGAGCGCGCGGCGGATGTTCGCATCTTGGAGGAACGCGACTTCGGGGTTGTTCAGGTTCAAGAGGACGAATCCCATTTGCGGCAGTCGGCTCGAATAGAGCGAGAGGTTGGGTTCCTCCAGGGCTTCGTTCAAGATGTCCTTCGTGACCTGAGCGACGGCAAATACTTCGCCCTGCTGGTAGGCGGCGAGCGCGGCGGCAGAGGTCGGGTAGTAGCGGAAGACCACCTGCTCGATGAATGGGGACGCTCCGTAGTAATTGTCGGAAAGGGTCAGCACCACGCCCGCGATCTGACCGTTCTCCACGATCAATTGATCGAACTTATAGGGTCCCGAACCGACGGGTTTGATGTTGAACTCCGCGTTCGCCATCTGGTCCGGCGGAACGGATTCAAGCAGGCGCTTCGGAACGACGCCGAACGTGAGATAGTCGAGGAACGGGACGAATGGCTCCGGTAAGGTGAATTTGAGATTCTTGTCGTTGAGTCTCGTGACTTCCACCCTGCCCCACAGGTCCTTGATGTCCTGCGGATACAGCGATCCCGCGCTCTTCATCATCTCGATGGTAAAGATCACGTCGTCGCTGGTGACGGGCGTCCCGTCGTGCCAGACCGCATTGGGGCGGATGGTGAAGTTGTAGATCGTGCCGTCCTGCGAAACGCCCCACGAATCGGCAAGATCGGCGTGAGGCATGCCGCGCTCGTCGAAGCGGACGAGTCCGCTGAAGAGCAGTCGGTCCACGTCGCGGTCTGCGGTGTTGTTCCAATCCAGCAGTGGATTCAACCGGCCCAACGACCCGATCAACGCCTCCGTGTACACGCCTCCCTGTTCCGGCTCCTGCAATATAATGCCGCCCGCGACCGGCGAGGACTGCTGCGTATAGAGCAGGACGCCCACGATGGATAGCGTAAGGAGAACGACCAGGATCTGCCAGCGCAATTGTTTCATAACGATTCCATAAATAAAGAAAGGCTCGTTCCCTCCCAGCGGATCAACCGCACGGAACGAAAGAGCCCTTCAGGGAAATCCCCGCCGCGCTACCGCGAAAGATACACAAGTATAAGCACCAGCACAAAGAACACAGCGCTCAGGACGATCGTCAACTTGAACAACGTTCGTTCCACGCCCCGGCGGGCGGTGTACACGGTTCCCGCATCCGCGCCGGTCAAACCGCCTCCCAATCCCGCGCCCTTGCTCTGCAGGATCACGCTGACGATGAGCAGGACCGAGATTATAATCAGTGCGATATTCAAATAGGTTTCCATCTAATACATGCCTCCTTTTAAGCGGGGACATTATACCCGCTGGGCGGAAGAAACGTCAACTTGAGGTCTCATGCGCGAAATCATCGTCAACCTGCACATGCACACCCGATATTCGGACGGAAGCGGGACTCACAAGGACATCGCCCACGCCGCGATCAGGGCAGGCTTGGATGCGGTCATCGTGACGGATCACAACGTCCTCGTTCAGGGTGTGGAGGGATACTACCGCGTCGCGCGTGACCGCGTCCTGCTCCTCGTTGGACAGGAGGTCCACGACCAGGACCGGGTCCCGCAAAAGAATCACCTGCTGATCTTCAACGTCCCCCGCGACCTCTCCACCCTGGCGGACGACCCGCAGGCGCTCATCAACGGAGTCAACGACGCGGGCGGGATATGTTTCATCGCCCATCCCTGGGACCCCGAAGCGCCCGCCTTCAACGAAACGGACATCTCGTGGGAGGCGTGGGAGGCGGAAGGCTACACCGGCCTCGAACTTTGGAACGGACTGAGCGAACTCAAGACCCTCGTCCCGACCAAACTGCACGGACTATTCTATGCGTACTTCCCGCAATTCATCGGGCATGGACCCATTCCCGAAACCGTCCAAAAATGGGACGAACTCACCTCGCACGGCAAGCGCGTGGTCGCGGTCGGCGGCTCGGACGCGCACGCCATGAACATGAGCATGGGACCCTTTCGCCGCGTCATCTTTCCGTATGAATTCCACTTCCGCGCGGTCAACACCCACGTCTTTATCCCCGAACCGTTGACCGGCGACGCGCCCACCGACAAAAGGACGATCTACGAAGCGCTCGCCAGCGGACATTGCTTCGTCGGCTACGACCTGCCCGCCTCCACGCGCGGCTTCCGTTTCAAAGCGAAGGGACTCGAACGTTCCGCCATCATGGGCGACGAGATTCCTGCAAAGGGAGGCGTGACCCTGCACGCGCACTTTCCCCTTAAGGCGGATATTTCCCTCCTCAAGGACGGTGTTCCGCTTTTTACGTTACGAAACCGTCAAACGCTGACCCACAACACCTCCGAGCCGGGTGTCTATCGCGTGGAAGCCAAACGCAGTTACCTCGGCAGAAAGCGCGGCTGGATCTACAGCAACCCGATCTATGTAAGATAGTTCTCGCCGCAAAGACGCCAGGAACGCGAAGCCTCTTTCGCGGCGTCAAAAAACTTCGCGACCTTCGTGTCTTCGCGGTTTAAAAACCCATGTCTTCATTCCCCTACAAACGCATCGCCGTCGTCGGCACGACCAGTTCGGGCAAATCCACCCTCGCGAAGAAACTCGCGGATAATTTCGGCTGCGCCTTTATCGAACTGGACGCGCTCCACTGGGAACCGGACTGGCAGGAGGCTCCGCTTTTCGTCTTTCGCAAACGCGTGGAGGAGGCGACACAAGCCGAAACCTGGGTCGTCGCGGGGAACTATCACGTCGTGCGCGATATCGTCTGGTCCAGGGCGGAGGCGGTCGTCTGGCTGGATTATTCGTTTCCAAGAGTCTTCTGGCAACTCACCCGCCGCACCTTCAGGCGCTGGTGGTATCAGGAGGAATTATGGAACAGCAACCGCGAGAAACTCTGGTGGCACTTCAAGATATGGTCGGACGAATCGCTCTTCAAGTGGTTGTTCAAAACCTACTGGCGCAGAAAGCGCGAATATCCCATGTTATTCTCCCTGCCGGAGAATCGGCATTTGAAACTGATCCACTTTAAACATCCGAGGGAAACGGAGAAATGGCTGGATAAACTACGATAATTAGCGTTTACACCAAACAATACTTCCATTTATAATGTGATTTTGAAGGCATAATTTGATTTATTTTCAACTTGCGATTCAACAGGAAGATTGCCTTGACTTGCGAGCGCTGGGATCAAACCAAAAGGAGGGAGAATTTCGAGATCCAAAAAGCGGGGAAACAGTGGATGCAGCATGTAAGAACTTGATTGTCAAAACTAACATAAAGGAGACAACAATGGACAGGCACATCAAGATCGAATACATAAAAAACAATCTTCAGTATTGTGGAGATATGGTTTTGGGACAGTTAAATCGTGTAATAAAGGAAGAAATCGAACTCCCATCCTGGCTTGACGTTGCAGATACTTTCAGTTTGTTGTTCTATAACCGCAAACAAATGACGGATAAATTAGTCAATATGCTTCAGTATGTTCCGGATGGCGGAATTGACAGGATATACAATATCGTTGCCGAAAACACTTAATTGAAACTCACCCCTCTGTTAATCCCAACTTACCAAAATCACCTCAACCTTATCGCCAGCCGCGGCGATCACAGAGCGCTACGAGGTCGGCGCAGGTACACGTCGCCCGCCATTGCATTGTCACAGGGAACTTGCGCGCCCGTCTTTTCGGAGTATACTCACGCCAGCGCCCATTTTTCTTTCGTTCCAAACGATGCCCTCATCTTCTGCGGCACGCCGGAGGTCGGAGCCTCGTCTGGCGTAAAGCAATTCTGTTTTCCGATTGTGACAACGAAACGGAAAAGGAAAAAAATAGATGAACGCCTTCAAAAAACTCTTTGGCGGAAAAGGGGATGAGTCGCAACAGACGCCTTCCTCAGCCGGCAGGAAGCCACGGTTGGCTCTTGGATTGGCTGACCCGCATCATTCTGCGAGGCAATTCATTGATGAAGCCTCACGCATCGCGGATCGGACCGTCCGTCTGGAGTGGCTTGGGGACCGGGAAGTGTTGCAAACAAACACTGTGGATGCCGCGCAACTTGTCTCTGCCATCGAGGAAGCGCTTGGAAAAGCGCCCGACGATTTGGACCTGCTCTTGGCGAAATCCGGGGCGCTTTGCTGCGGCTTGCAATATAAGACCGCCGAAGAAGTGCTCGATCTTATTCTTTCTGTTGATGCAGAAAAATTCGACGCGCGGCAACGCAAGGATCACTGGGAGGACTGGGGGCATTTGTTCCAATTTCCTTCCTGGTCCACCGCCGCCACGACCCTGCACCCGATCATGGTGGGACACCTTCAGAACGAGAGGGCGGTTCAACTCGTCCGTGATGGACTGCAGATCGGGATAGCCATCGTGCGATCTGTCCGACGCGCCGAGTTTCCAGAGGGGTTGTCGAACAGGATGTCGTCCAAGTGGGAGCCGATATGGTCCGACACTCCTTATGGCTCGATCGTAGCCCATTATGTTCTGATAATGGATAACCCCACCGATCCATGGCGGGGCGAATCATTTCTGCCCACATTCACCCCGGAGAAGGCAAGTCCCATCTCGGGATACTGGTTGTTGCAGCGACTGCGACAGGTGGGCAGCTGCTTCATCATCCTTACAGACGGCAACGATGTCCTCTACAATGTCCGATATGTCTTCCCGGATAATGTAGCATCAACATTACAGACGATCGCAGACAAGACTGCAGGACAATCTACGGAGCGGGATGCGGCGGCATTTCGAAAGGCAAGCCAGTGGCACATGAACAACTTCGATATGAGCCGCATCCGATAAATGGAAGCGGCTGTATCATGTACATGGCCTCCTCCAGATTCAATACCTCCTCAACCGCATCACCAGTCGCGTCAACCCCAGCGCCGTCAACAAAATCAAACCCACCGCCACCTCGAATGTCAATCGCCTGAATTGAACCACCGCGCTCAGGTACGCGAGGCCCAATCCCAGCGCGGCGACAATCCCCACACGCGCCAGGTGACGCCGTTCCATGCCTTCGACATCATCCGTCGGCGCGGCGTAACGCAGGCGCATCGCAAAATCGGATAGGTCCCAGCCGAGCAGACCGCCGAGCGTGCCGAGTATCATCCACACCGCAGGGAATTCCCGCCAGACGCCATACGCCGCGGCGAAGATCATCAGCAACAAGGCGACGGACGAAAACCAGTAATACCTTCGCCAGTGCGCCAGCAGCCAGACGATTCCCATCAACACGATCCAGCGGGCAGGGTCGGCAAGTCCCTCCTGCGAATACCCATAAGCAAGAGAGACGATCCCTGTGAGGATGCTCAATACCATCGCAATGATTGTCAACTCGACCTCATCCTATTTCCATCGCATTTGAGCGGGACGATCCCACCCCTCCATTTACCTGCCCACCGCCCGCAGCCGGGCCGGCGGACGACTCAACCTCCGCATCACGACCTGATCGAACGGTTCGCTCACGTCCCAATCCAACACCTGAATGCCCGCGCGCTGGACTTTTTGCAGCAATAGTCTGCGTTCCAATTGGATCACGCGCGAAGCCAGTATCACGCTTTGATCCTTTTTCAAATACGAGAGTTCGAACTTCACCGGGTCGGGGCTGACCGCCAACACCTGATACCCTTGGGCGCGCATTTGCACGAGCGGAAGCAAATCCTCCGCCAGCAGCGGCGAGACCAGGATGATCTGCGACTCAGGCGGAAACAACTGCGTCGGAAGGTTCCCCAGATTGGAGAACACTTCGCTTCCGCCCGGCCTGGCGTGCGCCAACGAGTGCAAGATCCGTTCGCGCTGCACCTTGCCGTAACCGGGAACCGTCCAACGCAGGAACATCGCATACACGAGCAAGCCCACGCGGTTGCCCTGCGTCAGCAACGCGTCCGCGATCGCCGCCGCGGCTTGCACCGAATACTCGAACAGCGAATGTCCGAGCGCAAACTCGTTCGTCCGCAAACGACCGTCCAGCACAATGCCCACGTCTGCCACGCGCTCCTGTTGATATTCATTCGCATACAACTCGTTCAACGTATGCGCGCTCGCCCGCCAGTTGATCGCGCGCGGCGGATCGCCCGGCTGATATTCGCGCACTCCGAAGAAATCCGTGCCGGAGCCGCCCGCCCGCGCAGGGATCGTCCCCGCATAAACACGCGTCCGTCTCGGGCGGATGGCAACGCGGCGCAGGCGCATGACCGGCGGGAAGACGAACAACTGACCCTTCGCTTCGATCGCGACCTCGCGGCTGGTCACTCCCAAATGATCGTTGACCCTCGCCCGCACCTTTTCGAATCCATATCCGCCGCGCGGACCGGTCACAGTGTAGGTGAAGGCGCAGGAGGAGCCTTTCGGAAGCCGGATCAGGTGTCGGTTAAGCCCCGAAGCGATCTTCAAGTCTGCGGGCAAAACGTCCTCGACCAGGACCTCCTCCAAATACGAGCCTCGATTCGTGATCGTCACCGTCACTTGAACCTCGCTATGCGGCAGGACGCGCTCCGCGTTCAGATGGCGCGTCGCTTCGAGTTTGATCTCGTCGGGCGCGAACAAAAATCCTGCCAGCAGATAGACGACCAGCGGAAGCATCAACGCGAACATCCCGCCGCTCACGGTTGCCATGCCTGCAAGCAGAAGAGCGTATGTGATGACGCCGAGGAATAAAGAACGTGACACGACTATCTGACCAGGCAACGACCCGACTATTTGACCACCGGAACCGGCGTCTTCGCCAACGCGTCGCGGATGACCTCGTCGGTGACGGAGTTCGCCATCCAATATTCGGGCTGGAGGAGGATGCGATGACCCAGCACCGGCGCCGCATAACGCTTGATGTCGTCAGGCGTGACATACTCGCGACCCTCGAGCGCGGCGTTGGCGCGCGCCATCTTGAGAAACGCCAGCGACCCGCGCGGGCTCGCGCCGACCGCCACGCGGCGATCCGCGCGGGTGGCATGAATGAGCGACGCGATGTATTCTTCGAGATCGGCATCCACGTGGACGGTCTCGACCGCGGCGCGCATTTCCATCAATTGTTTCGCTTTTGTAACTTCGCTCAATAACACTTCATCCTGCCTGCGTTCGCGGCGGCGGCGCAGGATCAACTTCTCCTCCTCGATGCTCGGATAGCCGACCCTGAGTTTCAGCATGAAGCGATCCAGTTGCGCTTCGGGCAGCGGGAACGTGCCTTCGTATTCGATGGGATTCTGCGTGGCAAGCACGAGGAACGGTTCGGGCAAACGAAGCGTCCCGCCTTCGATGGTAACCTGTCCCTCCTGCATGGCTTCGAGCAACGCGGATTGCGTCTTTGGCGAGGCGCGGTTGATCTCGTCGGCGAGGATGATGTTGGCGAAGACCGGTCCCTTGCGGAGTTCGAATTTGTTCTTCGTGCGATTGTAGATGTATCCGCCGGTGATGTCGCCGGGCAGAAGGTCGGGCGTGAACTGGATGCGTTTGAATTGCAATCCGAGCGCGGTGGCAAAACTGCGCGCGACAAGAGTCTTGCCCAGACCGGGGAAATCCTCGAGCAGAATGTGTCCGCCCGCCAGCACGGACGCCATCATCATCTCGAGCAGGTCGCGCTTGCCGACGACGGCGCGCTCCACCTCCGCGATGACCTGCCTTCCTACTTTGGATACGTTCGATAATTCGGTCACGTTGTTCTCCATTCGAAACAGGCGACAGCTGCTTTAGAAGCGGTTGTCGTCTTGTTGGTTTCCAACCTGCGATTCAAGGAACCCGATCACATCGTTCACGTCATGGTCCAAAGGCGTCCGGCTGGGTTTCGAAAAGAACCGCCGCCCCTGAGGATAATCCGCGAACGAACCCTTCAAGCCCGATTCGAGATACGCCTGAACGTCCGCGTCCGGCGTCCAATCGGGACCGGCAAGCGGGTCGAAGAAGGAACGGGGTTTTCCTCCCATGCGCTGCAAAAGGATCTCGTGCGCGATCTTCCCCAGGCGGTTTGCGACCAGCCATTTGAAATACGTCCCGCGCCCGGTGCGTTTCATCCAGATCGAAAGCCCCTCCACCTGCCCAAAGACCGGTCTGTTTTTGAACCGCCTCCCTTTCCTGATCCTGCGGGGCGGTCGAAGACTGCGGAGGAGCACCGCCAGCACAATGAACAGGGCAATGATCCACCAGATGAACTGATCCACTGAACGGTAAAACAACCCCAACACCCACAGCGCGTACGCAACCGGGACGATGATCGTTTCGTAGACCGCCACGCGCAGCGGGAACGCCAGCAGGATGACGACGACGGCTATCCCGGCAATGGCGAGATTCCGCCGGGCGGTCATACTGGCTCTCCGCAATATTGGAGGATGGTCGTCAAACAGGCAATCGCCTCGTTGACGTCCTGCGGGCCCGCTTTTCGTTTCCCATAACGCACGGCTTCGAACAAACGCGTCAACCTCCGTACTGCGTCGCCGGGCAAGCCCGCCTCCTCCAGCCGAAGGGCAAACTCTGCCGGGGTCATGTCCAGGCCGCGATGCAGGTTTCGTTTATCCGCCACCACGTCGCTCATGCGGAAGTAACAATTCATGATCACGTCGGACGTTTCCCGCCCGGAAGACAGATCGCGCAGGGAAGCGCGCGCAATACGGGCAAGGCTTTGCAACGAGGTCGAAGGGCGCGGAGTCAACGCTTGCCATGCGAGGTACGCCCGCCATCCCAGAAATGCAACCGCAAGGACAACCAGCAGGCTGACCGCATATGATAGAATCGGATATTCTTGCGGCGGCGTGAAGACCGGCGGAGGAACTCCCGCGTCCCCTTCGAGTGATTGTGGACCCGAGAAACCGCCTTGCAAAATAGGGGTCAAAAAACCGAACACTTCGGGATAACGATCGAGCAGAATATACAACGCCCACACGGTAAACGCCGTCCGAACGAGAATGCGGATCATCCTCCGGCGCGCCTCCGGCGAAAGCAAAACCCCGACCAGCGCGACCAGCACAACCAGCGCAATCCAAAGGGCGATCTGGGATGGGACGGTCACTTCGTTGATCGGTCCCAAATTGAGCGGAGGCAGACGCGCCGGCTCCTCCGTCTCCTCCCGACCGATGGGCTGGGCGCCGCCAAAATAAACATCCCCCACGCTGACAGCGAGCGCCGTCAACGCCCCCAAAGCAAGCACCGACAGCAGCAACACCCAGGATTTCTTCTCGAAAAGGGAACGCATAGGAGCAAATGGAATTTTACCATCGGGGTTATCCGCCTGCCCCCCCTCGTAACGCGGGCTCTATGGGACTTCCCGTGATTCTGGACACGGACAGCGCGGATTTACGCGGAGACACACGGAAAAAATCTGTGTCATCCGTGAGTCTCCTGAAAAAACAAATTCCTCACCGCGAAGTGCGCGAAGAAAACCGTAGGTGATCCGCCCAGGAAAGACAAATTTTAGTACTTCACGAAAGCGCGTAACTGGCGTTCTCTAACGCCAGTTTTACGCTACACTTGCCCTGGCGTGCAAGTGCCAGGGGAGAGCGCAGCCTACGCGAGATTTTCGTGATAACCTGAAAATGGTTAATCGCAGCAATCCAAAATAAGCCGCAGGCATAGGGAACATTCATTTGGCGGAATTCGGACGGTCTGTGCCGGGTTCGATGATCCTGCGGATCTGTTCGGCGTGCGCGTTGAAGTGGATCGTGATGTAACGATATAACTTTTCCACGCTCACGACGCCGGAAAGAAGTTCGTCGTAGTTTGGATATTCCAATGATTTTCCAAAATCATCCTCTTCGAGTTTGTCCAGGGAGCGCCTGGCATTGTCGTGCGCCACGTCGTAGGCGCGCCGCAGTTTTTCGCGCGTCATGACCCGGCTTGCCCAGCGTTTTGTAAAATACTCGTTCAACCTGTCGAACAGGGATTTGGGGAGAAGCGCCCCAATGATCCTCGCGATCCACGCCTGACCGAGGAGAAGGCGCAGGTCGGCGGTCAGGAAGCGCGGCGCAAGCGACATGTGGAACAGCACCTCGCCGACCGTCCACGCGGGGTTGTCGCTCGGAAGGTGGTAGAAGTCTTCGGGAACGGAATCCAGCAAGTGATGAAAGTCCCGACGCGTATTCTCCATCTCGCGGACAAGTTCTTCTTTGAGGGTCATTGATTCTGCGCCTCCTCTATACGAGATGAATCCCGCGTTACACTTCAACCTGGATCGCGCTTCCCGACTCATACCGCTTCAATCCCGACCTGAAAACTGTCACCGCCAACCCGAGCAAGATCGCCGCCCCGAGCAGGAGTTGAGCCAGGATCTGCCACGAGGCGGAGCGGATGTATTCGGCAGGCACCGCGCCCATCAACGCGGCAGGGATGACCGTAAACAGGATCAGTTTAGCGTAGTTGTCGAAGAGCGTGATGGGGTAGATGCCGAAAGTGATCATGGCGTTCAGCATCAGGTTGGCGAAACTCGAAACGATCCCCATCCAGAAGGCGAGGCTGTTGACCAGGATCAGGAACGCGGCAAAGACGACCGCCGCCAGCAGGATGGCGAGAACGAAGCGGAGCAAGCCATCCCACGTGAATGGACCGGAGACCGCGTAACTTAGAAAACCGTAGGTGAAATCGCCCATGCCGCTGGAGATCATGCGGCTGGAAACCGCGTGGAGCAAAACGGGACGCGGAAGCGAGAGGTAGTAATCGAGCCGCCCGTTGTTGATGATGTCGCCGAGCGTGAACGCGTTGCCGAACAGGAGCGAGACCAGCCCGAACGCGCTGGCAAGCACGCCGAACGTCACGTACATGTCGTTGATACCCCAACCGCGCACGTCCTTGAAGCGGTCGAAGAACACGATCCAGATGGCGAAGTAGATGAAGTTGTTGAGCATCATGCCGACGACCTGCGTGAGGAACGAAACGCGATACTCCATCACGGATTGCAGGTTGGCTTTCCATATCGCGAGGAGGAATTTGAGGTGGTTCATAATTATTTTCTTCCGTCATTGCGAGGAGCGGAGCGACGAAGCAATCTCCTCGCCAGGTTGGAGATTGCTTCGTGATGCCGCTTCGACTACGGACTTCGTCCTCCGCTCAGCGCGAGGCGCCACTCGCAATGACATCTACCCTCCATTCACCGTGAGATATGCCACGCCGCGGCGATAGGACAGGACCAGGATCGAGCCGAGGACGGCGATCCAAACGAATTGCATCGAAAGAATGTTTGCGAGCAAATCCACCGAAGGCGCGACGAACAGTTTCGAGGGTCCATAGATCATGTAAGCGAACGGAAGCGCCTTTGCAATGGCTTGAAGCCAGTGCGGGTAAAAATCGAGCGGGATGAGAAAACCTCCCAGGATGAAAACGAATTTTTGATAGATCCACAAAAACGGCGAGACCTCTTCCACGAGAAAAGCGGACAACCCGATGAGACAAGCGATACAGAAATTCATGATCCACGTGCCGAGCAGGGCAACGAGGGCGAACGCCCACCCGGTCGCTGCAGGCGGCGCCCCCACCAGCCACCAGACGACGATCCCGCCGAAGACCGCGTTCATCAGCGCGCGGAAAACGGTTTCCCCCATCGAACTGCTGAACTGGTAGAGCAGGAAGTTATACGGCTTGTTGAGGATGTAGGCGATGGAACCGTCCTTGACATTATCCGAGATCACGTTTGCCAGCCGCGGGCGGCTGAGTTCGATGGTCTCCGCCATCATCAGGTACCACATCGTGCTGTAGAGGGTCATGCCGTTGAGCGTGTCCGCGCCTGCCGCGGCGAACGTGACCTTCCACAACTGGTAGAAGATCCACATGAAAGGCACGATCATCAGACTGCGCCCGATCAATTCGCCGGGATACGCCAGGCTGTTGATGAGCGTGATCTGGAAGATCGCCCAGTATTTTTTGATGAAGTTCATGAAGAAATCAACTCCTCCGTTCTTTGAAAAGCGTTCAGTATGTCTTTTCTTTGCCTTGCCCTGACTTCAGGATCGAATAATGACCAGCCTTCGTTGTCCACCAGCATCATGACCCGCAGGAGCGGGAACAGGTTTCGGCTGATAAATTGGCGGATTTCGTTCTCGGTCAACGGCGAGGGAGTGGGATAGTTCTTATCAACGTCCAGGGAGATGTGCAATAGCGCGGTCTTTACGATCAGGCTTGCCGGGGCGTTTTCGCCGAAAAGGCGATCAATACCCGCGAGGATCTCAGGGAGTTTTCGATTGTCCGGTTTGGGATCGGTCTCTTTATTTTCCAGCGTGAAAGCATTGACGGTGAATTCGCTCCATGATTTTATCAGCCCGTAATATTGATCGTTCACGGGAAAGCCGAGTTTCGGCATGACCTTCGCCGCAACCACCCCCGAACGGAACGCGTGCATCGTGTCCCTTTTGCCTCGGATGTGGAACTTGTCTATGTCATGGAATAGGACAATCCACTTTGCGAGTTGTTGCTGTTCCGCGTTCAAAGCCAGAAACTCTGGCAGCATGAACAACCCAAGGAATACGCACGTTACGTGTGTCAATGTGATTCCATCCGAATATGATGCCATCTTTTTCCAGCCAGGCGCTTTGGCTTCGATTGCATCCATCCTTTCGGGCGTGTAGAACGCTCCTACCCTTTCATCCAGGTCATCCCACGACCTGATTCCTCCGTTTTTGTATTCCTCAACCAACGACAGAATAAATTGATTGAGTTCACCGAGGAGAATATCGAATGAAGGGGCTTCACTGGTGTTATTCATGGTTTGGTCAACGGTGGATTGTCTCAAGTAACTTCAAAACTGTTCAGCGTAAGACCCAGTTCGGACGCGGTATGCAGGTACCGGTCCACGTCCCGAAACGGATCTATCAAAATCCCCTTTTTCGTCTCGTACGATCCGATCAGGTAGGCGGAGTTGCCGAGTCCCGTATCCACGAAGGGTTCGATAAAATAATCGAACATGTTTTTCGCGATTATACTCCTGCCAGACGCGCCGGGGATTTATGAATCAAACATGCCCTCCGGGCTGTGCTCGAAGGGCTGTGTAGGAAGATTTCATCTGCATCTGCTTACGCAGGCAGTTTAACCACCTCGTCAAGGAAAGTCACCTCAGGCGGACCTTTCACGCCTGCGCGGGCAGCCGCTTCGCGAAACTCCTGCGACTGGAACATCTGCATGGCTTTTTCTTTATCGGCATATTCTCCGAGAATCATAACTTCGTTGGGGTCGCCCGCCTTGCTATAGACGTGAACCCCCATGGAGCCTGCATTCTTGCGCAGCGGAGCATTTTCCTCGAATATAGATTTCCATCTCTGCAAATCCTCGACTGTTGCACGAACGAGTACGTGGATCATGGGTATCTCCTTTTTACAATAAATTTGGACGTTATCAACTATAACCCGACCAGGATGAGATAGTTTCTGGTTTCCCGTTCACCCCAACCGCTGTATAATCATGTCAGCAAATGAAAATGGAGTTTCCATGACTCAAAACAACCGAAATCCCGGTGTGCCCCTCGACCTCGATTGGGTGATGGGCGCGCACGTCAACAAGAGCGCGGTGGAACGCCGCGTCGAATCCCTGCCCAAGCGGCGAACGGTCAAAAAGGACTGGCAGGCGGCTTGGCTGTTGCGCGCCGTCACCTGCATTGACCTGACCACCCTCGCGGGCGATGACACGCCCGGACGAATTAGGCGTCTGTGTGCCAAAGCCAAACAGCCGATCCGCCCAGATATGCTCTCTCGAATGGGACTGGATGGCGAGAAGATTACCGTAGGCGCGGTGTGTGTTTACCCAAATCGAGTCAAGGACGCAGTCGAAGCGCTTCAAGGCTCTGACATTCCAGTTGCCTCTGTTGCGACAGGTTTCCCTGCGGGACAAACCCCTCTGCCACAACGCATTCAGGAGATCGAGCAAGCCGTGGAGGCTGGCGCGCGCGAAATTGACGTGGTCATTGCCCGCAACTACGTGTTGACCGGTAATTGGCAGGCGATGTATGACGAGTTACAGCAATTCCGCAAAGCCTGCGGGGAAGCACACATGAAGACCATTCTGGCGACAGGCGAATTGGGAACGCTCAAGCAAGTCTATCAAGCCAGCCTTGTTGCAATGATGGCAGGCTCGGATTTTATCAAGACGTCCACAGGCAAGGAATCGGTCAATGCGACGCTAGAAGTGAGTCTGGTCATGACACGCGCCATCCGTGAATATCTCGAACGCTACGGATACAAGATCGGATTCAAGCCCGCAGGCGGGATCAGTTCCGCGAAGCAGGCGATGGCATGGCAGTCGTTGATGAAGGAAGAACTCGGCGACGATTGGTTGAAGAATGACCTGTTCCGCTTTGGTGCGAGCAGTTTGTTAACCGACCTCGAGCGGCAGTTGTATCACTTCATCACAGGTCACTACGCCGCGAAGCATCACATGCCGATGGGATAAGAGTTTATTAACCGCCAAGAGCGCTAAGAACGCGAAGAAAGACAAAAAGAATCTTTGCGCCCTTTGCGTGCTTCGCGGTTAATTGAATTGGAGTTTAGTATGAGCACATTACTTGAAATCTTCAAAACCATGGAATACGGACCTGCCCCTGAATCACCCGACGCGGTCAAGGCGTGGCTGGATGAGCACGGACGCAAGTTCGGGTTGTTCATCAACAACGAATGGGTGACGCCGAAGGGTGCGAAGTATTATCCTTCATACAACCCGTCGAATGGGGAGTTATTGGGAGAGACGGTGCAGGCTGGGAAGAAGGAAGTGGATGCGGCAGTGGCGGCGGCGCGGGAGGCGTTTGGCACATGGAGCAAGACTCCAGGTGTTGTCCGTGCGCGGTATATGTATGCGATTGCGCGCAACATCCAGAAGCATCATCGTTTATTAGCTGTACTCGAAAGCATGGACAACGGCAAGCCGATCCGTGAGTCGCGGGATATCGATGTGCCGTTGTTGGCGCGTCACTTTTACTATTATGCAGGCTGGGCGCAGTTGATGGAAACCGAACTGCGCGACTATCAACCTGTCGGCGTGGTGGGACAGATCATCCCGTGGAACTTCCCGTTGTTGATGCTGGCATGGAAGATTGCTCCAGCCATTGCGATGGGCAACACAGTCGTGTTGAAACCTGCTTCATATACACGTCTCTCGGCGTTGTTGTTTGCGGAGATCGTCGCGGAGGCGGGAGTGCCTGCGGGCGTGGTGAATGTAATCACGGGTTCGAGCAGTGCTGGCTCGATGTTGGTTGAACATCCTGATATTGATAAAGTTGCATTCACGGGCTCAACGGATGTCGGTCGCATTTTGCGCAGGCAGACGGCTGGGTCGGGCAAGAAACTGTCGCTGGAGTTGGGGGGCAAGAGTCCATTTGTCGTGTTTGAAGATGCCGATTTGGATGGAGCAGTTGAGGGGGTGGTTGATGCGATCTGGTTTAATCAGGGTCAGGTCTGTTGCGCAGGGTCAAGGCTGATTGTGCAGGAAAATGTCGCGGCGCGTTTCATCCAAAAATTAAAGGCTCGCATGGAACATATGCGGGTTGGCGATCCGCTCGATAAATCCATTGACATGGGCGCCATCGTGGACAAGACGCAATGGGAGACCATTGATAGTTGGGTGAAGACGGGTATCAGCGAAGGCGGTGAGTGTTATCAGCCGAACATCAAAATGCCTGAAAAGGGGCTGTTTTATAAGCCGACGCTCATCACGGGGCTTGACCCCGCGGCGGCAACAGTGCAGGAGGAGATCTTCGGACCCGTGCTGGTCTCGCTTACTTTTAGAACGCCGAGCGAAGCCATCGAACTTGCGAACAACACGCGCTATGGACTCGCGGCGAGTGTGTGGAGCGATAACATCAATCTTGCGCTGGATGTGGCGAGCAAGATCAAGGCGGGTTCGGTGTGGGTCAACTGCACGAATCTTTTCGATGGCGCTTCGGGATTTGGCGGCTATCGTGAATCGGGATTTGGTCGTGAAGGCGGCAGGGAGGGATTGTTCGAATATGTCCGACCGATTTGGATGGATCGTCCGCGCCCTGGTCTCGATACGGCTTCGCCTACTCGACCACCGCTCGATGGAAAGAAGTGGGGCGAACATGTTCCTGCGCGTCCTGCTCCGCCGACAACTGCCCGCGCCAATGGACGTGATCTGCCCCGCGTCGACCGCACCCCGAAGATGTACATTGGCGGCAAGCAGGTGCGTCCTGATGGACATTACACGTTTTCTGTGATCGGCGCGAAAGGACAGATCGTCGGGCAGGTCGGTGACGGTAATAGAAAAGATATCCGTGATGCGGTCGAAGCCGCGCACAAGGCGCATTTGTCGAAGCCTGGCTGGGCGATGAGGCACGGATTCAACCGTTCGCAGATTTTGTATTTCATCGCTGAAAATCTCGATGCACGCAACGCAGAGTTCGTCGAACGTATCGTTGAGATGACGGGGCGCACGAAAAAGTCCGCGCAAGCCGAGGTGGATACGGCGGTTGAAAGATTGTTTACTTATGCGGCGTGGGCAGATAAATTCGGCGGCTCCGTGCAAGAGACAACACTTCGCGGCATCACGGTCGGTGTGAATGAACCTATCGGTGTGATCGGCATTGCCTGCCCCGATGAATATCCATTGCTGGGATTTGTCTCACTCATGGCTCCTGCGATTGCAAGAGGAAATACTGTGGTGATGATTCCCAGTCAGAAACATCCATTATCGGCAACTGATTTCTATCAAGTGCTCGATACGTCCGATGTGCCCGATGGAGTGGTCAACATCGTCACAGGCGACCGTGATCACCTGACCAAAACGCTTGTCCAGCACGAAGACGTGGACTCGGTCTGGTACTTCGGCTCAGCGGAAGGCAGTTACTGGGTGGAGTACGAGTCCGCTGCCAACATGAAGCGGACGTGGGTGGGCTACGGTCTGCCTCGCGATTGGATGTCTCGCGAGCAAGGCGAAGGTCATGAGTTCCTGCATGAGTCCACGCAGGTGAAGAATATCTGGGTGCCGACGGGGGAGTAGGGTGTTTGATGCGAGTATAATGAAGTCAGAGGTGCAAGATGGTATTACGTTCAATTGAAGTAACAGTGGAAAAAGACGGCACAGTCCGCCTGCCCCAAAAAGTGAATTTGCCTGAACGCCGCCGCGCCATCCTGACAATTTTGGATGAACCGATGCCTGTTGTCGAAACAGCATTATTGAGTGAAGCGGCATTGGCAGAAGACTGGAACCGCCCCGAGGAGGATGAAGCATGGGCATACTTGCAGTCGGACAAGTAGTTCTTGTTCCATTCCCGTTTTCGGATTTATCACGCGCCAAGATGCGACCTGCTGTTGTACTTGCCGAAGCAGGTCGCGATGATTGGATTCTTTGCCAGGTAACGAGTAATCCTTATGGCGATGAAAGGGCGCTAACGATTTCAGAAAAAGATTTCCAAATCGGCTCTCTACGCGTCACGAGTTTTGCCAGGCCAGGTAAATTATTCACGGCGAATTCCAGCCTTGTTGCATAAACAGTTGGAATATTGAAGAAATCGAAGATCAAGAAATTGGTTGACGGTGTAGTTGAGATTTTGCAGGAAGGTGTTTGAAAGGTGGTGACTCAAATAATGCCCCGCGATTGGATGGACCGCGAGCAAGGCGAAGGTCATGAGTTCCTGCATGAGTCCACGCAGGTGAAGAATATCGGGGTGCCGACGGGGGAGTGAGGATATAATTGCAGATAAGTGAAAAGCGAGGCACCATGAAGATTCGAGATTTACAGGCACAATACGTTACTGACGAAAACGGCAAAAAAACTGCTGTTATTCTTCCCATTGAAGAGTTCGAAGAATTATTGGAAGACTTGGAGGACCTGGCTGTTTTAGCCGAACGTCGCGAGGAGCCAACGATTCCCTTTGAGGAAGTGATGGAAAGATTGAAGCGCGATGGCTTCCTACAAGATTGAGTGGAAGAACTCGGCTTAAAGGAACTACAAAAACTGTCGCGTCCGATGATCCCAAGAGTCGTCGCGGCAGTTTCTGATTTATCCAATGACCCCCGTCCGCAAGGTGTCAAAAAGCTGGTTGGCTCGGAACATAGTTATCGCATTCGGGTTGGCGATTATCGCGTTGTTTATGAAATATTTGAAAACAGGCTGGTGATAGAAATTGTGCGTGTCCGCCACCGCAAAGATGCTTTAGATAAATGATAGGACTAAAGATTCTGGATACTGATGGGAAGTGAAAAGAAGTCAACTAAACCATGCTACTCGAAACCCTGAAATCCGAAGCCGTCCAACGCGGACTGCTCAAGCCCGAGGAAGAAATTGACCTCAGGAAAGCCTTCTTCCTTGTGCGCGATATGCCATATACGCGCGCCAGTTCCCGCGATTCCGAGACCATCATCCACGAATGGCGGGGTACATGTTCAGGGAAGCATTACCTGTTGAAAAAACTCTTTGCCGAGCTTGGGTATCAATCAAAGTTGATCGCCTGCACTACGGTCAATCACATTGACCCGAAGAGCGTCAGCGGCAAACTGCGGAAACTGCTCGAGCAGTCGAACGGTCGCTTCGTGGACGTGCACAATTATCTGATCCTTGAATTGCCCGATGGCGGTGAAATGATCGTGGACGCAACCTGGCCCCTTGCCACCAAAGGAATGGGACTGGTTGTGAACGAAGATTTTGTGCTGGGGGTGAATCATCAAATTGCAAGCAAACCGATAAAATCATGGGTTGTCCCTGAGGAGGGCGACTCGCAGGAATTCAAGAACAAAATCTTGAAAGAGAGCTTTACCGCCGAAGAACTGGCGCACAGGGACGAGTTCATCAAGGAGTTGGGTATCGTGACAAACAGTCCGTGGACGAAGTGCCTGGTGTGGCTGCAAAAGTTGGTAAAAGGTTCTTCGGGGAGGAATTGATCGAGCAGGGTTTCTACCAGCCGCGGTTGACCCAGTCCTTTTGGCGTTCCTCGCGAAAACGCTGTACCCATTCTTCGGAGATGTCATCGGTAAGACGGGTCAGCGCAGGCAGGGCGATGGTCACGGAAACAGAGTCAAGCTCGAGGTAGTCCAGAAGCGTCCGCACCGTCCCCTCGTAGTTTTGGATAAAGTCTTCGGAGAAAAATGTTCAGTGGGGTGATGCCGCCCTCGGCAAGAAATTCCTGTATCCCCGCCTCGCGCACGGAACACTCGTTATACAGATGGTTGATGGCATCGAAGGAATACGCGTTCGACAAATCCACCGGCTTCCGCAGTTCACATGAAGGATTTTCGCTAATGAACCTGCGGTTTTTACGTTCACGCGGGAACCGGGGTCTCCTTTGCGGTGTATAAAGTAAAAGCAAAGGAGACAATTATGCAAATACGATTACCCCTGATCCTTCTTCTTGCGTTGACATCCTGCACACCCGTGACGTCTCGACCCGCCCCGATAACTGCTCCAACGTCCCCGGAAACGACCCTGCCCTCATCCGAGTCTTCGACAGCAGCATCAAACGACAATACGCCGCAATATGAGACGAGCGTCCTCGCCGCTTTATGGGATGCCAAAACCCGGACCCATCAAATCCTGCCCGTTGAGCCTTCAAGCGGACGACCCATTCCTGGTTACGATCCCATCTCGATCGGAGTCAACTATTACTACACCTTCTCGCCCGACGGAAAAACGCTGTTCGTCGTCGGTTACCAATCGGACAATTCCGGCGACCCTACCATGCACGAGATTGACCTGACCTCCTGGCAGAAAACAAGCCTCCCGCTCGACGGCAAAGGCTGGACCGGCGGGCTGGCTTTCAGCCCGGATGGAAACTCTGTGGCAATCGGGCTCAACGACAGCAAGAGCGCCCTGCTGGTCGTTGACGTGGAAAGGAACCGGGTCCTTGCTCAAGTTGCGCCGGGCTTTGAAATCTCGCGGCTCAAATTCACCTCCGACAGTTCGGCGGTGATGGCGTACGGCAAGGTGATCGTCAACCGTTTCACCTCGAACGAGCAGACCAGCGGATTTGCAAAAGCGGCGTTGTTCGACGCGCGCGATCTGAACCTGCTTTGGTCGGCTGAACTGGAGGGCGTGCGCGAGGGCGTCTATCCAGCCGATGAAGAAACCGCCGGAACAACAGCCCTTCACGAGAATCCGGAAGCCGCGGTTTATCTTTACCCGGGCCTGGTCTTCGCGCCAGACCGCGATAACCTGTACATCGTCCACGCAGATGAAGATAAACTCACAACGGTTGATTTCGGTTCTCGCTCCATAAGCGCTGTGAACATTCGACCAAAACTGTCCTGGCTCGAACGCATTTTCCTGCTGACGACCGGCGTCGCTCATGCCAAAGTGGCGAATGGCGTCTCGCGCAGCGCGGTCATTTCGCCGGATGGCGGGACGATTTACACGATTGGATATAGAAACCAAGCAACACAATCCACCAATGGCAATTGGACAATGACCCAGATCCCGCTCGGCTTGCAGGCGATTAATGCCAGCGACGGAACCGAACGGGTCAAATTCGACATCTCCGCCACCGGTCTTTGGATCACAGCGGATGGAAGTTCTCTCCTCCTTCACAACTGGAACGAACCGCCCTCCACCGACATTCTGAATGCAAAGACACTTCGGATCACGGGGCATTTCGACAATGCCATTCTCGTTCCCGCGCATCGAATGAACGGTACGACTTTGTTGCTTTCCTCGGTCACAATCGAAAACACCCAGACTCGAATGTCGGCATATTCAGCGGGAGGCGGGTTGCTCGGAGAATGGCTGGCGGACGGTTACGGAGCCTGGTTGATCGCGCCGTAATGCAATACCTCCTCCCCAGCCCCCGTGCAAGGTGAGGCGACAGCCCTTTTGAGTTTGCAGTGTGCATGCAAAAGTTGTCAGCGGTTATGCTCAAGCCGCCGTCCCCGGCGGCGTTTTGCGAGGGAGATCTTGTGCCAGGGACGGCGCAGAGAGCAGGGTACCTGACATGGTTTGCTTGCACACAAACACGCTCCCAGGGAAGGGCGCCGGGGAGGGGGCGCAAATTCTGGTATAATCTTCGCCCGTGACTGGTCCTGCCGATGGTTTCGGCTGTCGGTATGGAGACCTGCACGGGGCGGACAACACTGCCCCAGTTTATAGAAAGGAAAGCAAACGTCATGCCCTTGCAAAAAGAAGTCAAGACAGGGCTCATCACGAAGTACCACCGCCACGACAGCGATACCGGCTCCCCTGAAGTCCAGATCGCCATCCTGACGGGGCGCATCCAGCAGTTGACCGATCATCTGCGCGCCAACAAAAAGGATGAGTCCTGCCGCCGCGGGCTTCTCAAACTCGTGGGACAGCGCCGCCGCATGTTGGCGTACCTGCGAAAATCGGATTACAAGCGGTACCTGGCTGTGACCGAGAGTTTGAACCTGCGCCACAAGTAATGTAGGTAGATAGACCCTAAAGGCTGATGAGACCCTTCGATTGCGAAGCACTCAGGGCAAGCCTTTAGGGTCTATTCAAATCCGCCGTCAGGAATTGAATAGCGCGAATGACGCCCTCGTCATTCACACTCTTCAGTCCCTGACTCGAGGCGGAAACCAAATTTAGGGCTTACATTGATCGGACCAAATCCCACAGCGAAGAACGCCAAGGACGTGAAGATCTAGAAAAGAATCTTTGCGCTCTTCGCGTCTTCGCGGTGAACAGATTGATGTAGCCAGTCACAGGAGACAAAATGAAACCCGAATCAAAAAAGTTTTCAACGACCGTTGGGACTCAAACCTACACGTTCGAGACCGGCAAACTCGCCGGCCAGGCGGGAGGCGCGGTGACCTTCGGCACAAGCGAAGCCATTGTCTTTGCCAGCGCCACCATGGGCGGCGTGCGCGAAGGCATTGACTTCTTCCCGCTCAGCGTGGATTATGAGGAAAGGCTGTACGCAGGCGGAAAGATCCCCGGCTCGTTCTTCCGACGGGAGGGCAGAGCCTCCACCGAATCCATTCTCACCGCCCGACTCACCGACCGCCCCATCCGCCCGCTGTTCCAGGATGGAATGCGGAACGAGGTGCAGGTTATCGTTTATTCCCATTCGTCCGATGGCGTCAATCCGCTGGACATTCTCGCCATCAACGCCGCCTCCGCCGCGATCCTGATCTCGGACATTCCCTGGAACGGACCCATCGCCGCGGTGCGTGTTGGGCGCGTGGACGGTGAATTCGTCATCAACCCGACCTTCGCTCAAATGAACGCTTCAGACCTGGACCTGAGAATTGCCGGCACCAAAGACGCCATTCTCATGGTCGAATGCGGCGCGGATGAAATCTCCGAAGACGTGATGGTGGAGGCGCTCGAACTGGGACACAAGTCCCTTCAGCCGTTGATCGAACTGCAACTGCAAATGGCGCAAGAGGTCGGCAAACCAAAACGGGAAGTGGAACTGTTCCTGCCCAGCGAGGAGATCAAGAAGAAGGTCTTCGAGCGCGTCAGCGGAGCGATGAACGAACTGCTCGACAAACCGCTTTCAAAAAATGAATTCTATACCGGCATGACGACGATCAAGGAACAAGCCGAAGCGGAGTTATGCGCTGTGCCGGAAGGCGCGAACCCCGAAGATTACATCCCGATCAACATGTTCCGCGAAGCGTTCGAACTGGCGGAGCAGGCAGTCGTGCGCGAACGCATTTTGAGCATGGGCAAACGTCCCGACGGTCGCACGCCAACCGAAGTGCGCCCGATCTGGTGCGAGGTGAACGTCTCGCCCCGCGCGCATGGGAGCGCTCTGTTCACGCGCGGCGAAACGCAGATCTTGTCGTTCGTCACGCTCGGCACACTGGGCGAGGCACAGGAACTGGATAACTTATCCCCGAACGATACGAAACGATACATGCACCACTACAACTTCCCACCGTTCAGCACGGGCGAGGTCAAGCCTCTTCGTGGGCAGAGCAGGCGCGAGGTCGGGCATGGAGCGTTGGCAGAGCGCGCGCTGGAACCGGTCATCCCGAACGAAGAGTCGTTCCCGTACGCGATCCGGGTTGTGTCCGAGGCGCTATCCTCCAACGGTTCCACGTCAATGGGATCGGTCTGCGGTTCGACACTGGCGTTGATGGATGCCGGCGTCCCGATCAAAGCCCCGGTCTCCGGCGTGGCAATGGGACTCATCACAGACGCCGAAGGACGTTATAAAATCCTGACCGACATTCAGGGAACCGAAGACCATCTCGGCGACATGGACTTCAAGGTGGCTGGCACGGCAAAGGGAATCACCGCCCTACAAATGGACATCAAGATCAGCGGCTTGAGCGCGCAGATGATGAAGGAGGCGCTCGAGCAGGCACGCGTGGCGCGCATGCACATCATGGAGAAGATGCTCGAGACGTTGCCCGCGCCGCGCCCGCAGATCAAGGATCATGCGCCGCGCATCATCACTGTGAAGATCCCCGTGGACAAGATTGGCGCGCTGATCGGTCCCGGCGGGAAGAACATCCGCGCCCTGCAGGAGGAGACAGGCACGAAGATTGACATCGAGGAGGACGGCACCGTGTACATCGCTTCGACCGACAGCGCCGGCGCGAAGGTCGCGCAGGAACGCATCGAGTCGCTGGGAGAGAACGCGGTGATCGGCAACATTTATACCGGCAGGGTGGTGCGCATCACAGACTTTGGGGCGTTCGTCGAAATCCTGCCCGGCGTGGACGGCATGGTTCACATCTCGCAGCTCGATTCGGAGCGCGTGAACAAGGTGGAAGACGTTGTCCGCATGGGCGAAGAGGTCACTGTAATGGTGACCGACATTGACCCGCAGGGCAAGATACGCCTCTCGCGCCAGGCAGTGCTGGAAGGCTGGACCGCCGAGGAAGCCCGCGAGAAGGATAGTCCGCGTCGAAGCGGCGGGGGCGGGCGTCCCGGGGGCGGACGCGGAGGCGATCGTCGCGGCGGGCGCGATGGGGATCGGCGTGGAGGGCGGGATAGGCGATGAATGGAAAGGTGGGAAGTAAAAAGCAAGAAGTGAAAGGGAAAAGTGGGGAGTGGAAAGTAGAAAACCTGCCCTGAGCGAGTCGAAGGGTGAGAAGTGAAAAAGAGGAAGTGTACGGACGGAGCGCGGAAGAGGCTTCGTCCGTTTTTTCCTTCAGCGCGGGCGCAGAAGAGACCTGGTACACGGGCGGGGGATTGCCAGGGTTTATTGACTTTTGCCTCTGGGCGGTTTTAGTGCGGTTCAGCCACCATAACCGTCATACTCACGGCTACCGCCACGCCACATCCAGCCCAGATCTTTGCAGACCCGCTTTTGGCATTAGCAGAAAATTCCACACCCTATTTTACAGATGATTTTAGTATTACAGCGCAAAGTCCGACGCTAGAGAGCGTCTCTTACGCTTCGGCGTAGGCAGACGTTCTCCCCTGGCGCTTGCCCGCCAGGGCAAGTGTAACGTCCGCCCAACCTTGCGCTGTAATGTTAGTAATGGAAACCAAGGCTGGACTTGAGCCTCGCGTCAGCAAACGCAAGTGCAGATTATTGACGGCGTCTTAAGGGTGGAAGGTATCGGCGGGCATGGCTACTCCACCTCCGCTTCCCCCTCCTCCTCTTCCATCCTCAAACCGCGTAACGCCTCATCCACGCTGGTGGCGGAGTCGCGTTTCGCGCCTGCGGCGGGGGTCCCGCAATAGGGACAGATGTTCCACGGCAGTTCCATCAGTCGGTCGCAGTTCTCGCAGTTCTTCTTCAACCTGGTGTGACAGTTCGGGCAGACCTGCCAGTCGTCCTTGACGCGGCGTTCACAGCCGGGACAAAGCGGAAGGTCTTCCAATGCCTGGAGTAATGCCTCCTCCTCGAGCGTCTTCTGGTAATCCTCTTCGAGAGTTCGCGGGGGACGCAGGATGAGATAAACCAGAATGCCGGGCAAAGTCAACACAGCGACCAGCAACGTCGCGAGCGTTTGCGCGAGCGGGTCGCGGGCGCGCGTGCGGATGTCGCGATACGTCCACACAATGAGCGAGACCCACAGCGCGGCAAGGAACGCGCCGCCGAAGCCGGTCAATACGAGAAGCAGATTGCTGACGAAGGTGGGGTCGAGGATCATGGAGGTATTTTATCTCATCTTTGCTCTTTGGGTTGCGAATTGAAAAACGCGTTACGCTGTTTTCGTAACGCGTCTTGGGCAAATCGGCGAATGTGGAATAAATTTCGCGTAACAGGTCCCATGTTACGGGGTGGTGTGATGGAAGAACCATTCGCCTTCTCCCTGCGAGGCGTAGGAGTTCGCGCCGATCACTTCGTAGAACGTAATGCCAGGATGAAGGGGAATCGGTATCCCGGCGGTCGTGGTCAGTAGGAGGGGCTGGTCCTTCGACAGGCGGTTCCACTTTGCGGGAAACCCCATCCCATCTCTGAAGACGTACGCCTCGCCGGAGCCGGTCAGGTCAATGTGATAGACCTCGTCGTCCTCCTGGAACGGGTTGGCGAATTCGTGATAGGCGAACAGCACGACCACGTTCGAAGCGTGGACGTGCTGCCCCGTGACGTTATCCTGCAAAGGCGCGTACGATTCCTCCCTGCCGTTGTGCTTGTCGCTCTTTTCTTGATAGCGCACGTATTCATGGGAATCGGGGATGTATTCCCAATAGTTGTATGAATAGTCGGAGTAATAGGTATAAACCCGCCTCCCCTCCAATCCCGCAAAGGCTGGGGTTTCGTCGCTGAAATTTCCGCGCAGGTGAGGCGGATCGTCCGGCAGGTGGTTCTTCAGCACGCACTCGCCCCACAACACGGTGTTGAAATAGTTATTGTTGTACGCTTCGATATCGCGAGTTGACATCAACCGGTAGGGCGGGCAGGAGCCGGAGGTCGGCACAACGAGGAACTCTGCGATGTCCGTCGTCTTGAAGTATTCGAGCACGCGCTTGTCTGCAAACTTGAAAACGAGAAACGCCTGGTACATGCGCGCGATGTGCTCGTCGAAGAACCTGCCCGAACGGACGGGTCCCACCCACTCGGAGTCGTTGCCGTAGAAGATGGCGATGAAACGCGTCAGACCGCCTTCGATGTAGTATTCGAAGACCTGGTCTGCGAGCGTCAGACCCGATTGCGGACGGATGTAACGCGGATAGTTCGCGACCTTGATCGCCATCGGTCTGCGTTCGAGCAATGAAGCCTCGGCTTGCGGAAGCCCGGTCAACGGGTTGAGGACGGGTGGGACGGTCGCTGTTGGGGGGAGGATCATCGCCGGTTGGATGGGCGTTTCGGTTGGGACGGAGGTCGGCAGGGAAACTGTCGGCAGGGATAAGGGCGTCGGCGCCGCGCCAGCATAAAGTGAGTCCGAGGCGTTTTCCGATCCAGGTTGAAAAGGAGTTGGGGAGGGAATTCCGATGGCGGAGACGCTGTCCGCATTTGGGGCGCATCCCGAAAGAAGGATGGAAACGCAGACGAGCGCGGTGAGGGTCAATCGCATGGGATGAATTGTACAACAATCGAGCGGGCGGGGCAAACCGCGCGCTGAGCCTGCGAAGCGCCGACACGCGAAGCAGTCCGATAGGATAAAATTACGCCTGCATGTTCATTTTTATCACAGTCGGCATTCTGCTCTTTACGGCTCTGGTTCTGCTGGTCCTGCGGTTCGCGGCGCCGGATTTCCGCTTCGCGTGGCTGACGGCTGCGGGCGGCGCGCTGACCGCCTGGATCAGCGTGTTCGTCTGGCAGGCGAATTTGCCCGCCGTCACGCAACTCCCCCTCTGGAAACCCGAAAGCATTTTCAGGCAGTCGCCGCTGTTCATTGCGGATGGAACCGCCTGGGCGTTCGCGCTCAGCATCGTGACGGTTTGTCTGGGGGTGATCGTTACGGCTGTGGCGCGCGAGAACTTTCCCACCCCGCTCAGTTGGACCGGCGTGTTGATCCTGGGCGCGTTGGGCGTCCTTGCGGTGACTGCGGACAACCCCCTGACACTCGTCCTGCTTTGGGCGGCGATTGACCTTGCGGAGATGATCGCGCAAATCCGTTTCGTGGAACACCCAAAGTTGAGCGAACGCGTGGTTCTCTCGTTCGCTTCGCGCGTGACGGGGATCCTGATCCTGCTTTGGGCGAGCATGGTTAGCGCATCAGAAGGCTCTGTTTTCGATTTTCCTTCCGCGCCGCCGCGCGCGGGTTTGTTTCTGGTGACGGCTTCCGCGTTCCGCCTCGGCGTATTGCCGCTTCACTTGCCGTACGCAAGCGAGGTGTCCTTCCGCCAGGGATTCGGCACCGCCCTGCGGACGGTCTCGGCAGGGTCGAGCTTGATCCTGCTCGCGCGCATTCCGTTCGGCGGAGTCGAATCGCCGATCACGCCCTACCTGACGATCTTCGTGACCTTCGCCGCGCTGTACGGCGCGTGGACGTGGCTCCGTTCGCCCGACGAATTAAGCGGGCGTCCCTTTTGGATGATCGGCATGGGCGCGCTGGCGGTCGCTTCGGCGTTGCGGGGCAACGCGGCCGGCGCCGCCGCGTGGAGTTGCGCGCTCATGCTTTCCGGCGGCGCGCTTTTCATCGCTTCCGCCGAAAGCCGTTGGATGGATAAGGCGTTGCTCGTCGGCGCGTGGGGGATTTCCGCTCTGCCGTTTTCGCTTACCGCCACAGGCTGGGTCAGCGAACGCGGAGGGTTTTGGTATGCGATGCCGTTCCTGGTCTTCGCGCAAGCCGCCCTGCTTGCGGGGTATATCCGCATGTGCCGGCGTTCCTCCGCGCGCGCAACGTTCGAAAATCAGCCCATCTGGGCAAAGAACGTGTATCCGTTCGGGGTGTATATCGTTTTGTTGACGATTTTGCTCCTGGGCTTCTCCGATTGGGACGGGGCGTTACAGATCGGCAACTGGATCGCCGCGCTCGCCGCCTCCATCCTGGCATTTGGCTTGATTTGGCTTTCCCGCCGCGTGCGCCTCCTCAGCCCGGTCCGCGCCCATTGGGTACGCTCCGCCGACCCGGACTGGCTGGACGCCATCTACCAAACGACCTGGGAGTTGTATCGCGCAGCGAGAAGAGTCATTCATGCCTTTTCGAACGTGCTGGAAGGCGAAAGCGGGATTATGTGGACCCTTCTCTTCCTCGTGCTTTTCATTTCCATCTTCATCCGGGGGGCGCCTTAATCCATGTCTCCTCTTCTCTCGTGGACCGTCATCGTGCTGATCGCCGTCACTTCCGCGGGCATATTGCTCGCGCGCGACTGGCGTTGGCTGATCATTTTTCTTTCCCTGCAATATGTCGGGGTGTTTCTTCTCACCCTGCAACACTGGACTCTTGGCGCGGCGACCGTCAAAGTGATCGCGGGCTGGATGAGCGCGGTCATCCTGGGCATGACGCGCTCGAACATGAGCGAGAAGGACGAAGGCGCAAGCGCGCTCCCGCAGGGACGACTCTTCCGCCTGATTGCCGCCGGTTTCGTCGGTTTGATCGCCGCCACCGGCGCCCCGTTTGTGGACTCCATGATGGCGGACGCCGGAGCGACGGTCTCCGCGGGAGGAATGCTCTTGATCGGCATGGGATTGCTTCACCTCGGCGTCACCGACCAGCCCATGCGCGCGTCAATCGGTTTGATGACGGTTCTTTCCGGGTTCGAGGTCATTCACGCCGCGGTCGAAAGTTCGGTTCTGCTGGCGGCTTTGCTTGCCATCGTCAACCTCGGGCTGGCTTTGGCTGGCTCCTATCTGATGATCGCCTCCAACACGCAGGAAACGGAAACGCCATGAACTCTCCAACGATCTGGATCATCGCCCCGGCTGTCATCGCCGTTCTGTTGATTCTCGTTCGCAACCAGCGCGCGTTGAGTCTCATCGGGGGAACGGCGGCGGTCCTGCTCGCGGCGTCCGCGCAATTCATCCCGACGGAAGAGGCGTTGAAAGTGGGCGCGTTATCTTTCAGGATCGAATCGTCGTTAAGCGTCCTCGGCAGGGAACTTCTCATCAAGCCGGAAGAGGGACCCCTGCTGGCGTTGATCTTTGGAGGGACGGCGTTATGGTTCTTCGGCGCGGAAGCCTCCAAATCGGCGCTGCGCTTCGCGCCGCTGGGACTGTTGATCACAGCGTTGATGGTCGCTTCGATCGCGGTGGAGCCGTTCCTTTTCGCCGCGCTCTTCATCGAGATGGCTGTCCTGCTGGCGGTTCCCCTGCTGGCGGGCGCGGATCAACCGCCCGGACGCGGCGTCGTTCGATTCCTCATCTATCAAACGCTTGCCATGCCGTTCATCCTGATTTCCGGCTGGCTGTTGGCTGGCGTGGAGGTCAGCCCCGGCAACCTGGCTTTGGCCGGTCAAGCTGCCGCCGTGCTTGGGCTTGGGTTCGCGTTCCTGCTGGCGATCTTTCCGTTGTACAACTGGATTCCCATGCTGCTGGAGGAGACCCATCCCTTTGTGGTCGGCTTCCTTCTTTGGATCATCCCCACCATCACCCTGATCTTCGGCGCGGGGTTCATTGACCGTTACTCCTGGCTCCGCACTTCACCCGAACTGACCACCGCCCTGCAATTCAGTGGATTGCTCATGCTCGTCACCGGCGGATTGTGGGCGGCGTTCCAAAACCACCTTGGGCGGATCATGGCGTTCGGCTCCATCGCCGATACGGGATTCTGCCTGCTTGCGCTCAGCCTGGACCTGAGGCTGGGGATTCCCATCCTGTTTTTGCTCCTCCCCGCGCGCGCGCTAGCGCTGGCGGTCTGGTCGCTCTCGCTGACCATCCTCAGGGAACAGTCCAAAACGATGCGCTTCGGCGAGACGCGCGGTTTGCTCAGGCGTTTCCCGTTTGCGAGCGCCGGGCTGGTGCTTGCCTCGCTCTCCACAAGCGGACTGCCCTTGCTGGCGGGCTTCCCTGCGCGGCTGGCGTTGTGGGATGCCCTGGCGCGCGTCTCGCTCGACGCGGCGTTGTGGATGGGAATCGGTATTGTCGGTTTATTCACGGCGTCGTTCCGTTCGCTGGCTGTCCTCAGCATGGCGGACGAATACACAGGCTGGGAAGTGGGCGAAAATTGGCTGCAGGGGATCATGCTCGGGCTGGGAATGATCGGGCTTTTCGTCCTGGGCTTGTTCCCTCAGGCGGTTCAATTCTTTCTGACGGACCTGCCAGCCATGTTCGAACACCTCGGTCGTTGAGGCGTTATAATACCCGCACGCAATTCAAGAACACGCGTCGGAGGCAAAATGGATTTCGAACAGATCGTCAAACGCCTGCAATGGCTTGACGAGGAACACCGCAAGGATAAAGCCGCGATCATCGAACTGGAGGAACGCATCGCCTCCTACGAGGCGAATCTCGACACGGTCGCCAAACAGATCAAACCGCTCGAAAAACAGATCGCCGCGCTGCTGCCCAATTCCGCGCGCATTGACCAGTTCGAAGTCATCGTCGCGAATCAACGCGAAGAGATGAAGATCGCGCTCGAGGAACTCGAGAAGAAATACCAGAAACGCGAAAAGGACCTGACCAAACAGCACCAGAAGGACCTCGAACCCCTCAACAAGGAAATTGACCAGATCAAAAAGGCGCTGACGGAGATCGCCCCCCTCAAGCGCGAACTCAAAGCCCGCGCCCTCGAAGAGACGCGCCTGCACCAGGAGATCAAGGAGTTAAGACCGCCCATTGACGAGGCGAAACGCGCCGCGGAGGAGGCGACCCGCGTCCAGCGCGTCTTCGACGAAAACCGCAAGCAGGACATGAAGCGCATCGCCGACCTGCAGGGCGAGCTGACGGCGCTCCGCAAACGGATTGACGAGACACGCTCCCGCATTGACACGAGCGCCGACAGTTTCAAGCACCTGGAAACCCGCATCAAGGAATTGATGGTCTCCGAAGCCGAGCGCAAAGCCGTGCAGAACGAATTCATCGAAAAACAATCCGTCGCGCACCTCGACCGCGAACGCGCCTACAAGGAATGGAGCAAGAGTTACGCCGATTTCCAGGCGCAGGTGGAAAAACTCGAGGCGCAATCCCTGGCACTCGAGGAAACCCTTCGTTCCGCAAAGCGCGCCCAGGAGACCTACAACGAACTCAACTCCAAACTCGAACGGCGCATCAACGAAGTCACCGAAATGCAAAGACTCGCCGAGGACCGCCTCAGGCAGGAATGGGTTACGTTCAAAGCCGACGACCAGAAACGTTGGACCGGCTACACCCTCTCGCTGGACGAAAGCGGCAAGGACCTGCGCAAGTCCATCCAAAAACTCGAGGATCGCATCCGCGCGCTGGACGAGGCGCAGCAGACTACGCAGGATCAACTGCACCAGACGGCGGAAACCACCGAGGCACAACTTCAGGAATTGATGAACGTGGCGCACGAATGGCTCTCCGCGTACGAACGCATCATGGGTCACGGCAAGACGACGAAGAAGACAAAGAAATAAGATTCGCACGCAATGCCACTGTCCCCATGCGGGGATAACCCTGGCGCTGCCCGCCAGGCACGTGTAAAGACACGGAAGCGCGGAGAGGATCTTTCTCAGTGTCTCCGTGTCTCGGCAGTTAATAAGAGGAGCAGATGCGCGTTATCGGCACGGCAGGTCACGTTGACCACGGAAAATCCACGCTCATCGAAGCGCTGACCGGCGTACACCCGGATCGCCTCAAGGAGGAACAGGCGCGTGAGATGACCATCGAACTCGGCTTCGCCTGGCTCACGCTTCCGAACGGCGAGGAGATCGGCATTGTGGATGTGCCGGGTCACCGCGACTTCATCGAAAACATGCTCGCGGGCGTCGGCGGGATAGACGCCGCGCTCCTCGTCGTCGCGGCGGACGAGGGCGTCATGCCGCAAACGAAGGAACATCTTGCGATTTTGGACCTGTTGCAGATTCCCGCCGGGCTCATCGTTTTGACCAAGACCGACCTCGCTTCGGACTCAGCCTGGCTCGATCTCGTCGAAACGGACATTCGCGCCGCTGTTGCCGATACCGTTCTCAAAGACGCGCCCATCGTACGCGTCTCCGCCAAAACCAAAAACGGACTCGATTCTCTAATTGCCAACCTCCAATCACTTCTTCAAGAAAAACCCGCACGCCCCGACCTCAACCGTCCGCGCCTGCCCATTGACCGCGTCTTCACCATGAGCGGATTCGGCACGGTCGTCACCGGCACCTTGAGCGACGGGCATCTTTCCGCAGGCGAGGACATCGAAATTTTGCCGGGCGGATTGAAGGGAAGAATACGCGGACTGCAAACCCACAAGAAGAAAGAGGAGAGAGCGGTCCCCGGGTCGCGCACGGCGGTCAACGTTTCCGGGATCGGCACGGAGCAGATCCGGCGTGGGGACGTGCTGGCGCGCCCGGGTCAATACCAGCCCACGCGCCGGCTGGATGCGCGTTTCAAATTGCTGAAGGACGCCTCCTCCACCGTCCTGCACGGGCAGGAGGTCAAGTTTTTCGTCGGCGCGTCCGAGACCATTGGAACCCTGCGATTGCTTGGCGCGGAGGAATTGCAGCCCGGCAACGAGGCGTGGATCCAACTCGAACTGCGCGAACCGGTGGTTGCCGTGCGCGGAGATCGCTACATCCTGCGCCGCCCTTCTCCCGGTGAGACGCTGGGCGGGGGCGTGATCGTGGATCACCAGCCAAAGGGACGGCACAAACGATTCGATGAAACCGTTCCGAAATCCCTCGAGGCGCTGGCGCAAGGCTCCCCCGCCGAGGTGTTGTTCGAAGCCGCGTTCGGCATGAACGTTGCCTCCATTCAGGACATCGTGCGCCGTTCGAGGCTCGACGACGAAAACGCGGAAGGCGCCCTGAAAGAACTGATCGGGAACGGACAATTGATCCCCCTCGAAGACGGCAAACCGACGATCAACGCCGACCTGCTCGTCGTTCCATCCCCACATTGGAGCGCGTTGCACGATAAAACCATTCAGTTGGTCGAGGCGTATCACCGCGAATATCCCCTCCGGCGAGGCGTTCCACGCGAAGAATTGAAGAGCAGGCTCAAACTGTCGCCTCGCATCTTCAACGCCCTGCTTGGAAAACTGATCGCTGACAACTCCATTACCGATTACTCCTCCTGGGTCGCGAAGCCCGGGCATGAGATAAGGTTCGATGGACGGGAACAGGCGAAGGTCCAGGTATTGAAGCGCAGGTTCGAGGCGAATCCGTTCAGTCCGCCGGGCGTAAAGGAATGTCAGGCGGAGGTCGGCGAGGAGGTCTTCAACGCGTTGATCGAAATGGGCGAACTGGTCGCCGTCTCGCAGGAGGTCGTGTTTCGGAAAAAAGATTATGATGAGATGGTGGATAAAATAAAGACAGCCATCCAACGGAACGGACAGGTCACGCTGGCGGAGGTGCGCGATATGCTCGGCACGACGAGGAAATTCGCGCAGGCGTTGCTCGAACACCTGGATGCCATCGGCGTGACCGCGCGTCACGGCGACGCGAGAAAACTCGCGCTTCGCAGGTAAAATTGTGATCATCGCGGAACCCGCGTAAAAAGGCAATTCGTGAAATTCGAGGCTGAAAAATTTCTGAATGCGTAAACTCAAAATCGTATTGCCGACACCGCAACTAAAGGAGTGATCATGTGCGGACGATTTACATTGACCGTTGATCCCGCGGAATTGCAGGATACGTTCCGCGAGACCCTGGGCGAAACCATCTTCCCGAAAAAATTCGCGCCGCGCTTCAATATCGCGCCCTCTCAACCCGTGCTGGCGATCCCGAACGATGGGGCAAACACCGCCGACTTCTTCATCTGGGGATTGATCCCCATGTGGGCAAAAGACCCGTCCATCGGCAACCGCCTCATCAACGCGCGCGGCGAAACCGTCGCGGAAAAACCGTCCTTTCGCGGCTCGTTCAAATATAAACGCTGTCTCATCCTGGCGGACGGCTTTTACGAATGGAAAGCCGTGCCCGGCAGAAAGATCAAAACGCCATACTTCATCCACATGAAAGACCGCAAACCCTTCGCCTTCGCGGGCTTGTGGGATTCGTGGGAAAGCCCGGACGGATCGAGCCTCAAGACCTGCACCATCATCACCACTGAACCGAACGAACTGATGGCGACGATCCACAATCGGATGCCGGTCATCCTGCCTCCGCGCGATTACGCAAAATGGCTGGACGCTTCGCCTCAGACTCCCGAAGACCTGCTCCCCCTCCTCAAGCCCTACCCCGCCGACGCCATGTCCGCCCACCCGGTCTCGACGCTGGTCAACAAACCCGAAAACGACTCGCCCGAGCTTGTCGTTCCCGCGTAGGGCAGTTTGCCGTCCTTCGACAGGGGGTCGGAACGGCTTCGCCTGTCAACCTGCCAGCTCAGCACAAGATACGCGCTGTGATTACTTCATCGTGAATCGATTCAACGCCAGACTCATCGAACGTTTTCCCGCGCTTGCCTCGCGCGATTTTGTCATTTTCGTCATCGGTCAACTGGTCTCGGTCATCGGTACGTGGGCGCAGGCGACCGCGCTTCCCTACCTCGCCTATCGCATGTCGGGCCGTCCCTTCGACCTGGGGTTGATCGGATTCGCCAACACGCTCCCGACTCTTTTATTTGCGCTTCCCGCAGGAGTGCTGGTGGAACGCTGGGATAAAAGAAAGACGGTCATCCTCTTTCAATCCATTATGTCGCTCCAGGCGTTCGGGCTTGCCTATCTGGCGTACGCGAATCGCATCGAGGTATGGCACATCATCGCGCTGGCGTTCTTCTACGGTTCGGCGGTTTCGATAGAGGTCACGGCGCGCCAATCCATGCTCATCGAACTGGCGGGGCGCGAGGCGTTGCCCAGCGCGATCGCCCTGCAAACGACAGCCTTCAACGTCGGGCGCGTGATCGGTCCACTGATCGCGGCGTGGCTGATCGCGACAAGCGGAAACGAGGGGAGCGTGTTCCTCGCAAACGGGATCAGTTTTGTGTTCGTGGTCATCGGGTTGTTCCTCTCCAGGACCCGCTTCAAGGTGGAGCAGGAAGCGCCCGAGGAACGACACTTGCGAAGGGAATTCAAGGAAGGCGTCGAATATATACGTAGTAATGTCGTCGTCCTGTCCGTCATCCTGATGGCGACGCTGGTGGGGTTCTTCGGCATCCCGTTGACACAGCAGATCCCGGCGGTGGCGCGCGATGTATTACAGACCATCGCCGATACGGAGGCGGTCGTCGCGGAGCGCACCAGCAACCTGTACGCCGTCCAGGGCGTTGGGGCATTGATCGCCGCCCTTCTCGCAGCGTACCTGGCAACCGCGAACAAACCAAAGATGTTACTTCTCGGGCAAACCGCGTTCGTCTTTCCCATCATTGCGCTGGGCTTCGTAAGAGACGCCTCCCTTGCCATGCTGCTGTTAACCTTCGTGGGCTGGGGCACCGTCACTCAACTGGTGAGCATGAACACGATGATCCAGGTGGACGTTCCGAACGGTCTACGCGGGCGCGTGTTCAGCGTGTATTTCTGGGCGCTTCAGGGGGTCGCCCCCTTTGGAAGCATCGTGATTGGATGGATGGCGCAAACGTGGGACGTTCCCACCACGATCATCGCGGGCGGCGTGATTTGTCTGGTCGGCATCCTTGCGATCAGGCTCAAATTTCGGGAAGTACACAATTCGCCGGGTTAACGCAAGGTTAGCGTATGGGATGGGCGGATTGACGCCCCTTTTTTACACATGTTATGATTTTCCCGGAGATTCGCTATCGAATGAAGAACAATGATCCGCGGGGAATTTTCAGCCGCTTTCTGGATTCGATCCTTCAATTGGGATTGGGGGACTCGCTGTTGCGTGTCGGCACGGGGATCCTTTCCCTCTTGCTGCTGGGCGCGGTGATCGTTCTGCTGCGGATGCCCACGACGCGGGCGGTTGCGGGGGCTGGGGGCGAGGTCGAGGCGACGGCGGTTGTACCAACTGTCGGCGGGGCAGGAGGCGCAGGCGTCCCTGAGGCGGCGAACGCTTATGATGGCGTCCCGCGTTTGGCGCAGGAGCGCACTATCATCCCATCCCGTCCGCGGCAGGAGGTGACCAGGTACACAGTCATCGAAGGGGATACGATCTTCGGCATCGCGGAAAAGTTCGGCTTGAAGCCCGAGACCGTTTTGTGGGGAAATTATTACGTGCTGCTGGATAACCCGCACTCGTTGAGACCCGGACAGGAATTGAACATTTTGCCGGTGGATGGGACGTATCACGAGTGGCAACAGGGTGAGGGGCTGAATGGCGTGGCAAGATATTATGGCGTGACGCCCGAGGACATTATCAATTATCCCGCCAACGGGTTGGACGCGGCGACCGTCGGCGACTATGCCAATCCAAACATCCCGCCTGGCACGTGGTTGGTCGTGCCGGGCGGGAGGCGCGAGTTCATATCCTGGAGCGCGCCGCTCGGCGTGACGCGTGAGAATCCCGCATCGGCGCGCGTGCTTGGAGAGGGCGCGTGCGGTCCCGTCTCGGGCGGCGCGGTGGGGTTTGGCAGTTTTATCTGGCCCGCCAACAAGCATTATCTTTCGGGCTTCGATTATTCGCCCAGCGCCAATCACTGGGGCATTGACATCGCGGGAAATGAAGGCGAGGGCGTTTATGCGACGGACGCCGGAGTGGTGGTGTACGCGGGCTGGAATAATTACGGCTACGGCAACATGATCATGGTTGACCACGGAAGCGGCTTCCAATCGTTGTACGCGCATCTGTCCGCGTTGAACGTCGTCTGCGGACAATCCGTGGGACAGGGCGACGTGATCGGCGCGATCGGCAACACCGGGCGTTCGAGCGGCTCGCATCTGCATTTCGAGATCCGCGCGATCTCGTCGTTCGTCAACCCGTGGGACGTGTTGCCTCCGCCGTAGCGATGCTTTATTTTTGCTTGCCGAATGGGTTTATCTCGGCTATAATCTGCGTCGCTTTGGGCGCATAGCTCAGTTGGTTAGAGCGCATGTATCACACACATGAGGTCCGGGGTTCGAGTCCCTGTGCGCCCACAAAACCGCCTCGTGAGAGGCGTTTTTTTCATGTCGCCAATAAGAGAGACGTAAGAGAGTTCCATCCCATCGAACATCCTGCTTTATAATTCATTCATCATGTCAACCCGCACCAACGAAGCCTGGCTCTCGGACCTGCGCGCGGAAGGGGAAAGACGAAATGCCGCCATCGAAGATCTGCGTTCCATCATTCAAAAAGGATTGCCCTACGCGCTTTCGCGCTGGCTCTCCCCCTCCCAGCCTCAATTCGAATCCCTGGTCGAAGAGGTAACCCAGGAAACGCTTCTGCGCGTGCTCGACCAACTGGACACGTTCGAGGGGCGCAGTCAATTCACCACCTGGGTGCATAAGATCGCCATCCGCATCGCGCTGACCGAACTGCGCCGCAAACGCTGGCGCGACTCATCCCTCGATGAACTGACTGAAAACGAGGACATCCCCCCTCCCCAGGGTCTTCTGGCTGACTCGCAGGCGGGTCCCGACGTTTCCGCCGAACGCGCCGACATGCTGGCGCGCGTCCGCAGAGTGATCGAAGAGGAATTGACGGATCGCCAGCGGCAG
Organism: Anaerolineales bacterium; assembly: GCA_013360875.1. Classification (GTDB taxonomy): domain Bacteria; phylum Chloroflexota; class Anaerolineae; order Anaerolineales; family Villigracilaceae; genus Defluviilinea. The sequence continues at coordinate 6,801 of JABWAU010000010.1, read as the reverse complement.
GCGCTGGTCCTGCTCGGCTTGCAGGATATGTCCATGGAGGACGCGGCGCGCAGACTGAAGACCAACCGCAACGCCCTGTATAAACTTCTTCACGACGCGCGCCTGCGACTCAAGACCCGCCTCGCACTGGAAGATATATCCCCCCACGATGTGTTGTCTTTGTTCGAGCAGAAGTAAGATTAAGAAATCATTAACCGTCCAATCAGCGTATGAATATTCGAAATCTCATCCAACGGGCGCGCAGACGACTGACGCCGCGCGAAGAACTCCCCAACGAGGCGGTTTTGGGTTTCCTGCGCGTCCTGGAGAATGCGCGAAAAGAAGAACTCACCTGCGAAGAGATCTATTCCAAACTGGACGAATACGTGGAATGTGAGATGGATTGCAAGGATGCCGCGCGAGTCATGCCGCTGATCCGCGAACACCTCGATATCTGTCACGAATGTTGCGAGGAATACGAGGCGCTTCTGGACGTGCTCGAACACACGGAAAGGGACAGGAACTGACCGCACCGGTATGATGAATGAACACAGCGGCGGGTTATGCCCGCCGCTGATGTTTAAGCGTGGAAGATCTTCTCCCCCGCGCGAATGGGAATCTTCAAGCGGTTCTCCGCGGGCGTGATGGGACAGGACCACATCTCGTTATAGGCGCAATACGGGTTATAGGCAACGTTGAAATCCACGAGGAAGCGGTTGCCGGGAAGTTCCTCCGGTTCGAGATAACGCCCTGCCGGGTATGTCTCCGCCCCAGCCAGCGAATCCACAAAAGGCAGGAAGTAACCGTTCTCGTTGCGGTAGATCGTCAATTCGGCGTCCTGCCCGTCCGCCGAAAATTTAAAACGTCCGTGGCGGAAGTAAAACTGCACATTGCCCGTTGTCGTCTGCATCTGCATCGGCTGGGGATCGTTCAACGGCTCCACTTTCACCTCCAGGCGGAGCGCGTCGTTTTCCGGGAAATATTCCAATCCCCTGAAGTTTCGCCTTTGTTCCGGCGTCAGGGGACTCTGCGGATGCGACCTGAAAAACTCATCCTTCTCCGCGCGGAACTCTTCCAATTCGGTCATTGTGCCTCCATTCATATCCTAAGCGGCAGCCGCCTCGCAGGCGACTGCCGCTTTATAGACATCGAAAGTTAAAACATTCTTACAACGCGGGCGCGGGCGAGAACCTCTTGTCATTCCGAGGCTCTTATGCTATCGTTACTTTCGCATGAACCAGAAAACTGTGTTGATCGTCGAGGACGAGGAGGACGCCGCCGAACTGTTCGCAGAGATGATGCGCGTCAGCGGCTTCCGCGTCCTCAAAACCTCCCGGGGCGAACCCGCCATTTCCCTGATGAACTCCGACAAGCCCGACATCGTCCTGCTCGATATTATGATGCCCGAAATCTCCGGGCTCGACATTCTGCGACAGATGCGGCGCGACCCCAACCTGGCGGACATCCCGGTCATCGTGGTCACCGCCAAGAGCATGCCAGCCGATATCAAGAACGGCATGGAGGCGGGCGCATCCACCTATCTCACCAAGCCGGTCGGCTTCCAGGAATTGAAGGAAGCCGTCGAACGCACGCTCGGGGCGGCATCCTGAAGATATGAGCCTCCTGCGAACCTTCATCGCGCTGGACATCCATCCTGCGATCCTCCAATCCATCCGACAAAAAACAGAATCGCTTCGCAAAACCATCGGCGATTGCGTACGCTGGGTGGCGGGAGATAACATCCACCTCACGTTGAAATTCCTGGGGGATGTCCCCTCCTCGAGCCTCGACCTGTTGACCCAGATGCTCCGCGCCGAGGCGGATTCCTGCCCCGCCTTCGACATGACGGTGGGCGGACTCGGCTCTTTCCCAAACTCGAAGCGGCCGCGCGTGCTATTTATCGGGATCCAAGCCCCGGCTGAGTTGGAGACGCTCCGGCACGGGATCGAATCCGCCGCCGCGCGACTCGGGTACGAATCCGACCCGCGTCCCTTTTCCCCGCATCTCACGCTCGGACGGGTGCGGCAGAATGCCACGCTCGCCGAACAACAACGCATCCGCAAGGCGCTGGATGAAACCCGTATTGACTCGCTCGGCGCGGTGAGGGTAGACTCGGTGCATTTATACAAAAGCGAATTGCAACCGGCGGGACCGGTGTACGCGAAATTATTTTCCGCGCCATTACACTCCGTCATTGCGGGCGAAGCGAAGCAATCGCCTCGTTGAACTTGAGATTGCTTCGTCGCGGCGCTCCATCGTCTGCGCCCTCCGGGCTCTACTCAGGATGAGGCGCCGCTCCTCGCAATGACGAAACACAAAGAGGTGAAACCTGAACGCACTCGAACTCGCGCACAAGATCATCGAAGCCCTGGAGGATAAAAAGGGCGAAGACATCCTGCTCCTCGACCTCAAGGGCATCGCATCCTTTACCGATTATTTCATCATCTGCAACGGCACCAGCGACCGCATGTTGGACGCGCTCGCCAAGGGGGCGCTCGAAGCGACTAAAAAATTCTACAAGAAAAAGAGCCGCGTGGACGGCAACTCCCGCGAGGGGTGGCTGGTCATGGATTACGGCGACGTGGTGGTGCATCTCTTCTCGCCCGATATGCGCGAGCATTACGATCTCGAGGAATTATGGAGCGACGGAAAGGTCCTCCTGAGGGTTCAGTGATTCCCCATGGCTCAGGCAGGAACCGCCCGGCTCTCCCCTGTCCTTAGAACGATCCTCATCCTTTTGCTGACGGGGATCGTTTTGTTGTTTCCTGTCACCTTGCCGACCGGCGCAGGAGACATGGATTTGCAGGCGTATTGGGGCTCGGCATACTTGTTCGCGCACGGGCAGGACTTCTCGGATGCGGAGGCGCTGGGAGAGGCGCAGCGGACGCTCGCCAATCGAACCCGCTCAGACACGCAATACGCGTGGTTTTCCCCGATCGGCAATGTGATCTTATTGCCGTTCACGCTCATACCGTTCACGAGGCTGGTCTATTACTGGCTCATCCTGAACGTGGTCGTCTTTTTCTACAGCGCGGTATTGACCTGGGAACAGGCGGACAAACGGATCTGGATTCCGCTCGCCGCCGTGTTCGGTTTCGCGCTGACGGTCATCTCGTTGGTCTTCGGGCAGATCAACTCGCTCGAAGTTCTGGGACTGGCGTTGTTCCTTTCGCTCGGCAGATCGAAGCGGCATTACCTCGCCGGGGGGAGCCTCGTGTTGACGACGATCAAACCGCATCTCGTCATCCTGACCCTGCCGATCCTGTTCCTTGACCTGCTCCGCAAAAGGGAATGGAAAACGCTTGCCGGGTTTTCCATTGCGCTGGGCTTTTGCGTCGCCGTCCTGTTCGCGTTCTATCCTCCGTGGATCCAAAGTTCCTGGAACGTGGTCGCTTCCGGCATGAACACCGTCCGCGAGACGCCGAACCTCAACGGTCTGCTCGTATTGGTCGGCGAGTTCACGCTCGGCAAATTGTTGTGGCTGTTTGCATTGGCGGCGGGCATCGTGTGGTGGTGGAGGCGCGGACAGAACTGGGACCGCCGCGCGTTCATTGACATCTCCGTCACTGTGGGATTGATCGTCTCCCCCATCGGCTGGAGTTATGACCAGGTCATGTTGATCTTTCCCATCCTCAGCCTCCTGGCGTGGGCGGCAAGAGGCGAATTACCCAAACGTGATTCAAGGATTGTCGTTTGGGGGTTGATCCTTGCCAACCTCGCCGCGTACGTCTTGCGGACGTTCACGCCCAGCGACGTGTGGTTCTTCTGGGTTCCGTTCGTGGTGTTGGGGTCGTATTTGTTCGCGCGAAGACGCGTCAACAATCTCGAGCCGGGAAATCTTTCGCGCCGCTTGGAGTAGGGGGCGTGTCCTCTCATACTTGTTGACGGTCTGGAAACCCTGCCAGATGTCATTTCGACGGGCAAAGCGAGGAGAAATCTTGTTGCGGCTGGGTAAAGATTTCTCGCTTCGCTCGAAATGACAGTGCCAGGTATGCACCAGCCTCCCTGATTTTGTTTTCAGACATTCTCTTTACGCGGGTCGTCGCCCGGCAAAGGTGAGATACCAATCAGAGCAGGACCAGGAAAGGATTTATTCGTTCGATGCCGCCGCACACCATTGCAGTCCTTCAAGCGCTTATTGTCGTGTTCCTTTGGGCGACCTCGTGGGTGTTCGTGAAGATCGGTTTGCAGGATATCCCGCCGGTCACGTTCGCGGGGTTGAGGTATTTCATCGCGTTTCTCAGCCTCGCAGTGGTATTGGCTTTCAACGAATCCAAAAGAGAGATTCGCGCGCTGAGCAAACGCGATTGGATCGGATTCCTCCTGCTGGGTCTTCTTTTCTATGCCGTCACGCAGGGAGCAATTTTCGTCGCTCTCGCCTACCTGCCTGCAGTAACCGTCAATTTGCTGTGGAGTTTTAGCAGCGTACTCGTTGCGATATTGGGCGCAACCTGGCTGGCAGAACGTCCGACGATCATGCAATGGGCGGGGATTGCGCTGGCGATCATCGGGGCGGTGATCTACTTTTACCCGGTGGACATCCCGCAAAATCAGACCATCGGCGTCATCGTCGCGTTTTTCGGCATCCTGACGAACGCGTTGTCATCCATCCTGGGCAGGGACGTCAACCGTTCGTTGAAACATAATCCGCTCGTGGTGACCGTCGTCAGCATGGGAGCGGGTTCGATCCTTTTGCTCGCGGCGGGCGTGACCGTGGAGGGCTTCCCCGCGCTCAGATTGGGAGGTTGGGGCGTCATCCTCTGGCTGGCGCTGGTCAACACCGCGTTCGCCTTCACGCTCTGGAATCACACCCTCCGCACGCTCTCCGCCGTCGAATCCAGCATCATCAACGGGACGATGATGATCTGGATCCCCATCCTTGCCGTTCTCTTTCTGGAAGAAACCGTCACGGCGAAAGAGATCGTCGGCCTGGTTGTCACCGGATTGGGGACATTGATCGTTCAACTACGGAAACCCATTGCGAACAAAGATTGAAAACAAAAAGTCCCGCGAGCCTCTCGATTCGCGGGACAATTCCCCAATTCTCTAACACTACCTCCCCTCGAACACCCACCGATCCACCTCCCTCTTCCACTCCACCAACTCTTCCTTCCCGAACCACAATTCCACCTCGGCAGCGCCGTTCTCCACGCTGTCGGAGGCGTGCGTGAGGTTGCGTCCCACTTCGAGGGCAAAGTCGTGGCGAAGCGAACCCGGCGCGGCGTCTGTCGGGCGCGTCGAACCCATCGTCTGGCGGATGGCGGCGACCGCGTTGGGTCCCTCCCAGACCATCGCCATGACCGGCGCAGAAGTGATGTATTCAATCAAGCCGTCGTAAAAGGGCTTGCCTTTGTGAATGGCGTAATGCGTCTCCGCCAGTTCGCGGCTTACCTGCATGAACTTCGCGCCGACGAGCCGCAAGCCGCGCCTTTCCAACCTTGAAACAACCTCCCCGACCAACGCGCGCTGCACGCCGTCGGGTTTGACCAATACGAGCGACCTTTCCACCGATTTCCTCCAAAGATAATATAAAAACTTGACAGGTTTCATCATGTTCTTCCCCATCCAGAACATCTCCACCAGCGCGTTACGAGATCAACACGCCATCAGCAAAAACCTGCCAGGTTTAATTCAACGTAATAGTTCTTCCGCCTTGGTATAGGCGTCGAGCGCGTCCTGCAACTGGTTGGCACGCATGTACGCGTCGCCGAGCGCCTGCCAGATGCTCACTTCCACCGGGTAACGATACAACGCTTCGCGCAGGTCGAAGATCGTCTCCTCGAGGAAGCGACCCTTCTTGATGAGTTTGCCATACGCCTCGAGCGCGCCGGGGATGTTGCTGCGCGAGAGTTCGGCACGCGCCGTATCGAGCGTGCGGTCAATGGACGGGGCTGCCTCCGCCTTCTTGCGCGCCGCAGGTTCCTTTTTGGGTGCGGCTTTCTTCGGCTTTGGCGTGGGCGTGAGTTCGGGCTTGGGCTCTGGAGCAGGCTCAGGGACGGGCGGAGGCGGCTGAGTCGCTTCCTCCTTCACCTCGTCCGCAGGCATCCAATCCGAGGGGCGCGTCGGTTCGATGCGGGTCGGTTCGGCGACCACTTCGCCGGTCTCGTCGCGCATCCAGGCGGGCAATTCCTCGGAGGTGGGAAGAGAGGGCAGTTTCTCCTCCTCTTCCAGTCCTTTCAACCATTCGGGAAGTTCCTCCGACGCGGGCGCCGGGGATTCGGCGACAGGCTCTTCGACTGCGCCCCTTTCCTCCGACGTTTCCTCCGCCTCTTCCGTCGGGACGGCTGATTCACGCGTCCGAGCCTCTTCCTCTTCGAGATCCTTCATCCAGGCGGGCAGTTCCTCCGCGGGGGGAGCGGAGGTGATCGGTTCCTCTTCCGGCTCGTCCAGGGATTTCAACCACGAAACCATGTCGTCTTCCGCCATGGGAGTGGGCGCCTCTTCCTCCAATCCCTTGAGCCAGGGCGCGGCTTCCTCCGCCGGGGCGAATTCCTCGACCGGGATTTCAGGTTCCAGCGTAGGGAATTCCTCTTTCGTTTCCTTCTCCCCCGGCATCCATTCGGGTTCTTCCTCGCTCGCGCCCAATTCTCCCAACGGCTGCGTCAGAATGGTGGGTTCGGGTTGCGATTCCGCCTCTGACGGCGGTTGCAAGGGGGCAGTGGACTTCACCTGCTTGATCCATTCGGGTTCTTCTTCCGGGCGTTCTTCGGGCTTGGTCAGCAAACCTTCGGTCGCGCCCTGTTTTGCCGCGAGGGCTTCGAGCCACGCAAAGGAATCGTCCTGTTCCTTTTCGCTCGCGCCGAGACTGCCGGTGTCCATCGC
>JABWAU010000102.1 GCA_013360875.1 Anaerolineales bacterium | reverse complement strand
CCGCCGCCGACTGGCCGGAGACGCTGAGCATCATTCTGCAGACCTTCCGCATCGGGGAGCTCGGCCTCGCGGCGAGTCCGTTCGAGGTGTTCACCGAGACCGGGCTGGAGCTCAAGGCGAAGAGCCCGTTCCGGCCCACCTTCACGATCGAACTTGCGAACGGAGGCTACGGCTACCTGCCGACCCCCGAGCAGCACGAGCTCGGCGGCTACGAAACCTGGCTCGGCACGAACCGCGTCGAGCGCGAGGCTTCACGCAAGATCGTCCGGACGCTCCTCGGTCTCTTCGAGCAGGTGAAGTAGGACCCGGGCCCGTCGTTCCGGACCGCGCATGAAGATCCGCCTCGCCACCCTGCACGCCAACGCCGCGGAGGATGCAAAAGTCCTGCTTGCGAAAGCCCAAAAGGAACTGAATCCCATTGAAAGCATCTTTTCCGAGGTCAGCCCGGTGGTCGCAAACCACGCCGGTCCCGGCACCATCGGTCTTGCCTACATGGCAGGCATGTGAACGACCGCTCCTTTGCCCCTCTCCCAATGGAGAGGGGTTTTCGTTACGGGTATAATTCAATCATGTCACATGTTGATTCGCTGGTCATTGGTATTGCAGGCGGGTCAGGTTCGGGCAAGACGACGGTCGCGCAGGAGATCCTGCAGCGCGTCGGTCCCGAACGGATCGCCTTCCTCCAGCACGACTCGTATTACAAGGATCTCAGCGGATTGCCTCCCGCGCAAAAAGCGGAGGTCAACTTCGACCATCCCAACTCCCTCGAAACCGGCCTCCTGATCCAGCACATCGCCTCGCTCCGCGACGGGAAGCCTGTCGAGGTCCCGATCTACGATTTCTCCACCCACAGCCGCACCAGCCAGACTTTTACCGTCCAGCCGCGCGGGGTTATCCTCGTCGAGGGGATTTTGATCTTCACCGAAGCCGCCCTGCGCGATATGTTCGACATCAAAATCTTCGTGGATACGGACTCGGACATCCGCTTCATCCGCCGCCTCGAACGCGACCTCGCCGAACGCGGACGCACGACCGAATCCGTCATCAAGCAATATCAAGCCACCGTCCGCCCGATGCACCTGGAATTCGTCGAACCGTCCAAACGCTACGCGGACATCATCATCCCCGAAGGCGGACACAACACCGCCGCATTGGACATGGTTGTGGCACGCATCGAAGCGTTATTGAAATAACCACCCCGCTCTTTCCACTTTTCACTTTCAAGGAGACCCCTCATGCCCAAACAATGGAGCAACCCGCCCGTAATGCAGATTGACCCGAAGAAGAAGTATAAGGCGCGCATGGAAACCGACAAAGGCACGATGGTCATCGAACTATTCGCTGATAAGACCCCGAACACCGTCAACAGTTTCGTCTTCCTGTGCCGCGAAGGCTTCTACGACGGCGTCATCTTTCACCGCGTGATCGCCAATTTCATGGCGCAGGGCGGCGACCCGACCGGCACCGGCATGGGCGGACCGGGCTATAAGTTCGCCGACGAGTTCCATCCCAGCCTCAAGCACGATAAACAGGGTGTGCTTTCAATGGCAAACGCCGGACCGAACACTAACGGCTCGCAGTTCTTCATCACCCACCTCCCCACCCCGCACCTCGACAATCGCCACAGCGTCTTCGGTCAGGTCGTGGAGGGACTCGACGTGTTGATGTCCATCCCGCCGCGCGACCCGAACAACCGCAACGCCCCGGCAGTGAAGATCATCCGTGTCACCATCGAAGAAAGCAAATAAGGAAACAGCGGCGACAAAGCCAAAGGGCGCGCAGACCGCTACGAAAGTTCCCTCTGCGCGCTCTTCACGCGCCGTCGCGGCGAGGGCGAAGAAAAGGACGGGGAAAAACAGAGCAGACCAAACGTCACGCGTGAAGCGCTCCATCCGAAAGACGGAATCCAAATTCATCCGCGCGAGCCTCCCTGTCGAAAACGCCAGCCTCATCCGGGAACAGCCCCGTACCGAAGCGCCGGGGAAGTCATCCCTGCCAACCAACCTTTTGCGCGTCCTGGCGCTGCTGGCTGTGATCGGCATCACGGTTTACGTTTACAGCCTCCGCGGCCGCGTGGAGGAATTCGAACGATACGGCTACGCGGGCATCTTTCTCATCGCGCTCATGGCGAATGCGACCGTGCTGCTCCCCGCGCCGGGCGTCGCCGTCATTTACGCGATGGGCGCGGTATTCAACCCGTTGTGGGTGGGTCTCGCGGCGGGGACCGGCGGCGCGCTCGGCGAACTCTCCGGCTATCTTGCCGGTTTCAGCGGACAAGCCGTTGTGGAAAAGACCGACATTTACAACCGCCTCCATCCCTGGGTGGATAAATATGGAGGCTGGGCGGTCTTTGTCCTTTCCGTGATCCCCAATCCGTTCTTCGACATTGCCGGCATCGCGGCAGGCATCGTCAAAATGCCGGTACAGACCTTCCTAGTCTTCACGTGGGCTGGGCAGTTCATCAAAATGACCGCCTTTGCCATCGCGGGATATTATTCCCTCGAATGGTTGAGCAATTTCATACGCTAAGGAGTCAGCCATGTCCGAATACGAAAAAATAGACGCGTACCTCGAAAAGAACCTCGACAAGAGCCTTGGGGAACTCGCGAAACTCGTCGCGCAGCCGAGCGTCAGCGCGCAGGGCGTCGGGTTGAAGGAATGCGCCAGCCTGGTTGCCGACATGCTCCGCTCGCGAGGCTTCACCGCCGAGATCATGGAGACGGAAGGCGCGCCGGTGGTGTTCGCTGAGCGAAGAGGCAAAAGCGATAAAACGCTTCTCTTCTACAACCATTACGACGTGCAGCCGCCTGAACCGCTCGAACTGTGGGATTCGCCCCCCTTCCAGCCGGTCATACGCGACGGCAAAATGTACGGACGCGGCATCAGCGACGACAAGGGACACATCGTCTCGCGCCTGCACGCCATTGACGCCATCCTTGCCGCCGATGGCGACCTGCCCTGCAACGTCAAATTCATCATCGAAGGCGAGGAGGAGACCTCCAGCGTCCACCTGAACGATTTCATCAGAGCCAACACGGAGAAACTCAAAGCCGATGCCTGCGTATGGGAATTCGGCAGCGTGGATCATCGCGACGTTCCCATACAATACCTGGGATTGCGCGGCATCTGCTACGTGGAACTCTCGGTCGAATCGCTGGACACAGACGTTCATTCAGGACTCGGCGGTTCGATCTTCCCGAATGCTGCGTGGCGTTTGGTTTGGGCTTTGTCCACGCTGAAAGGACCGGACGAGCGCATCCGCATCCCCGGCTTTTACGACGACGTCAAACCGCCCACCGCGCGCGACCGCGAGTTGATGGAGGCGCTTCCCGAAGTGGCTGACGAATACAAACAGCGTTACGGAGTCAGGCAATTCATCAAAGGTCTCACCGGCGGCGTTGACCTGAGAGTGGAGGAAGTGTTCACCCCCACCTGCACCCTCTGCGGATTGACCAGCGGATATCAGGGTCCCGGCTCGAAGACCGTGCTGCCCGCGAAAGCCTCCGCCAAAGTGGACTTTCGCCTCGTTCCCGACCAGAAGCCCGAGGACATCCTCATGAAACTTCGCAAACACCTCGACGCGGAAGGCTTCGAGGACGTGCGGATCGAATTCCTCGGGGGCGAACCGGCCGCTCGAACGGAACCAGACGACCCGTTCGTCGGGATCGTCGTCAAAGCCGCGGAGGAGGTTTACGAAGAGGCGATGCAACTCGTCCCGATGATCGGCGGCTCGGGTCCCAATTATCCGTTCGTGCATGATCTCGGTTTGCCGGTCGCGACCGCAGGCTTGAGCTATCCCGATACGCGCGCCCACGCCCCCAACGAGAACATCCGCATTGACCTGTACCTCAAACATGCCCGTCACATGGCGCGCGTGATCAGGGAGTTTGCGAAGTAAGAGACGATGCGCCGCAGGCTTGCTCTTCACCGCGACCTGGGTTTGCAATTGTTCGCGCTGTATTTATTGCTCATCGTTCCGTTTTTGATAACGTTATGGATCTTCGATGGGCTGATCGGCGAGCGCATCCGCGCGGACGTGCAAGCCAGCGACCTCGCCCTGGCGCAGTCCATTTCGCAGGAGGTTGACCTTGCGATCACCAAGGCGCTCGGCGCGGTGGAGGGTTTGTCGGCGTATCCCGGAGTGATCGCTTCGGATAACGCGGAAATGGGCGAGGTCTTCCGCGTCATCTACGACACGACGCCCGATGTGAACCTGATCTACCGGCTCGATACAGACGGGATCATGGTGTATCACTACCCGGAAGGACCCACCTCCACCGTAGGCGTGGATTTTTCCTTTCGCGATTATTACCAGCGCGCGCTGCAAACGAAGGAACCCCTGGTTTCGATCGGGCGCATTTCACCCACCACCAATCAGGCAGTGGCAACCGCCGTGATGCCGCTCTGGTCGGAGGATGAGGAATTCCGGGGATTGATCGGCGCGAACATCAGGCTCGAAAGCCTCAGCGCCGCGCTGACCGCCATCCTTTCGGAGCATCAAGCCGAAGAGGGATTGCAGGTGATCATTCTCGATTCCGCAGACCAGATCATCGCACATCCCGAACAGGAACTCCTGCTGCGCCCCGCGACCGACGTCATCCCACAGGGCATCCTCGAAACCTTTCACTCGAACGCGCATGCGCGGATCGTCGAAGATCTGACGGGCCAGGAACGGCTTTACACACATTCCACGGTATCGAACATCAACTGGCAGGTCATCGTCAGCCGCCCCACGTCGAACGCGTTCGCCACGCAGATCATATTGCGGCGCATCGTCCTCGTCGCGGCGGGGACGTTCGTTCTCATCGGCTTGTTCTTCTGGGGGGCGCTCACGGTGCGCGTCATCCGCCCCATCGAGAGGCTGGCGCCCATCAGCGAAGCGATCGGTTTGAACCAGCCCATCAGCAACGAAGATCAAAGACATCTCATCTCCGAATCGAAGCGCAACGACCAGATCGGGCATTTGAACCAGAGCATCCTCCGAATGAAAGACTCCATCGAGGAGCGGATGAAGGAGCAGGCAACGCTTTTGGAGACCAGCACCGCGGTCGTCTCCTCGCTGGACCTCGAAACCGTCCTCGACCAGATACTCGAACAAATGGGACGCCTGCTCCAGATCAAGATGTACGCCATCATCGCGCTCGACGAATCGAATGGAACCTTCCGCATCCGCGCCAGTCGGGGATTATCCAGGCAATTTGCGGAACAACTGTCCATCCAGCCATACGAACCGGATTCCGTAACCATGCGCGCGTTGCACGCAAAGGAGCCGATCCAGGTCAGCGACACGGAGACTGATCCCTCCTACACGATGCGAAAGCAACGCGCCCGCGTGGAGGGATTCCGCGCCATCCTTGCCGTGCCGCTCAACACGCAGCACGCGCCGCCCACCGCCCTGCTCGTGTTCCACCCCACGCCGCACATCTTCACCTACAACGAAATTCAATTGCTCACCAGTTTTGCCAATCACGCGGCGATGGCGATCGAGAACGCCATGCTCTACGAGCGCAGCGACATGCGATTGCGCGAACAGACCCATCGCCTCGAGGCGCTCGTCCAGTCCCTGCGCGACGGGTTGATCCTAAGCGACCTGCAAGGCAAGGTCATTTACGCGAACAAACGCGTCAGCGAACTGGCGGCTCTATCCGCGAAAAACCTGGCGGGAATGGACACGGATCACATCCTGGCGCGCATCATCGAGAAGTCGTCGGAAGCGAAAAGGAAAAAGAACCTGCAAAAGATCTTCGAGAAGAGAGGTGAGCGAATCGTCGAAGTCTCGCAAAGTCACCTGGATCGGACGATCCATTTGCGGCTCGAGGTGTTCAATGTCAACGACGAGGAGGGTGCCCCGATCGGGCGCGGCATCTTCTTCCACGACATCACCGCCGACCGCGAACTGGACCGCATGAGGTCGAGTCTCGTTTCGACCGTTTCACACGAATTGCGGACGCCTCTCGCGGCGATCAAGGGGTACGTTTCCACGATGCTTGCAGACGACGTGGAATGGGATCGCGCCTCGCAACGCGAATTTCTCACCATCATTTCGGACGAATCAGACCGCCTGACGAACCTGGTCAACAACCTGTTGGATCTTTCCCGCATCGAAGCCGGATCGTTGAAGATCGCGCGTGAAAAATGCGACATCGAGGAAATCATCCTTCGGGCAGCGAAGCAGGCGCGGCTTGCTCCGGGAAACAAATTCGAATACAGCATCGAAGCAAAACTGCCCAGACTGTACGCCGACCCTCCGCGGCTGGAGACGATTTTACGGAACCTGATCGAGAACTCGGTCAAGTACGGAGGCGAAAAAGCGGAGATCAAGGCGCTGGTTGGAAAGAACGGAAAGGATTTCGTCTTCCGCGTGATTGACAACGGACCCGGAATCCCCGAAAAGGAAAGCCAGAGAGTCTTCGAAAGGTTCTACCGCGTGGACGAAAGTCTTGCGCGCCTCACGAGCGGCGCGGGTCTGGGTCTTGCGATCTGCCAGGGATTGGTACGCGCGCACGGCGGCAGGATCTGGGTCGAGCCGCAGGAAAAGGGCGCCTGCATCGCGTTCACCATTCCCATGAGCAAATCCTCCCCCGACGATCGCACAAAGCGAAAGACGAAGGTCCGGCAATGAACGTCCGCGTATTGGTCGTTGACGACGAGAAACCTTTGCGCGAATTCGTACGGCGCAACCTCGAAGTGCGCGGCTATAAAGTGTTGACCGCCTCGAACGGGTTGGAGGCGCTGGCGCTCTTCAACAATGAAAACATCCAACTGGTGATCATGGACATTATGATGCCGCACATGGATGGTCTCGAAGCCACGCGCCGCATCCGCCAGGAATCGCGCGTCCCGATCATCATCCTGACGGCGATGGGCGAGGAGGCGGACAAGGTGCGTGCCTTCGACCTGGGAGCGGACGATTATCTGACGAAGCCGTTTGGGGTCGGGGAGTTGCTGGGGAGAGTCAAGGCGGTATTGAGAAGAGCCGATTGGTCTGAACCAGTTCCGAGCGGGGAAAGAATCGTGCGCGGGGAGATCGAGGTCGAAATGGAACGCCATCGGGTCATCGTGCGGGGGAAGATCGTTGAGTTGACTCCCATCGAATTCAATCTGCTCGTATATTTGATGAAAAACGCGGGGAAGACACTGCATCATCGCGCCATCCTGCAAAATGTCTGGGGGACCGAATACGGAGATGAAGCGGAGTATCTGCGCGTCTATGTGGGGAAACTGCGCCAGAAGATCGAGAACGATCCACATAATCCGCAATATCTTCATACTGAACACGGTATTGGCTACCGTTTCGAGGGGTAGATTTTTACATTATTTTTATAAATCGTCCTGTTTTTTTAGTTAAATTTTTCACCGGTCTCCTACAATAAGGACAGAATGGAATGTGTCCATTCCACATTTGAATCCATTTCCTTTTGAAGGAGGCTTGAATGAAACGTTCGGTGTTTAGTATCTTTACGGTTCTGGTTCTGGCAGGCTTGATCCTTTCAGCCTGCGGATCCAGCGCCACGCCCACCCAGGAGCCTGCCGCGCCGGTTGCGCCGGCGCCGACCGACGCGCCCGCGGAACAACCCGCCCAGCCCACTGAGCCGCCCGCGCCTGTTGAAAAGACCGTCATCATCGGTTTCACATCCTCACTCACCGGCGCGCAGGAAGTCTCGTCGAAGCGGCAGGTGGCGGGTTTCAACCTGTGGATGAATCAGGTCAACGAGGCGGGGGGAATCCAGTTGAGCGACGGCACGGTGGTCAAATTCGAGGCGCACACCTATGACGATGAATCCAACAAGGAGCGCGTGCAGGAACTCTACACACGCCTCATCACTGAGGATGACGCCGATTTCCTCATCAGCCCGTATTCCTCGGGATTGACCGCAGCGGCGTCCATCATTGCCGAACAGAATGGCAAAGTGATGATCACCGCCGGGGCGGCGGAGGACGACGCCTACAAGACCGGCAACACCAGCCTGTTCCAACTCTACACGCCCGGAAGCCTCTACCTCATCAGCACTGTGGACATGCTCAAGACCCTCGACCCCGAAGCGAAGGTGGCGGTCGTGCACGAGAACGATAAATTCTCGACGGCGGTAGTGGAGGGCCTCAAGCCTTATCTGGAATCGCAGGGCTTCGAAATCGTCCTGGAGGAGGGATACGCTTCGGAAACGACCGATTTTGGTCCGGTGATCAATAAGATCGTCGCGTCTGGAGCCACGGTCCTGCTCGGCGGCGGACACTACCCCGATGGAAGCACATTCGCCCGGCAACTCTATGAACGCAAGGTGGGCTTGAAATTCATCTCATTGCTCGTGGCTCCCGCTGACTCCAAGTTCCCTGAATTGGGCGATGCCGCGCTCGGCGTGGCGACCTCCAGTCAATGGGAACTCGCGGCAACCCACACACCCGAGGAAGCCGCGGCGCTTGGAAAGGAATGGTTCGGTCCCACTGGCGAGGAATTTGCCGCGGCGTACGAGGCGGTGACCGGCGACAAACCCACGTACCACGTCGCGGGCGGATATGCCGCGGGTCTCGTCCTGCAAAAAGCGATTCAGGACGCAGACTCGATTGATCCCGAAAAGGTGAAAGCCGCTCTCGAAGCCATGGACATCTTCACCTTTTACGGCGGCATCAAGTTCGACACCTCGCCCGAGGCGCACGGTTTGCAGATCGGTCACGCGATGGTCGTGGCACAATGGCAGAAGAACGAGGCTGGCGAACTCGTCCGCAAGGTGATCTGGCCCGCAGACGTTGCCAACGCCGACCCGCTCTATCCAATTCCAGCGCCCTAGGCTGCATCATCGCATTGCAGGGACGGGAACCTCCTGAGGGCAGTCGAAGGAACCCGCCCCTGCAATTTTAAATCGGGAGTTGAGCCATGCAACAATTCAGTCTGCTCTTGACATCCCTTCCTGACGGCATCCTTTTGGGCTTTGTATACGGGCTGGCAGCAATGGGACTGACCCTGATCTGGGGCGTGATGAACGTCATCAACCTGTCGCACGGGCCCATCATCGCGCTGGGAATGTTCGGGACGTTCTTCCTGTTCATGCGCGCGGGAGTCAACCCGTACGTGGGATTGATCCCGATCGCGGTCGTCGGAGTGCTGCTCGGCGTTCTGATCTACGTCATCGCCGTGCATCGCGTGATCAACGCGCCGCATCTGTCTTCGTTGCTTGCGACGTTCTCTGTGAACATGATCATCATCGGATTGGGGACCGCCGCCCTCACGACCTCGCCCTACAACGTGGATTTCAGCGCGGGAAGTTTCAAGATCGGGCCCGTTACGCTGCTCGGCACGCGGTTGATCGCGGCGCTGGTGACGATGCTGTTCACGGGCGGTTTGTATCTCTTCCTGTATCGCACGCGCCCCGGAAAGTTCATCCGCGCGGTGGCAAACAATCGCGCTGCGGCGGAATTGATGGGCGTACCGTCCACGCGCATCCTTGCGCTCAGTTTCGGGCTGGGGACGATGCTGGCGATGGTCTCAGGCGCGTTGATCGCGACCTTCTTCCCTTTCAGCATCCTGGCTGGCGGGAGTTATGAACTGAAGAGTTTCGTCATCGGCGTGTTGGGGGGATTGGGGAATCCAATCGGTGCTCTGTTCGGCGGGCTGATCCTGGGCGTGATCGAAGGCATCATCCCCGCCTTTCTCGAAACGTCCTGGGTGCCGGTCATTGAATTTGCCCTGTTCGTCCTCATCCTGCTGGTGCGACCAAGCGGTTTGTTTGGAGCGAAGAAATGAAACTTTGGCATAAATACATCGGTCTCATTCTCCCCGTACTGGCGGTTGCCGCGCTGGTCGCCTGGCCCTTCGTCACCGGCAAGCCCGCCAACCGCGAAAGCGCGTTCACCATTCTGAAGGCTGTCGCGCTCGCCTCGAGCCTCAACATCCTGCTGGGATACACCGGCTACGTCAGTTTTGGTCACATCGTCTTCTATGGATTTGGCGGATACATCGGGATTTATTTGCTCACCGCACAAGAATGGTCGCTATGGAACGCGATGCTGGCGGGCGGACTGACGTCGGGCATCCTGGCGTTCCTGCTCGGCAAAGCCATTCTGAGACTGCGCGGCGCGTATTTTGCGCTTGCCACAATAGGCGTCAACGAAGCCATGAAGGCCTTTATCAACAACTTCGATCTCTTTGGCGGACCTACCGGGATCACGCTAAACTTCAGTGTGTATAAGGCATACGGAGGTGCGGCGCAGGCATTACAAACATCCTTCTACATCGGCGCCGGCCTTGCATTGCTTGCCGTCCTACTCAGCCATATCGTGCGGACCTCGAAGTTTGGGCTTGGGTTGCTGGCAATCCGTGAGAACGAGGATGCCGCCGAAGTGATGGGGGTTGTTGCCCCGAATGCAAAGACCTGGGCGTACGTGCTTTCCGCCATCATTCCGGGGATGATCGGCGTCCTGTTCTTCTTCAAAAATGGAAACGTCGAACCGCACGACGCCTTCCCGCTTCACGCCTCCATCGAACTGCTGGTGATGGTCATGCTGGGCGGGCAGGGAACTGTTCTTGGACCGATCCTCGGCGCGTTCGCCTATCAAGGCATGCGCGGGTACCTGGTGACGAGCGCATTTTTCAAAAACATCCAACTTTCGGTATCCGGTGCGCTCCTGCTGGCAATTGTGCTGTTCATCCCTGCGGGGGCAATCGGCTGGCTTCGCCACCGCGTTCCTATGATAAGGAGGGCGCTCGCATGACCATCCTGCTTTCCTTACAGGGCGTCTCGAAACGCTTCGGCGGTTTGCAGGCGTTGTCCAACGTCACCTTCGACCTGCCCGAGGGTCAGATCCTGGGGTTGATCGGTCCAAACGGCGCGGGTAAGACGACCCTCTTCAACGCGATCAACGGCGTATATCCGCCCGAGGAGGGACGCGTGATCTTCCGCGACAAGGACGTGACCAGGTCCAAACCATACGACCACGCCCGCATGGGGATGGCGCGCACGCATCAGATCGTCCAACCGTTGAACGAACTTACGGTTCGCGAAAACGTGATGGTTGGCGCGTGCTTCGGACACGAGAATCAACACCTCGGCAACGCGGCAAGGATCGCAGACGAGGTGCTGGAATTTGTCGGGTTGGCGTCCAGAGTCGATCAACTGGCTGGCAGTTTGAACGTCGCGCAAAAGAAGCGATTGGAAATGGCGCGGGCGCTGGCGGCGCATCCCTACCTCCTGCTGCTGGATGAAGTCCTGGCGGGGCTCAATTCCTCCGAAATTGACGGCATGATACAGACCGTTTTGAAGATCCGCGAACAGGGCGTCACCATTATTATGATCGAACACGTGATGAAGGCGGTGATGAACGTGTCGGACCGCATCATCGTTTTGGATTACGGCCAGCAGATCGCCGAAGGCTCCCCGGAAGAGATCGCAAAGGACGAAAAGGTGATCGAGGCGTACCTGGGCGACCCGAAACTTGCCGAGCAATTGCTGGAGGAGGAATAACCATGGCGCTTCTTGAAATCAAAGATGTCACCTCCGGCTACGGAGACGTGCAGATCCTGTGGGGCTCGACCCTTTCGCTGGAGAAGGGCAAACTCACCTCCCTTGTGGGCGGCAACGGAGTCGGCAAGACCACATTACTCCGCACGATCATGGGATTACTGCCCCCCTGGAGCGGAACGATCACCTTCGACGGCAGGGACGTAAGCAGGCTGCCCGCCTACACAAAAGCCGAAATGGGATTGGTGCTTGTGCCGGAAGGACGCCAATTGTTCACGGACATGACCGTGCTCGAGAACCTGGAAATGGGCGCGACCAGCCAGCGGGCGCGCCCGCACTTCGCCAGGAACCTCGAACGCGTCTACGAAATGTTCCCGCGCCTCAAGGAACGAAGCGCGCAGAAAGCCGGCACGCTCAGCGGCGGCGAACAGCAGATGCTCGCGGTAGCGCGCGGCATCATGGCGGACCCGATCGTCCTCATCATTGACGAATTGTCGCTCGGCCTCGCGCCCGTCCTGGTGCTGCAGTTGTTCGACAGCCTCAAACTGCTTCGCGAAGAAGGCATCACGCTTCTGCTGGTCGAACAGAACGTTCAACTTGCCCTCGCCATTAGCGACTACGGCTTTGTGCTTGCCGAGGGAAAGGTGGAACTCGAAGGACCGGCGCGCAAACTCATCCAGGACAAGCATATCCGCGCGGCATACCTCGGCTTGTAATCGTGAATATGACCTAAATCACTCCGATTTCGTGACGCAGCCTTTCGCGACCGGTTGTATAATTCCTGTAGATACTGTCACAACCAGCGGACAAAGCCGTCCGCATTACCACAGGAGGTAACCATGTTTGTCGGTGAAAGAATGTCCCGCCCCGTGATCTCGGTCTCGCCGGATGCGCCCATCAACGATGTGCTGGCAATGTTCAAAAAAGAACACATCCGCCGCGCGCCGGTCGTCAAGAATGGAAAGTTGGTCGGCATCGTTTCGGAAAAGGATTTGTTGAACGCGTCTCCTTCGGACGCGACCACGCTCAGCATCTGGGAGATGCACTACCTGATCAGCAAGGTCAAGATAAAGGACGTAATGAGCAAAAAGGTCGTTACGGTAAACCGCGACACCCCCATCGAAGAGGCCGCCCGGATCATGGCGGACAAAAAGATCGGCGGCATGCCCGTCGTGGATGGGGACCGGGTGGTCGGCATGATCACCGAAACCGACCTGTTCAAGATCTTCCTCGAACTGATGGGGGCGCGGGATAAGGGCATTCGCGTCACCGCGACCATCGAGGACAAACCGGGCGAACTCGCGCGGGTCACCAAAGCCATCGCCGACGCCGGCGGAAACTTCGTCTCGTTCGGTTTCTTCGCCGGGGAGGACGCCAGCACCAAGGTCCTCACGTTCAAAGTGGAAGGCATCAAAAAGGAAGGCATCCGCAAAGTGCTGGGCAACGTCGTAAAAAAGTTCTGGGACATCCGTCAGAGTTAGAGATCGCCCGCCGATCCATTCCAACACCCTGGAAATTCGTGGGATTGGCAGAATGGAGAATCGTTCCAAAAAAGGAACCGCCTCATCGGCGGTTCTTCTTTTTTAGCGGCTCGCCGCTCTTCAATTCATTGACCTCTGTCATCGTCAAATATCGCCATTGACGCGGCTTGAGGCTGCCCAAACGCAGCGTCCCGATGCGGGTGCGGATAATGCGCACAACGGGCAACGCCAATTGCTGACAGGTCTCGCGGATCTGCCTCTTGCGTCCCTCTCTCATCACGACCCTCACCCACGCGCCCTTTCCCTGGGAGGATTCATAACGGACATCCACCGGCGCGGTCCTGTGTCCGTCCTCGAGGACGACGCCTCTCCTCCACGCTTCGAGTTGCTCCTGGTCCGGTCGCTTTGCCAACAGGACACGATATTCCTTTTCGTGCCCATAACGCGGATGCGTCAGCCGGTTTGCCAGGTCTCCGTCATTGGTCATCAGGACCAGACCTTCGCTCTCGAAATCCAGCCTCCCCACGGGATACAAATGCCCCGGCGCGTCCACCAGATCGCGCACGGTCGGGCGGTTGTCGCCGCGTTCTTTCGCGACAGCGGAAAGCACGTTGCGCGGTTTGTGCAGCGCAACATAGATCAGCGTCTCTGTGGCTGGGATCGGTTCGCCGTCCACGGTGATCGTGTCCGTCGCGGGATCGGCTTTTTGACCGAGTTCGGCGATCCTCCCGTTGACGCGCACGCGTCCTGCCACGATAAAGTCTTCGCAGGCGCGGCGGGAACCGTAACCAGCCTGCGCCAGGATTTTCTGTAGTCGTTCAGCAGTCATTCATCATCCCTTCAATAACTCCTCCGCCTCCTGTTCCTCTTCGGGCTTGGCAAGCGGCGGCATTTCGAGGATGGAATTCAAACCGAAGTGTCCGAGGAACTCCGGTGTGGTGGAGTACAGGATCGGCCGTCCCGGTCCGTCGGCGCGTCCCGATTCGAGGATCAGCCCCTTGTTCAACAGACTTTTCAACATGCTGTCGCTGTTCACGCCGCGAATGGCGTCAATCTGCGGACGCGTGACCGGCTGTTGATAGGCGATGAT
>JABWAU010000205.1 GCA_013360875.1 Anaerolineales bacterium | reverse complement strand
GCGGGGAGGCGGGCGTGCCGATCAGTGTGTGCGAAAGGATCTGCAGGCTGAGCGTGAGCACGGGGTCGGAGGTGTCTGGCAGTTTCCAATTGACGGTCAGGTAATGTTTGTTTTCGATGTCTTCGCCTTCGCTGGCGATGTAGGAGGTTTCGACCTTCTTCGGTTTCTTGAACGGTTTGCCGGGCGGCACCGCGGACTTGACCTTCTTGCGTTTGTAGGGCTTGAGATAGCCTTCCATTAGTTTGAGGCGTTTCTCCGGGTCGTCGTCCCCATAGAAGAAGATGAACGCGTTGGACGGGTGGTAGTACGACTCCCAGAACGCGCGGAAGTTTTCGTAGGTGAGGTCGGGGATGTTCGCAGGGTCGCCGCCCGAGTCGACTCCGTACAGGTGTTTGGGGAAGAGCGATTGCTGGATGGTGCGAGAAAGCAAATTCTCCGGCGAGGAATACGCGCCTTTCATCTCGTTGAAGACCACGCCCTTGTATTCGAGCGAGCCGGATTTTTCATCCACTTCGTAATGCCAGCCCTCCTGCATCAGGGTCTGCTCGTCGATGCGCGGATGCAGGACGGCGTCCATGTACACGTCGATCAGGTTGTAGAAATCTTTTTCGTTCTGGCTTGCCACGGGGTAGCAGGTCTTATCGGGGTAGGTAAAGGCGTTGATAAAGGTCGCCAGCGAGCCTTTGACCAGTTCCACGAACGGTTCCTTGACCGGGTATTTCTCTGAGCCGCCCAGCACCGAATGTTCGAGGATGTGCGCCACACCGGTCGAATCCTTGGGCGGCGTGCGGAAGTTGATGCTGAAGACCTTGTTCTCGTCGTCGTTGACGACCGAGAGCAGCCTCGCGCCGGTGCGTTTGTGTTCGTACAACTGCACCAGCGAGTTGATCTCGGGGATCTGCTGTTCTTTGATCAGGGTGAATGATTTGGGCATGGGGTCCTTTGTATTTAGATAATGGAGGTTCTGTCAATTATTGTGCAGCAATAAGTTCATTCGTGAATGATATCGTGAGTCATTGTATAAATTGGATATGTCTTCCTCTGCTCTCCGTTTTTCGTTGCCATAATAAAATTATTATTCCAGAAATTGGGTGGAATTATCTCACACTTAGCACAACCTTCCCAAACTGTCCGCCCTTTTCATACCGTTCATACGCCTCCCTCGCCCTTTCCAGCGGATAAACCGAATCGACGATCGGTGTCAACTTTCCGCTGAAGACGTGTTCCATCATTTCCTTGAAGTCCTGCAAACTGCCCATGGTCGTGCCGATGTGGGTCTGCTCGTTCCAGAACAACAACGAAAGGTTGGTCGTGGCTTCCCGCCCTGTCGTGCGTCCATACGTCACGATTCGCCCGCCTTTGCGCAGGATTTTCTGGCTGTCGCCCCAGGTCAGCGCGCCGACGTTCTCGATCACCGCGTCCACGCCGCGCCCGCCTGTGATATTGAGCGCCTCCTCGAAGGGTTTGCCTTCACTGCGGTCCACGGCAAAATCCGCGCCCGCCAGTTTTGCTTTCTCCATCTTTTCGGATGAACTGGTGATCGCGATGACTCTCGCCCCGAGCATGTGACAGATCTGGATCGCGGCTCCAGCCACGCCGCCGCTTGCTCCCAATACCAGAACAGTTTCTCCGCTCTGGATTTTTCCGCGCGTAACGATCGCTCTCCAGGCGGTCTGGTACGCCAACGGCGCCGCCGCAGCCGTGACGAAATCGAATCCCGGCGGGAGTTTCATCAGCTTGTCCGCGTTCGCCGCGACGTATTCGGCATTGCCGCCGTTCCCGTTCGAGCCGAGGATGTCGTAATCGTCACACAAGGTGACGTCGCCTCTCAGGCAGTGCTCGCATTTTTCGCATGAAAGCGACGGGTTTACGACGACCGCGTCGCCCGCTTTCCAATCCTTCACATCCGGCGCGGCCTCGGCGATCACGCCCGAGATATCCGATCCCGTCCACATCGGGAAGCGATAGCTCTCGTCGGCAGGTCCGTGCAGCGACCACAGTTCCAAATGATTGAATGCGCTGGCATGGACTTGGATCAAAACCTGACCCGGTTTGATTTCAGGCATGGGAACGTCGGCGATCTGGATCTTCGAAGCGTCGCCGCATTCGTAGAAGACGGCGGCTTTCATCGGTAAATATCCTCCTCATCCTCCACCGCAGGCGGGGGCGAACCGAGGTCGTAATTCCACACGCCGCTCTCCTTCATCGCCGAGGCAACTTCATAGGGTGTGGGTTTGGATTCGTAGTTGTGTCCCTGCACGAATTCAAGGATGAGTTTGTGCGGCGGGCGCTCGACCTTGAAACTTTTCTGCACGTGGTTGAGGAAATACTTCGCGCTTTCGTTCGAGATGGCGAACATCCGCGCGATCTCTTCGAAGGCTTTGGTTTTGTTTGTGGGGGTCATTTTTTATCCATGCATAGTTGGCGTTCTCGCACGCCAACAAGCGCCATCTATACCGCGAAGGCGCGCGAGAGGACGCGCCCTACGCGGCTGATTCTAAACATCGCTTCGCCAGCACGGCGGCAGTGTCCATCCGGTATTCGGCGGATGCCCATTCGTCGTTCGCTTCGTGGTAGGCATTCGTCGCGGCTTCTTCGAGTCCGTTTGCTTCGGTGCCGTCCATGGCGAGCAGGGG
>JABWAU010000101.1 GCA_013360875.1 Anaerolineales bacterium | reverse complement strand
GGCGATGATCGCTGTGGTCATCACTTCGGCGTCACTCATTTGGCATTGGCGATCTTCATAGTGATGCAAGGATTTGAGCATGTCGTCACATAAACAAAAAACTACTATAATTTGGGTGTCCATGAGTTTCTCCAGTTTTGGTTGGGATACCGTAACTGTACGAATCGCATGGACTTTTGTCAACCTGCTTCCCAGGGTAGCAACTTGGGTTACGTTACTTCTCCCCATAATGAATGGCGACGGTGCCGAACATGAATCGGCGAAAACCGACGCTCTTGAATCCGACCAATGTCATGCGCGCAGCCATATCCTCGACGGTGACGAAACCCTCGGTCGTTTCGGGCAGGTAACGATACGCCTCGCCGACTCCCGTCACCAGTTTGCCGAGCGTGGGAATGACGAAGTGCAGATGAATCCAGATAAACGGGGAAAGGATGTTTCTCTTCGGGCGCGTGGTATCGAGGATGACGATGCGTCCGCCGTTTTTGAGGACGCGATATTGTTCCTCCAGGGCTCTGTTCAGGTCAATGACGTTGCGCATGAGAAAACCGGAAACGACCGCGTCGAACGTGGAATCGCCAAAGGGCAGACGAAGCGCGTCCGCGGCGGAGAAATCGAGCGGACCGTTCTTTCGCCCCACCCGCATCATTTCCAAAGTGAAGTCTGCTCCCACGACCCGGGCTTTGGGAAACGCCGACAGCGCCTCCCGCGCCAGGTCGCCGGTGCCGGTCCCAAGGTCCAGCAGAGACGCGTTGTCATTCAGCCGCGCCAGTTCGATGACACGTTTCCTCCAGCGGATGTCCTGTCCGCCGGTCATGAGGCGGTTCATCAAATCGTAACGTCTGGCGATGCGCGTGAACATGTCCCGCACGTAAACCGCGCGTTCGTCGCCTGTCAATTGAGTCATGGAATCTCCTGCGTCGAATTTGCGCCATTATACGTTATACTGCGCCGCATGAACTCGGAAAACAACTTTAGCGTGCAAAGAATTAACTGGAACGCATGGATGCTGGCGATCCGCCCGCGCACGTTGCCCGCCGCCGCGGCGGGTGTGGTGATGGGCGGCGCGCTTGCCTGGCGCGACGGCTTTCTGCGACTCGATGCCATGCTGGCATGTCTGTTTGCCGCGTTGCTTTTGCAGATCGGGAGCAACCTTGCCAACGACGTGTTTGACTTCGAGCGCGGTACGGATACGCCCGAGCGATTGGGACCGACACGCGTGACACAGGCTGGTTTACTCACGCCGCGTGAGGTGAAACTTGGCATGGCAGTGGTGTTCGGCTCTGCCGCATTGATCGGTTTGTATCTGGCGTATCTCGGCGGACTACCCATCATCGCGATCGGCATCGCCGCGATCATCTCCGCGATCGCCTACACGGGCGGACCGTTCCCGCTCGGTTATTACGGTCTCGGCGGTGTTTTCGTATTTATCTTTTTCGGTCTCGCTTCTGTTGCAGGGACGTATTACGTGCAGGCGGGCTACGTTTCCCCTGCCGCGTGGTGGATGGCGGTTCCGCCGGGGTTGATCGTCACTGCAATTTTGGTGGTGAATAATCTACGCGACCTGGAAAACGACCGCAAGGCAGGCAAGCATACGCTGGCTGTCCTATTGGGCGAACACAAAACCAAAATTCAATACATGCTTTGTCTGACGATTGCCTATCTCATCCTCTCGCTCGCGGCATGGATGGGCATCGTGCCGTGGACGACGATGCTCGCCTGGCTATCGTTGCCGATCGCGTATCGAGCCGCGCGCGTGACGTTGACGCAAAAAGGACGTCCGTTGAATGTTGCGCTGGCAGGCACGGGTCAAACCGCGCTGGCGTTCAGTCTGCTGTTTTGGGCGGGGTTGTTTTTCAGTTAACAAATTTCCATGGGCATAAGATTCGCTCCAGCCAATCCACAGTGAAATACAGCCCCAGCCCCAATAGCGACATGGCGATCACGCCCGCGTACATGGCGGGATAATTCAAGAGCGTGCTTCCGTTGTAGTAAATGTAATAACCAAGTCCGCGCTGGGTGGCGAACAACTCGGCGATGTACAACACGGCGACCGCCGTCCCCACCGACTGGCGGAGCGCCGTCAAAATGGCGGGCAGACTTGCGGGGAGATATACAAAACGGAACAACGCGCGCCTGCCTGCCCCCAGACTGCGCAGGCTTTGGAATAATTGCGGTGGCAGCGCGGCGGCTTGATCCCTGACCAGCACAACGATCTGGAAGAACAAAATCAGAAAGATGATCGCGATCTTCGCCGCGTCGCCGATCCCTAGAAACAACAGGATGACCGGCACGAAGACGACTTTGGGGATTGGATACAGCAGATAGATGATCGGAGAGACAAAACGGTTCAGCCGCGCGGACCCGCCGACTGCCAGCCCTGCCGGGACCGCCGTCAACACCGAGAGCATGGTCCCCGCCATCACGCGCCACAGACTGGCGAGCGCGTGATCGGAGAGTCCCCGGGTCAACTCGCTGAAGAAGACGCGGGTCACGACGATGGGCGTCGGCAAAATGGGACGGTTCACCAGCATGGCAGCAGCCTGCCATAGAATGAGCAGCCCCAGCGCGGCGAGCAGGACATCACGGCGTTTCATCGTTCAATTCCCTCCGCAATGTTTTGCATATTTCGAGATATTCGTTGGTTTGACGATATTCGGCGTTCCCCGCGTTTTGATTTGCAAAGATTCCCGGCTTCGTGTTCGGCGGCTGACCCAACAAAAGGATCTTCCTGCCCATGACCGCCGCCTCTTCGATGGCGTGCGTGACCATGATCAGGGTAATGCCCTGTTCTTCACAGAGTTCCAGCGTCAGCGATTGCAGGTCTTCGCGGATGACCGCATCCAGCGAGGAGAAAGGTTCATCCATAAGCAGGATGTCTGGGTGCAGAGCAAGCGTACGCGCAATGGCGGTGCGTTGACGTTCCCCGCCTGAGATTTGAGACGGATACTTGTCCGCGAGATGAGCGATGCCGAGTCTCTCCAGCCACGGCATGATATTTTGTGACCTTTGATGACTCTGCGGCGCGTGCCTGCCATCGGGTCCGTAAAAGTTGCGGACGCGTAATCCCAGTTCCGCGTTCTGTCTGACGGTTGACCACGGAAGCAAGCCATACTCCTGAAGGATCAAGCCCGTGCCGGGGCGCGGACGTGCGATGACTTCGCCTTCGATCGAAATCTCCCCGCTGGTTGGTTTCAGCAAGCCTGCCAGCAGGTAAAGCAGACTGGTCTTGCCGCAGCCCGACGACCCGATGATCGCCCAGGTCTCGCCGCGTTCCACTGTCCAATCAAAAGATTGGAAGATGGGCAGTTGTTGTGAGTAACCAAAGGTAAGCGAATGAACTCGAATCATATCGGAACGCATCGTACCGCGACATTCATGTTGCCCCCTTGCGGGATAAATCTCGCGATACGATGCGGGATGGGTAACGGGATCAACTTTCAGTTAAGGAAGAAGCGAGGCGTTGACCGAGTCCGTGTAGGAAACGTCAGAGTCCAGTATCCCTTTGTCTTTCAACCAGTTCAACGCGTCGTTCCATTCCTCGACGGTTGGTACGCCAGCCGAGGGGAAGGGCGGCGTTCGATAGGTCTCCAGCAAGGGCGGTGGGACGAGGTTTTGTTCGCTCAAAACATTTTTGTATTTCTTGGGGTCGGCATTGAGCAGGGACGTGGCTTCTTCGATGGCGGCAAGAAAACCTTTGACCGCCTCGGGGTTCGCATCAATCACAGCCTTGCGGAAGGAGATGACGCTAAAGCCGTATTCGGGATGAGTCGAATCGTTCGCCACGATCACGCCGCCCTGTGCCACGACCAGCGACGCGAGCGGATCGGGCATGACGCCCGCCTGCAACTCGCCCGAAGCCAGCAGGGACATGCGGTCGGGGATCTTCGGCACGGCGATGGTTTTGATCTCATCGGCGGTAAAGCCCTCGGCTTGCAGGAGGCGCTCGGTGACGTATTCGATCACCGTCCCTTGTGAGACGCCGATCTCCACGCCCTTCAACCCGTCAACGGAGGTGATGCCGCTCTGACCCGAAGCGATGATGAAGAAATGACCGTAGCCCGGCGCGGGACGAAGCGCGTATCGCACCGCCTGCATCTGGATTGTTTCTCTGTTGAAGAGCATCACCGCGAGGGTCTCATTGATCGTGCCGTCGGCTTGACCGGCGGCGAGCAGTTGGTCGCGCTCGGGCGCGGAGGCGACGGGGACGAACTCGACGTTGACGTTGTGCCTGGCGAATAGTCCCTCCTGTTGCGCGACGTACATCGGAAGCGTGTCAATAATCGGCAGGACGGCGATGCGTAAAGTGATCGTCTCTTTGGGTGCGGAGGGCGCGCATGCAGAAAGCAAGGCAAGAAAAACGAGCAGGATGATGGTTGCTTTTTTCATAGGGAGAAAATCCTCATGGGTCTATACTATGCGTTGATTATGCCACAATCGCAGCGCGTAAACAAAAGCGGGAGTCGAAAGACTCCCGCGATCTGGTAGTACGCCAGGGTTAACCGCCTATTCCGTCTTGAACGATGCGAGTTTTTTCATCAGGCGGCTTTTGCGGCGCGCGGCGTTGTTCTTGTGGATCACACCCTGTTCGGCGGCTTTATCGAGCGCGCTGATTGCCTTCATTACTTCTTCACGGGTTGCGGGCGACTTCGCTTCGAATGCGGCGCGCGCTTTGTTGACGGCAGTACGGGCGGAGCCGCGCGCGATACGATTGCGCAGGCGGCGTTTTTCGTTCTGCCTGTTCCGTTTGATCTGAGAGTTGATGTTTGCCAAGGTCTTCCTCCGAAAATTCCTGCTTTTCAAGAATGAAGCGGCGGTTGTCAGGTCCGCCACAGGAGCGTTATTTTACATGAGGCTCCTCGATTTGTCCAGAAAAACCTATTGGTTTTCCCATAATGCGCAGCGCGCGAGATGTGGGTACTCACCAGAAACCTACGGTTTGGCGGATACGAGGACGAAGTAGGCGCCGAGCAGGCTATCCTCGTTTTCGACGTATGCGATGCCGAATTCCGTCGTTTCCGGGTTGAGGATGTCCGCGCGGTGGGCGGGATTGTTCATCCACCAGTTGAAGGCGGCTTGCGCGTTGATACCGTAGGCGGGATGCAGGGCGTAGATGTCCTCCAGCGCGAGGGTCGCGGCGTATCCCTGCGTGGCGACGCGCGATTGCAGCGTGGACCCGTCCAGACCGATGTGGCTGAGGTAGTTGTTGCAGAGCATGTCAACCGCATGGGTTCGCGCAGCGGCGGCGAGCCGCTGGTTGACGCTCAACGTGGCCAGGTTGTTGCTGGTTCGGGCGTTGTTGATGAGCGTCTGCAATTCGGCGACGAAGGCGGCGTTTTCCGTGACCGGGCAGGTCGTGGAGGCGCCGGTCGAAGCGGTGGCGGCTTGGGTTGGCTGTCCAGCCACGGTGGGCGTGACAGGCGTGGATGTGGGAGGAAGCGTCGCGGTCGCGGTCACGAGATTGGCGGGGATCTGTAAGACTTGCCCGACCAGAAGGGCGTTGGCGTCCTCGAGGTCGTTCGCTGCGATGATGTCATCCACGCGGCTGTTGAATTTGGCGGCGATGCCTGCGAGTGTGTCACCGGGCAGGACGCTGTATTCGATCCGCGTGCCGCGCGGGAGATTGGCTGGGATGGGGGTGGCTGTCGCGCGCTGGGTTCCCGGAGGTGGGATGATGATTGTCTGTCCCACGAAGTAGATGCCGTCGTTTTCGAGGATGACCGGGTTGTAATCGAGGAGGAGAAGCACGCCATCGCCGCCGAGATTGAATCTTTCGGCGAGGGCGGGGAGCGTATCGCCTTCCTGGATCGTATATGGGAATGGTTCGGAAGGTGTGGGCGTGAATGTGACTGTGGGCGTTTCTGTGATGGTCGCTGTTGCCGTGGGTGTGGTTGTGTTGGTGGGCGTGGATGTCACGGTGACGGTCGGGGTATCGGTGGCGAACATCGCGCCGAGCGGCTGCTCCGGTCCCATCAGCCAGACGACGAGCAAGATCACGCCGACGACGACCAGCGCAATGGCTCCATAGACCAGAAGCGGACCCCTTTGCATTCGCCTCTTGCGATAGGATTTGATCACGTTCGACGTGCTGGGGGGTCTGTTGGGTGGTGTTCGATTCAGCATAGGGTTTTCCTTGTTTCCATTAGACACGCGCGGATGAATGTTTGTTCCACCTGACGCGTGAGGATAATTCTACCTGAAAACTGGATGCTGTGTTGGGCGGGCGCGCCGCTCCGCGTGTATACTTGGATGTTGAAAGAGGATCCCTATGAAGACAGCCCTCCTCGTCATTGACATCCAGAACGACTATTTTCCCGGCGGGAAATTTCCACTTGTCAACCCGCTGGAAGCCGCGCGGAACGCGTATCAACTACTTCAATGTTTTCGCGAACACGGCGGGCATCACGTCCATATTCAACACATATCACTGGATCCTGCGGCGGCTTTTTTCATCAAGGGTGACAGCGGTTCGGATATTCACGATACGGTCGCGCACTTCGAGGGGGAGCCGATCGTCTACAAGAATTACCCCAACGCCTTTCGTGAGACGAACCTGCTGGAAATGTTGAATGGGTGGGGGATCGAGCGCGTCGTCATCTGCGGGATGATGACGCATCTATGCGTGGATGCGTCCGCCCGCGCCGCGTCAGACCTGGGGTTTCAAATCCTGGTCGCGGAGGACGCCTGCGCGACGCGCGACCTGAAATACGGCGGGACGATCATCCCTGCGGAACTGGTACATAAGTCGTTTCTCGCCGCGTTGAAGTCCTATGGTAGGGTGATGAAGACCGAGGAAATCCTAGCCCTGCTCGCGGCGGAAGCGCCGAGGTGAGAATTTTTTTCGCTCACTTCTTCATCGGTCTGATCATTTCATCCTTTACGGCGTGATACAGATTTTCTGCTTTCAACTCGCTCAACGCGTAACACGGCGCTTTGAGGTGATTCGCAAGTTGTTGGGCGAGACCCTGGTCGAAGGCGGCGTGCTCCATGTTGATGACCACGCTTTTGATCTTTTCGTGCGCGATCATGTCCGCGAAACGATAGGATTCTTCCTGCGGGGGCAGCGCGCCGATGGACACGTTCCCCGCGCCATCGGTCAATACGATCAGCAGCGGTTCGATATCGGGGTGATGAATTTTTTCCTGATGCAGCACGTCGGCGGCAAGGAGCAGCCCGGCGGAGAGCGGGGTTTTCCCGCCGACGGGAATGTCCATCAGCGCGCGTTGCGCGAGTTGCACGGAGTTGGTCGGGGGCAGCACCAGCGTGGCGCGGTCCTTTTGGAAGACGATCAGCCCGACCCGGTCGCGGCGCTGATACGCATCCGTCAACAGGGACAGGATCGCGCCCTTGGTCGCGTTCATCCGCTCCGCAACCGCCATGGACCACGAAGCGTCCACCAAAAACAGAACCAGATTCGCCACACGTTTGACGCGGATCTTGCGTTGCAGGTCCGACGATTCGATGGCAAAGGCGAGTCGTTTTCTTTTTTCGGTGCGTTTCTTCTGGTACGGCGCGGCGGCTCGGAACGTCGCGTCGAAGGCGATGTCGTCCTTCCGTTTACCGGCGGGACGCGCCTTGATGTAACGTCCGTGTTTGCGTTCGGTCTTCGTCAATGAACGCCTGCCCGCGTGTTTGCGGGCTAATTTATCGAGCGGGGTGTTCAACTTGCGCGGCTGGAACTTTTCGCCGGGTTTGATCTTCTGCCCGCCCTCCCACCAATTGGCGGATGTGTTCGCAAACACATCCTGTTTCATCGGTTCCGGCTTGCCCTCCTGCGGACCTTCCTCGCGTTCATCCTCGAGTTTTAAGTTTTTTTTTCCTCGGCTTTGCCCTGCTGCGACTCGGATTCCTCCGACTCCGCCTCGCTCGGGACCGACTGGCCCGCCAGTTGTTCAATGCGTTCCTGCAACTGCTCGGTTGTCATCTCCGCCTGCTGGAAGGGAGTCCGCTTGATGCGATGCGGGAGAGCCAGCTCCGCCGCAAGCGCGATGTCGTGATCGTTGATCTTGGTGCGGCCCTCGAAGGCTGCCTGGGCGCGCGCGGCTTTGAGGATGACCAGGTCTGCGCGGTGACCGTCAACGTTCAACGAAGCGGTCAACGCGGCGATGGATAGCAGGTCGCGGCTGGTGTGTGTGACCTGTCCCACGAGTTCGCGTCCGCGCTCGATCTGGCGCGAGAGTTCCTGTTCCCTCGCCATCCACTGCTGGCGGAAGGCTTCCGAATCCTGTTCGAAGGCGATGTTGCGCTCCATGATCATCACGCGCTCACGCGCCTCGCGGATGCCCACGATGTCCACGGAGAGGGCGAAGCGATCCAGCAATTGAGGTCGGAGTTCCCCTTCTTCGGGATTCATCGTCCCGACGAGGATGAAGCGGGCGGGATGAGAGAAGGAAATGCCTTCGCGTTCGACCACGTTCACGCCCATCGCCGCGGAGTCCAGCAGGACGTCCACCACGTGATCGTCGAGCAGATTCACTTCGTCAATGTAGAGGAGCCCGCGATTTGCGCCCGCCAGGACGCCAGGTTCGAAGTGACGCTCGCCTTTCTGGATCGCCTGCTCGATGTCGAGCGTGCCGACCACACGGTCCTCTGTGGCTGAAACGGGCAGGTTCACAAAGGATGTAGTGCGGATGTGGAACGGGACTTCCTGTTTTCCCTCGAATCGCTCCTTGCATTCGGTGCACCAACTGTTTGGCTTGTCGGGATCGCAGCCGAAGCGGCAATCATCCACGACCCTGACTTTGGGAAGCAGGGCGGCAAGCGCGCGCGCCGCAGTGGATTTGGCAGTGCCGCGTTCGCCGCGGATCAACACGCCGCCGATGCGCGTGTCAACGGCATTCAAGATGAGCGCGCGTTTCATGCGCTCCTGTCCTACGATGGCTGTAAAGGGAAAAATGGGTGGCATCTGGTATCAACTCCGAATTGCGATTATAACGCGTGAATCAAAATCCTGACGAAGCCTGTCGCTTTCCGTTCGATGCGCGTTCTTTTCGCAAATGCAGGGCTTTCGAAAAGTCCTATGAGAATCCGCCCATTTGCGCCGACCCTTTTACATGTGGGGAACGGCGCAGGTTAACGGGCGAGAAAACAAATCCGCGTAAATCCGATATTCTTTTGTGCGTGGAACACACGGACAACACGGATTTCTTCGCGAAGAACGGAAAAAACACGCGAATGCCTGGTAATCCGTGTGCCACTAAACCTTGAGCCTTGACCTTGAGAAAACCGTTGTGGGACGCGCAGGGTTGCAAACTTCCTGTTTCGCTTGTATAATGCCACTTACATTTTTCGTAACCGGAGTTTCAAGTGACAGAACCTAATCAGACCCTGCCCGCTCAGGGGAGCGATCCCAAACCGCAGGGAGAGCAATCCAGCAACAGCAACAATCTAACGATGGAATCCCTGCTCAAGGAACAGGAACTTAACATTGATCTGCCCCAGGCGGGGGAGATCCGCAAGGGGCATATTGCGAGCGTCACCCCATCGCAGATCCTCATCAGCATCGGCGCTAAATCCGAGGGGTTGGTGTCTGGCAAGGAATTGGAGCAGTTGTCGGCTAAGGAGCGAGAAGCGTTGGAGGTCGGGCAGGAAGTTTACGTGTATGTGGTCAGCCCGGAGGACGCCAACGGCAACGTCGTTCTCTCCCTCAAACGCGCGCAGGAACAGATCTCCTGGGATAACGTTGAAAAAATGCTCGAAGAGAGCAATGTGATCGAAAGCAAGATCATCGGCTTCAACAAGGGCGGGTTGATCGTCTCGGTGGAGGGATTGCGCGGGTTTGTGCCGTCCTCGCAGATCAGCGCGATCCGCCGCATGCAATCCACCGGCGACACCCCCGAACAACGATGGCAAAAAATGGTCGGACAACCCATCTCTGTCCGGGTGATCGAAGTGGATCGCGAACGCCGCCGACTCATTCTTTCCGAGAAAGCCGCCACTACGGAAACGCGCCAATCCATCAAAGAACGCGTGCTGGAGGAATTGCAGGAAGGCGAGGTGTACACCGGGCGCGTTACCAGTCTTGCCAACTTCGGCGCGTTCATCAACGTCAACGGCGCCGACGGACTCGTGCATCTTTCCGAAATCTCCTGGGATCACATCGAACATCCGCGCGAGGCGCTCGAAGTGGGGCAGGAGGTCAAGGTCAAGGTCATCAACATTGACCGCGAAAAGAAGCGCATCGGCCTCTCCATCCGCGCCTTGTTGAACGATCCCTGGAAAGAACGCCTGGAAAAATACAGCGTCGGGCAGTTGGTCGAGGGCGTCATCACCCGCCTGACCAAATTCGGCGCGTTCGCCCGCCTCGAAGGCGACATCGAAGGACTCATCCACATCTCCGAGATCTCCGAGAACCGCATCGAACATCCCAAGGAAGTCCTCAAAGAGGGCGACGTCAAAAGCCTGCGCGTCATCCGCATTGATCCGGAACAGCATCGCATCGGTTTAAGCCTGCGCAAGGTGGATTCCGCCGCCTTTGCCGACAAGGACTTCAAACTGATGACCGCCGAACTCGACTCGATGGAACACGAGGAAGCCGTCAAAGATGAATCGAAACCCTCCGAGGGACAGGACGCTCCCGACGCTTCCACAGGGGGAATGACCGAAGAAACCTCCGAAACCAGGTAGAGCGAGAGCCTCCCGCCCGAGCGGGACGTTCTTTTGTGAAATGCTGATCATAGACGCGCATCAGGATATTGCCTGGAACATCCTTACCTTTGGCCGCGATTACACGCGCTCCGTAAAGGAGACTCGCCGTCTCGAGGCTGGCACGGAAATTTCCGAACGCATCGGCGATTGTCTCCTGGGTTGGCGCGAGTACCAGCACGGCAGGGTGGCGGTTGCATTTGCGACGTTATTCGCGGCGCCTCTCAGAAAAAAGGAACCAGGCGAAACCCTCCTATATACCGATTCCGACTCCGCGTATCGCCTCTATCGCGAACAGGTGGATGTTTACCGAAGACTGGCTGATTCCCATCCCGACAAATTCCGCCTCATTACCTCGACCCCGGAACTGGATTCCGTCATCGAGCATTGGTCCAACCCCGATTACGATTCCAGCGGGCATCCCGTCGGCTTGATCCTTCTCATGGAAGGCGCGGACGCGATCCGCTCCCCGCGCGAACTCTCCGAATGGTGGGACCTGGGTCTGCGCATGATCGGTCTTGCCTGGGCGGGGACGCGTTATTGCGGCGGCACCGGCGAGCCGGGCCCCTTGACGAACGAAGGTCGTCAACTTCTGAAAACGATGGCGGACTTCAACTTCATCCTCGACCTCAGCCACATGGACGAACCCGCCGCGTACGAATCGCTCGAGCGTTACGAAGGACCGGTCATGTCGTCTCATGCCAATTGCGCGGCGCTCCTGCGCGGCGCAGAGACGAATCGTCACCTATCGGACGGCGTGATCCGCAGCCTCGTCGAACGCGGGGGCGTCATCGGGTTGATGCCGTACAATGCGTTCCTCAAGGTGGGATGGCTGCGCAGTAACGGCAGCCGCCGCGACGAGGTCTCGCTGGACGCGTTGATCGCGCACATTGACCACGTCTGTCAGTTGGCGGGAGATTCCCTCCACGCCGCCATCGGTTCGGATTTCGATGGGGGCTTTGGCTTGCAGTCCATTCCCCCCGAACTTGATTCGATCGCCGACCTGCAACTTATTGGAACCAGGTTGATGGAACGCGGATATAGCCAGATGGACGCGGCGAACGTCCTGGGTGGGAACTGGCTTCGGTTTCTCAGGAGTAATCTGCCATCATGAACGGCGGACCCGATATTCGCATTTCATACCTGCGTATCCGCTTCAGCCTTATCGCGGTATTGTTCGGCTTGTTTGTCTTCACCGTTGGCGCCAAGCCCGGCTGGTTCGGCTGGGATCGCAGCCCGGTGGTCGGGTTCATCCAGATCGCCGTGTTCCTGATCGGATTGGGATTGATCTGCATCGGCGGTTACGTTGGCCTGGTCGCATTGTGGGGGAGGGAGCCGCGCAGCATCGTCGCCGATATTGGGATGCGTCTGGTCGGCACGGGGTACGTCGTCTCGGTCTTTACCGGCATGGCGGACGTGTTCGGATTGGGATCGCACCTGTTGCCGATGGTTCCACATTTCGGTCCGTGGCAGTCCGGCGGTGTGCTGGCAGGACAGATCGTGATCGCCATCGGTTTCCTGATGATGATCCCCTATCATTTATATTTCCCCAGGATTCATAATATTCACAATAAATGAAGATCCCGCAGGCAGGCGGGATCTTTTTTTTACACGGGCGCAGGTTTGGGCTTTGGAAAAAATAAACGGATCAGGAATGTGTTTGCCTCCAGAAGCAGGGTGCCGATCTTCGTTGCCGCCTTCATCAGCCAGACCAGCAGGAAGGGTTTACGGAAGACAACGAGCGCCACAGTGAAAAGGACCAGAAATAAGCCGTACGCCAATGCTCGAAGGACGAAATAAATGACCATCATCGGGACTAAAAGGAACCACATAAGGGATAGCGGTACAGCCGCGGGGTGGTAGTCTCTTTTTTCGGGGTCGTCAACCTTTCGTCTGGCATTAACGCGGTACACATATCCTGCGCACAAATAAATGACCAGTGAGATCAGGAGGTAACCGACAAAGCAATTTCCTTCGTTAGCGATCAGCATGCCCCGGAGAGTTTCCCTGTGTTTATTTTATAGCAATTTCCGTCTTTTGTCTGCAAGTAACAAATGTCCCGCGCCCGGCATGACACAGGATCGTGGTTCTATTCCCGACCGAGAAATCGTTTTGCCGTCTCGGCAAGCATGGCTGTGCCGATGGGCAGGGCGCGTTCGTCGAGGTCGAATTTTGGGTGATGAAGTTTATATTCCTCGTGGCCCCTCTTCTGCGTGCCGAGGGTGAACATCGCGCCGGGCGCAAGGTCGAGGAACACGCCGAAATCCTCCGCGCCGAGCGTCTTCTCGATCTCATGCACCTTCTCACTGCCGAGCATTTCCCTGGCGGTCGCTTCGATCACATCCGAGACCGTTTTATCGTTGACCATCGGTGGACCGCCGTACTCGAAGCGCAGTTCGTAATCGCCTCCCATCGTCTTTGCAATATCGAACGCGCGCCTGATCTCCTCGCGCAAAGGCTCGTGAATATCCGGGTTTGCATAGCGGAGCGTTCCGCTAAGATTCACATGGTCTGGGATCACGTTCTCGGTGAAACCGCCGTTGACCAAACCGATACTGACGACCGCCGGTTCGAATGGGTTGATCCTGCGGGAGACGATCCCATTCAAACCCAAAATCACGTGCGCCAGCAAATGGAACGGGTCAATCGTCTGATCGGGGTGCGCTCCATGCCCGCCCTTGCCTGTGATCACGCCATACCAGTTATCCACCCCGCCCGAACAGGGACCGGCATTAATGCCGATCGTGCCGACCGGCTGCGCCGGATCAACGTGCTGCGCAATGACGTAGTCCACGCCGTCCATCGCGCCTTCCGCCAACATGCGCTGCGCGCCGCTTTTGTTTTCCTCGTCCGTGGTTTCCTCGCAGGGCTGGAATAAAAATCTCACGCGTCCCGGCAATTTTTCCTTCGACAACAATAAAGCTGCGCCGAGCGCCATGGCAGTATGCGCATCGTGTCCGCAGGCGTGCATCGCGCCGGGCGTTTTGGATGCGTACTCGTATTCGTTCTGCTCGAGGATGGGGAGCGCGTCCATATCCGCGCGGATGGCGACCACCTTGCCTCCCTCTCCGATCTCTGCAACGACCCCGGTCTTCCCGACCCCGCGCCTGACTCTGTACCCCATCCTTTCCAACTCCTCCGCGACGATCTTCGACGTGCGGTGCAGTTCGAAACCGATCTCCGGGTGCTGATGGAAATCGCGCCGCCATTCGATGAGTTCCTCCGAGATTGCATGTGATTGTTTGAGCATGGGTTCTCCTTTGGATGTACGAACACAAGTACACAGGTACACACGTATACAAGTCCGACCCTGTCTACTTGTCTACTTGTCTACTTGTTTACTTGTCTCCATCTCTGCTGCCGCCAGAATTTTATCAAGTTCTCTTTCCTGCTCGGGAGATAACGGAGGAACCTCGTGTTCGCGCAAAATTCTTTCGGCTTCCTCTATTGCACGATCCGCCATTTGTTTGCGTTCGAGTTTCTCCTCCCACGTGTCCCACGAATTGCGTTCGGCAAGTTTTGTCAACGCCAATTCGCCGCCGCGCAGGTGCTTCATCGTATGTTTTTGACCGAGAAAATTACGCGTTCCATTCATGACATCGAGAATGATGTCCACCGCCAGATGTTCTGCATCCGCAGATAAGCCCCTCCGTAATCGCAGCACACTTCCAGCGAGTTCGTTATCCAAAACCATTTGCGC
>JABWAU010000204.1 GCA_013360875.1 Anaerolineales bacterium | reverse complement strand
CAACGCCTTCGACTCCTCCACGGAACGCACGTACGTCAGCATCTTGAAATCCAACGCGGGGTGACGCGACGCATCCACGAACTGGCGCGTTTCCGCGTCGAAACATTCCGGGTGCCTACGGAAAATGTCCGAAGCGTTGACCGCCAGCGGGCTGTCCACGTAGACCGGCACGAGAGGTACATCGCGTTCGTACATCATGATGTTCAGGTCGTAAACCAGTTCCTGCGTGCGGCCGACCGCGAAGGCGGGAATGATGACCTTGCCGCCGCGTTTGATCGTGCGCGCAACGACCTGCTGGAATTCGTCGAACGCCTGCGAGGGATCGCTGTGCGGTTTATCGCCATAGGTGGATTCCATGAGGAGATGGTCCGTTTCAGCGGGCAGGACGGGGTCTCGCAGCAGGGGGAGGCCATAACGACCGATGTCGCCGGAAAACCAGAAACGCGTCTTTTTCCCCTTTTCCTCGATTTCCAGCGAGACCGCCGCCGAACCGAGAATGTGCCCCGCTTCGATCAAACGCGCGGTCACGCCGGGGATCGGCTCGAACGGCTGGTTATAACTCACGCCCTGAAACAGATCAGCCGCCTGTTTCGCGTCCGCTTCGGTATAAAGCGGCTCGATGAGTTTCTCGCCGCGGCGCGCCCGTTTTTTATTCAACCATTCGGCATCCGATTCCTGGATGCGCCCCGAATCCGCCAACATGATCGCGGCAAGGTCAACGGTCGCGCGCGTGGCGTGGATCGGTCCCTCATAGCCGTTCTTCACGAGGTTCGGCAGGTTGCCCGAGTGGTCAATGTGCGCGTGAGAGAGGATCACCGCGTCCACCGCGCGCGGGTCGTAGGCAAAGTTCAGGTTGCGGGAGTAGGTATCGGCTCGTCGTCCCTGATACAGCCCACAGTCCAGCAGGAGGCGATGCCCGTTGACCTCCAACAGGTGTTGGCTGCCCGTCACCGTCCGCGCCGCGCCGTG
Source organism: Anaerolineales bacterium (assembly GCA_013360875.1). Taxonomy (GTDB): domain Bacteria; phylum Chloroflexota; class Anaerolineae; order Anaerolineales; family Villigracilaceae; genus Defluviilinea. The sequence continues at coordinate 3,114 of JABWAU010000204.1, read as the reverse complement.
AAAATGGATCCGCATCTCAGCCTCCGACCAGCCGATGGATTTGATCGCCGTACCTGTCAAACCGATGGGGTGACTCGCGCATGATGGACTTCAACGCCTCCATATCCTTCGGCGGGCATTCGGCGAGTATTTGCAAAAATCTCTTCGGGAGAACGATATCCGACTCGACCTTCATTTCCTGCGCGATCTTCCTTCTCCAGGCTTTCAACTTATCCAGCCGCTTTAGCGTCGCGTCTTTCGGACGTTCAGCCTGTTCCCGTTTTACCAGCGGACTCCGCGTCCCGCGCCGGACCGCCTCCAAAATTTGCGCGCCCCACAAATGGATCTGTTTCTGGCTCAAACCGATGCCTGCCAGGTCAACGTCCTTTTCGGGAAGGTTCTTCGCGATATCCAAAAGAGTGCTGTCTGGAATGACCTTGAACGGCGGGCGATCCATCATCTCCGCAATCGCATCGCGGCACAGGCACAATTCACTCAAGATGGTCAACTCACGCGGGGAAATGTCCCTGCGCGCGCTGAACCGTTTCCACGACGCACCGTTCAACTTCTCCTTCGGCTCGTCCACGCGGCAGGCAAGGGCAAAATCGTCCTGGGCAAACCCCCAGCGTCTTGTTGCGCGCAGTTCCGCCTCCAGCAGATTGCGCAGGGCGATCAGGTAATGCGTATCCATGCGGGCGTAATCCAATTGGGCGGGAGTCAGAGGCCTCGCCCCCCAATTCGCCTTCTGGTGACGCTTGTCAACCTTGACGTTGAACTTATCGAAAAGGATGTTTTCCAACCCCACGTATTGATACCCCAGGATGCGCGCGGCTTGCATGGTGTCGAACAAATTCCCGAACTCGAAACCGAAATCGCGTTTCAGGCAGATCAGATCGTATTCTGCGGCGTGGAATATCTTTTCGATCCTTGCATTGGAGAACAACGGAGCGAGCGATCCCAGATCGTCGAAGGCGAGCGGGTCAACAACGTAATCCGTTTTCGGCGTGGAAAACTGGATCAGGCAGACGCGTTCGCGATAGGCGTGCAGGCTGTTGGATTCGGTATCCACTGCAATACGTGTCTGCGCGGACAGATCCTCCACCATGCGTTTGAGACTGTTCGGATCATTCACCCACACAGGCGGTGGGAGTGCTTCAAAGGTCATAGGTGGTCATTATATCGCAGTAGAGCGGACATCATCCCGCTCTACAATATCTTCTCCATCACCAGCGCGTCTTCGTCGTCGGAATAATACCGTCCCCAAACGTCAACCGTCCGATAGCCTTCCTTTTCATAAAGAGCGATCGCTCCGTGATTCGTTACGCGGACGGACAACCTCACGCGCGGTTGTTTGACCATTTCTTCGCAGGCGCGCAACAATGCGCGCCCGACGCCGCGCCGCTGAAAGAGCGGATCAACCGCAATGGTGGAGAGCCAGGCTACAGATTGGGAGGGACGCGGGTCGCAGGCGGCAAACCCGATCATTTCGCCGTCGTTCACGGCTTTGAGTCGCACCACGTCATGCCACGTCAACACCGCGATCAAATCCAGGAGGGGCCAGGCATCCTTATCGAAGCAGGCGCGCTCCAATCGGCGTAACGCGCTCAAATCGAAAAGACCGGCGGTTTGAATTTCCATACGGTGGGGAATTTTATCAATAAAAAAGTGTGAAATCTCATAAAGTCGTATTACCCGAACCTGTGAAATCTCATAAAGTCGTATTACCCGAACCTTAACAAAAGTCTCGAAAAGTCGTATCACTTACCTGTGAAGCAAAAGCGAAAGCAGGATAGATACGATGAGCAACAAAGGTCAAACCACCACACTGGCAGAGCGCGTCACGATTGCTGAGCGGGTAGAAGTCGGGCAAAGTAGTCGTGAAATTGCAGAAGAACTGAGACGTCCGTTGTCAACTATCCGCAAGTGGCGACAAAAGTATTTGCGAGAAGGTCGAGCGGGCCTGTTCAGCCAGATGGGCAGGCCCGCAACTGGGGCGCTGGCAACAGCGCCTGCGGAAATGAAAGATGCCATTCTCGAATTACGAGAAAAACATCCTGGCTGGGGTGCGCAAACCTTACGACTGGAAATTGCCAAAGATAATCGTTTTGCCGGTCTGAGGATCCCAAGTCGGGCGCGGATCGCGGCATACCTGAAGGAACAGAAGAAAGTTCGCAAGTATGAGCGTCATCAGAACTTACCAGAACCGAAAGCAAGATCGGTGCAACGCCCGCAGTAGGAATGGGAGATGGACGCACAGGGTGTGACCACAATAGTTGGATTGGGCAAGGTTTCCTTCATCAATGTGCTGGACGTTTACAGCCATGCCAGCATCGATAGTCATGCTTGTCCTAACACGCGCCATCCCAAGTCACACGAATATCAGCAGGTCTTGCGGTGCGCCTTCATCCGCTATGGTTTGCCGGAGCAGGTCAGTTTGGATCATGACAGCGCTTTTTACGACAACATGAACGCCTCACCTTTTCCCAGCGTCAGCCATCTTTGGCGGATTGGTCTCGGGGTGCAAGTACGCTTCATTCACAAAAAGCCACCGTTGGAACATGCCCGGATTGAACGCCATCATCAAACCATCGCCGGACAAGCTTTTGAAGGCCAGATTTTTGACGATGAAACCGCTCTCCAGCAAAGTTTGCAGGCGCACATGCTCTTTCTCAACCAGGAGTACCCCACCCGCGCCTTGGATGGGCAGCCTCCCTTTCGAGCCTTTCCACAGACCAGACATTCCAGCCGCTTCTATTGCCTCGATGCCGAAGAACAACTGCTCGACATGCACCGCATTTACGATTATCTGCAAAGCGGACGCTGGTTTAGACAGGTCAGCTCGGTGGGAACGTTTTCTCTTGGCGGCTATATCTACAATGCCACCACACGCTTTTCCGAACAAATCTTGGAAATCACCTTCAATGGTGCATCGCACAAACTGATTTGCCTGCCTGAAAAGGAAACAACTGCCTTCCAATTGGATATCCAGGGCTTGACGAAAACTGCATTGATGGGCAGTTCCTTGACCTTACCAAGTTTCACCGCCTACCAACTGGCGCTCCCCTTGGCTTACCCTGATACGACTTTATGAGACTTTGTTAAAGTTCGATGGATACAATTTTACGAGACTCGACA
>JABWAU010000203.1 GCA_013360875.1 Anaerolineales bacterium | reverse complement strand
AGGTCGTATGCCTCCTGGCGGGTCTTCCACAACAAACCGACCGCGGCAAGGACGAGTACGCTGACAAGGATTCCAAGTATGATCCTGGCGCTTCTTTTCATGTCTGCCTCCTTTGCTAAAAAGGGCGGGTCAATTCGCCAATTTTGCCATAGATTTTATTTCCCTAATGCCTTCTTTACCGCTTCATAAACGTTCACCACGCCGAAACCGTAGGCATTGCTGGGACGATCTCCGGTGAAACAGCCCAGCGATGTATCGCCAGTGTAAGGCTCGGCGGTCGTGATGATCAGATTCTCGGTCGCTTCGATATCGCCGATCAGGCCGGGCTGCGCCGACCAGAGCAACGCGACCACGCCGACCACGTGTGGTCCCGCCATCGAAGTGCCGCTGTTCGAGCCATACGAACCCTCGGGCAGCGAGGAAAAAACATTCACGCCCGGCGCGACGATATCGGGTTTGATGCGCCCGGAGCCGTCCGCCGTCACAGGTCCGCGGCTGGAGAAATCGGCGAGGTTCCCGAACTGGTCAATCGCGCCGACAGAGAAAACGGAATCGTACAACGAGGGCGGGGCATAGACAGTCTCGCATTCCGGTCCGTCATTGCCGGTGGAGACGACCACGAAGATTCCTGCATGACGAAGGTTATCCGCCGCATATAACAGCGCGGTCGGGTCGCAGCCTTCTATCTCAGGGCAGCCCCACGAATTATTCAATACGTGCGCGGCTTGGGCCGGGTCGCCATCGGTGAACGGATCGCCGCCGATCGGGAAGGGCGCAAGCATGAACTGCATGCAATCGAGATACAACGCCGGGTTGCCGAGGTTGCGGTCCAAATTCACGCAGCCGATCCATTGCGCCTCGGGCGCGACCCCGATGCCGCCGCTTCCGAGAATCGAACCCAGCGTATGCGTGCCATGACCGCCTTCGTCGTTCGGAGAAGTCGTTCCGTCCCAGGGATCGAACCAGTTGTAATCGCCGCCCCCGTTGTAGCCGCGATATTGTTTTGCCAGCGCGGGATGATTCCCGTCCACGCCCGAGTCGGATTGACCCACGATGATTCCTTTGCCGCGTACGTTAAACTCCTCCCATACTTTATCCGCGCCGATCATTTCAATGTTCCATCCGATATAGCCGGATGGCGGCGAAGAATCAAATCCCGGTGAAGGAGAATCTTCCGGAGCGGCGCGCAGGCGCGGGCTGGGGATGATGCGGTCTATTTCGGGGCGGGTGGACAAAAAGAGCCGCACGAGAGTCCCGCCTTGCACCTCCATTGCGTTCTCCAAATAATACGGCGTGTACTTAACCCCGACCGAATCGAAAATTTCGCGCAAGCCCGCCTGCGTGCGATTTGCGTGATCTGTCAATCGCGCGTAGGCTTCGGTCAAACGTTCCTCGCGATCTTGGATTTGCGCCACATCCGAAATATCCGCCTGGTCTTTGAAGATGACGAAAAGACGGTCGCCGTAATTTCCGGGGTTGCCAAAGATGAAGAAGACGGCGATGAGGCTGATCCACGCGAGAGCCGCTCCCGTCCATCCGATGACGCGCCTCACACCGGACCCGGAGCCTGATCGGACCGCGAGGCGCAGGATCAACGCGGCGAGGCTTGTCCCCCAACCGATGAGCAACGCGAGTCCGACCGCTTTGAAAGCCAGCCCGATGATGTCGCCGAGTAAAAACGTCAACTCGGTGGGGTCGAAAAACGCCAAGCCCGCAAACGCGAGCAGACCCGTCGCAAGCGTCGCGGAAATTCTCGAAGGGGATAATACCGCGATGCCAAACGCAAAGGCGGGAATCAAGACAACCAAGATCAATTGCGCGCCGTCATACCCAAACGCGGAAGCGAGCAATGCCAGCACGCCGCCCGCGCCGACTCCATCAAGAAAAATGTTCTCAGAGTCCGCCATCCAAACCGCGGCGAGCAACCCGAAGGATAAGCCAGCCAGCAAGCTGAGGAATCCGTCGGCAAACGATCCGAACGAACCGAAAACCGCCAGCGGAAAAATTCCCAAGGCAGCGATCAATAAGCCAAAAGGCGCGGACTGCGGGAGCCATGCCGGTTTGTTTTTGCCAAAACGAACGACAATGAACGCGGCGATCAGGGCAAGCAAAGTCTGTGCAATCGAACCGATCTGGTCGTTGTTCGCGCCGAGGAGGCGCAGCGCCAAAGCAGGGAACCCAAACAGCGACGCGCCGAACATGCCCGCATACCAACCCTTGAAGCGCGTGTCGGTGGTGAAATACCACAGCAGACCGAAGAGCAGGCTCATCAATGCCGCCTGTGACGCGAGACCGATCATGCCCGCCCAGGCAAGTTGTTTCAGGCTCGCCGATACGATCGCGCTCTGTTCCGTCGTCCAAAGGATGAAATGATAGACGAACAGGCAGAACGGCGCGGGCAACGCCGTCACCAAAAACAACGCCAACGCGCCGCCGCTGCGATTCTTCTCTTCAAAGACGGGGACATTCTCGACAAGTTCACTCATGACATCCTCAAAACGCGGACGCAAGAGAGCATCCGCTGCGCGCTTTGCGGGACATTCTCGACAATTTCACTCATCATCAATCTCCATTTACGATTTACCAATCACGAACCTACCCCGCCTCCACCCCCATCTCCTCCCTGTGCGGATGGACGTTGAAGACTTTGAACGCCCACTGAACGGCGGGACCGATCAACAATGCGAAGACCGCCGTGCCGATTCCAGCCGGTCCGCCCAGGAGCCAGC
>JABWAU010000202.1 GCA_013360875.1 Anaerolineales bacterium | reverse complement strand
GTCATTTCCTTGGGCAGGTATTCCCACTGCGGGACGGCGCGCGCCAGGACATAGGCGTCGTACTTGCCGGGGGCGATCTCGCGCAAGCCGGGGTTCGACCACGGGCTGTTCAGATCGGTCGCAACCGTGTTCGGGTCCACGCGTTGTTCAGGGGCGGGAACCTGGATTCCCATTCCGAACGCCGCCACAGCGACGGCAGCGGCGAATAACACCAGCAGGATGAAACTGAAGATCATCCAGCCGCGTTCGTAGGAATCGACGTGCATCTTTTGGGCGCTCATAGTGTGCCTCCGCGTCCGACGAGGATCATATAGATCGTCGCCCAGATCGCGATGAGGGTGATGACGAAAATCGTCAGGACTGCAATGGTGCCGGTCGGGCGAAACTCATCGTCTTCTTTATCTTTTTTCGCCATGGTACATTCTCCTTTTGAAAAATGAAATCAGGATGACTGCCGCTTCATGCGGCGCCGCAACTTGCGGGGTGGAATTGGGCATTTTTCTACGCTGGAGCAAGTTCACCTCCTTATTGCCTGAGCATGTACTTCAGATCATCGGCGATCTCTTTAGCGGTCACGCCGAATGGAAATACCAGTTTCAAGTAGCCTTCGCGGTCGAGGACGAGCAGAGTGGCGGTGTGGTCGATCAGATACCCGGTCGCGCTGCTGCCTTCCGTCTTTTGGTAATAGACGCCGTATAACGAAGCGACTTCGTCCAATTGTTCCTTCGAACCGGTCACGCCGATAAAGGACGGGTGGAAGTGGTCCATATACTCCGCCAGTTTTTCGGGCGTGTCGCGTTCCGGGTCGAGTGAGACCATGATGAGCTGCACCTCATCCGCTTTTGCGCCCAGATCGCGCAGGGCTTGCGCCACATTGCCGAGAGTCCCCGGGCAGACATCGGGACAGAAGGTGTAACCAAAATAAAGAAGCACGATCTTGCCGCGGAAGTCGCTCGGGGATACGTCGCCCTGCGCGCTGGTCAAGGTGAAATCGAACGACCTCTCCGGCGATTGGATGACCGTGCCATGAAAGGTATGCGGACGGAAGAAATAAATTCCCGCCGCAAGACCGAGGATGATTACCGAAACCGAAAGAAAAAATTTTATTCTCATACCTGCCTGCGTGTTTACCTGTTTACTTGAGCGTTAGAGAACGCTTTCTGCACGACTACACTCATGGCGCATAACAAAGGAACAAATGCGCCGCTTCGTATGCCAGTTTGGACGAGCCTGTGCTGTTCCGCACTTCCTCAGCCAGTACGCCGAGGTGACGCAGGATTCTGTCCGCATCGGAGACTTCGGTGGAGTAGCGGTATTCCGAGCGGACGACGCCCCAGCCGTCCACAAGAACATAGCCGGGATCGAAGGTGATGTTCCCGCCGCCCTTGTCTTCGTAATACGTTTCAAACCCTGCGCCGACGATGGTCTTGAGCAAACCCTTGTTCGAGGTGGTAGCGAACTTCCATTGGGTGAAATCCGCGCCGATGGATTCGCCGTAGACTTTTAGCACCTCAGGCGTGTCGCGGTCGGGGTCGATGGATATTGTGACGAATGAAACGGGGATGCCGCCCAAATCCACTTCGCCGAGGCGGGATTGAATCTCCTTGATGGTTTCCGTCATGTTGTAGCAAGGCGCGGGGCAATGTGTGTATGTGAAGGAGTACAGCACGAACTGTCCGCGCAGGGTTTCGCTGGTGAGGGGTTGGTTATCCTGGTCGGTGAATTGGAATGCGGGGGCGAGTCTCATGCGCGGCAGGACCTGGATCGGTTGAAAGACCTTGAACGCGAAAACGGAAAGGATCAGGATCGCGGCGAAAATGTAGACGGCGTTGAAGAAGGTTTTACTCATACGGTTTCGTTTTCAACGAAGGGAAAGGCTCAGGGGATGGGAACAACTTCGAGCGGGATCGAGGCGCGGTGCTTCAATGCGGATTCGATTTGAATGCCGTCTTCCACCAGCTGCTGAAAATCGATGCGGGACATTTCATCCCGGATCAGGTCGTTGATGCGTTTCCATTGGCAGCTCACCGGGCATTTATTCTCGAACGGGCAGTCGCCCTCCTTGAGAACGCATGCGGATAAGACGAGATTGCCCTCGAAATGCTCCACGATTTGCAGGAGGGAAATCTTGTGGGGGAGGTGTGCCAGACGGATGCCGCCGTCGCGCCCGGGTTGGGTTTTGATGAAACCGCCGTTTGCCAACCCTGCCACGATGCGTTGCAGCAAGGCGGGGGGAATCAACATCTCGCGTCCGATTTCTGCGGTGGAGATGCGCGTACCCTCCGGCTTTTTGGCAAGAGCCAGCACCACACGAACGGCATAATCGGTCTGGCGGTTTACTCGAAACATGGATGTTGTCCTTGACAGTTGGTGTCAACGTTTACGCCGATTGTAAGGATTTCCTGAATTCTTTTGACCTGTGGTTTGTCATATTTTGGAATGACAATCGTCTATTATTTTTGTCAGGTTGTGAAGTATTTTTGACGAAATATATCTGTTTCATCTGGATATGGTTGACGTACACACCCCAATGTCGGGTATGACGCAAAAGTATCGGTGATTTTCTTTGAATGCTCCCTGCGCCGTCCCCGGCGCAGGGTTTCCGGCGCAACCCGCCGCCGGGGACGGCGGCTTTGAGCAAGTCGCCGATAGTTTTGCGCTACACACCCCAACGTCGGCAGGCGTTGGAGTCATGTAACCGGGTGATATAATCCTCAAAAATCAACTCTGAGGTAACGATGATAGACCCTGTCATT
>JABWAU010000201.1 GCA_013360875.1 Anaerolineales bacterium | reverse complement strand
TCGGTCCTTTTCATGGGTTCGATGTAGTACGGATCCTTCTTTTCGAGGTTAGCCTGCGCCCATTCCGCTCCCGCCTTCACCGCGCCCATGTTCATGTTGATCGGTTTTTGCTTGCCCTTGAAATGGAAGTCCAGCGCGGCTTGGATCTTTTCGATATCTATGCCGATCATTTGCGCCAGCACGCCCACGTAGACCATGTTGCCCACGAGTTCGCGGAAATCGTTCGGCACATTCGGGTCGTCGCGCACGATCTTTTTGACCGGCATGGGGTATATGGCGATGTCCGTGCGGGTGATGGGCTGCTTGATATCGTCGGCGTAGAAAAAGGCTCCGCTGGGCGCGACAGACGCCAGGTCCCGCGCGAACGAATCGGGATTCATCGCCACCACGATCTCGCTGATCTCGCGGCGGGCTGTGAATCCATCCCTACTGATGCGGATCGTGTACCAGGTGGGCAATCCCTGAATATTGGAGGGGAAAAGGTTCTTGCCCGAAACCGGCACACCCATCTTGAAGATCGCGCGCAGGAGGGTGTTGTTAGCGGTGGAACTGCCGGAGCCGTTCTTGGTGCCAACAATGATCGAGAAATCGTTTACTACTCTGTTCATGGAACTCCTCGTAAAGTGATCGTCACTGGGACGATGAAATAAGTTGGTGGATCAAATCGGTATGTTCAGAGAGGGCTTTGTAGCCCGCGTCCGCGTCGTTGGCGCAAATGGCGTCCACCATTTTCTGGTGATACGTCCAGACCTGGGTGAGGTAATCGTAATCGGTGAAGAAGTTCAAGCCGACCGATTCGTAGGCGTCCCAATACGACTGAAGCAAACCTGTGACAAACGGATTACCCAGGCGACGGTAAATGGTGAGATGCAATTCACGATGCTCGGGATGGGGGATTTCGATGGGACTGCCGCGCAGTTTCTTCCACGCGCGGGCAACGAGGTCCTTCAATGCTTCATGGTCTTCGGCCGTAAGGGATTTGACCGCCTGATGCCAGTATGCGGTCTCGATGTGCTGGCGCAGGTCGGCGAATGCAATGAAGTGATCTTCATCCAGGGCAATGGCGTAATTGAGACTCTTCGAGACGGCGGGCGCGAAGGAATATGGTTTGCGCCTCATTCCCAGCCGGGGCTTGACCTCGACCAGCCCAAGCGCACGCGCCACCTCGAGTTGTTCCCGCAGGGATGCGACGCCGACGCCCAACTCCTCGCTCAATTTTTTGAGGGAGGGAAGCCCGGTTTCGACCTCATCGTGTGTCGCAAGATAACGGAGGAACTCGGAAATATCTGGGGTAACTCTGTCTCGGATCGCCATAGTTAGGATTAATCAGATAAATCCGAGTATATGACGATCTGACTGGCGCGTCAAGATTGTGGATCAGCGCCAAGTGAGCGGAATGGCTGGCGCGTTCATACTTTGCTCAAAGCGGAGTCGAGGTCGGCGAGGATATCGTCGGCGGATTCGATGCCGGTCGAAAGCCTCACCAGCCCATCGCGAATCCCGACGCGGGCGCGTTCCTGTGGGGTCAAGCCTCGGTGAGAGGAGGTCATCGGGTGCAGGACGAGCGAATAAATGTCTCCAAGCGTCGTCGCAGGAAGGCAGATCGAAAGCGATTCCATGAAGCGGAAGACTTTGTTCTTGTCCGCGCCTTCGATCACGAACGAAAGCACGCCGCCGAATCCTCTGCCCTCGAAAAGTTGTTTCGCAAGTTCGTGTTGCGGATGTTCCGGCAGGCCGGGATAATGAACGGTCTCGATGCGCGGATGCAAGCGAAGCCATTCGGCGACTCGCAAGGCGTTCTCGCATTGTTGTTTCATGCGGAGAGGCAGGGTTTTGAGTCCGCGCAGGGCGAGCCAGGCTTCAAAGGGACCCAGCACACCGCCAATCAATTTGTTCAACTCGAAGAGTTTGTTTTTGTTCGCGGTCGAGGTTGCGACCACGCCCGCCAGCGCGTCTCCGTGACCGGAGAGGTACTTGGTCGCGGAGTGGATGACATACTCCGCGCCGTGTTCGAGGGGGTTGAGGAGGTATGGCGAAGCAAAGGTGTTATCCACCAGAAGGAGCGCGCCGTGCTTACGCGCCAGTTTTGCGAGCGCGGGAACATCCGCCACTTTGAGAAGCGGATTGGAAATGGATTCCACGTACAGGACGGTCGCTCCCGTTTCCTTGAGAGCGGTCTCCACTTCGTCATGGCTGCTGACATCCACCATGCGAATATTCACTCCCAGGTTCGTGAAGATACTGTTCAGCAACGTAAACGTCGCGCCGTATACATCCAACGCGGCGACGATGGATGTTCCAGCCTTGATACCCGCTCCCAGCAGCGCGGCATGGATCGCCGCCATGCCCGATGAATATGCCTGCGCGGCTTCGGCGCTTTCGAGATTTGCAACCGCGTTCTCGAACGCCTCTGTGGTGGGATTCGAGTAGCGCAGGTAGACCTGCCCCTGTTTCTTGCGGTCGAACACGGCGTCGAGGTCGTCCATGCTTTCGTACAGGTAGCCGACCGTGTTCCAGATGGGCGTGGCGACCGGTCGAAAGTCCGCGGGCGGGACGCGCTCCCCGGCGTGGACCGCGCGGGTCTGAAAGGATTTATGCAATAGTTTGTCCATGAGTTCCTTTCCTGATTTTGTTACCGTGCATTCGCTTGATAAAAGACCCTAAGAAATTATCTCAAAAGGTAGCTTGAGCTAATCTGCGATACCAGAGCAGAGCACAAGCCATTTGCAGGAGTGCTAGATAGTTTTTCGACTTTTT
>JABWAU010000100.1 GCA_013360875.1 Anaerolineales bacterium | reverse complement strand
GACACGGATGCCTCCGTGAAAAAACGGAAAAAAAGTCCGTTCACTCCGTGAATTCCGTGTCCAGAAGTTCGTGAATCCCGATAATGAGAAAGCCATGTTTTCTTACACTCCTCTTATTGATTCATACTTTTTTGCGTGATATGATTGTCTTCGAGTTGTTAGCACTCTCGCGTTGAGAGTGCTAACTGTGTGAAGCCATGACGGAACTAACCGAACGACAAAAGACCCTCCTCTTATTGATCATACGCGATCACATCGAATCCGCGCAGCCCATCGGCTCGAAGAGGCTGGCGGATCATTACCATCTTAAACTCTCATCCGCCACCATCCGCAATGAGATGGCGGCGCTGACCGAGATGGGTTACCTGCGCCAACCGCACACCTCTGCAGGACGCGTCCCGACCGAGGCAGGGTATCGGTACTTCGTCAGCCAGATGATGGATCAGGCGGTATTGCCCGAGGCGGTGCAACGGACCATCTCGCATCAGTTCTATCAATCCGGTTCCGACGTTGGGCAATGGATGACCCTCGCGGCGTCCATTCTGGCGCATCAATCACAGGGCGTTTCGGTTGTCACCGCGCCGCACGCTGAACAGGTCAGATTCAGGCACCTGGAATTGATCTCGACGCAGGGACGGCAAATCCTGATGGTGCTTGTCTTTGCGGGAGGCGAAGTCAACCAGCAGATCCTGACCCTGGCCGAACCTGTTTCGCAGGAGCGGCTCAGCCAAACGGCGGCGCGTCTCAACGGACTTTTGGCTGGTCTGGCGGTGGACGACATTTCCTCCCTCCCAGCCCGCTTCGATTCGCTCGACCAGGACATCCTGACCCTCGTAATCCAGGACATGCGCCGAAGCGCGAGCCGCGCCTCGGGCGAAATTTACACGGACGGTTTGACCAACGTCCTGACTGAACCCGAATTCACCGAAACGGAGGAGGCGCGCCGCGCTTTGAAGATATTCGGAGAGCCTTCCACGTTGAAGGATCTGCTCGATCGCACTTCCACGAGCGGCGACGTCGGCAGGCTTCAGGTGTTGATCGGCGGGGAGGGTGTGTGGGAGGAACTGCGTCAATGCTCGATGGTGGTCGCGCGGTACGGAGTCCCCGGATTGGCGACCGGAACGCTGGGTGTGCTGGGACCGATGCGCATGTCGTACGCGCGGGCGATCCCGGCGGTCCGTTACGTGGCGGGCTTGTTGAGCGACATGGTCAACGACGCCATCTCCAGCGGGTAACGCGATGGTATGAAGTTTTGCAAATGGATGTTGCCACCGCGCGTGGTTGGCGTTCCCAAAAACGTCCAACGCCGCGGACGCTGGGTTGCCGAGAGAGTGAGCGTCCTGCGTAACCATTACGGTATTATTTTATCGAAGACCATGATGCCGCGTCACGCACGAAATCATAAGGGCGTGTTTCATAGTTTGCTCATACCGCAACATTCATGTTGCCTGGCAAATGCGGGACCGTGGTCACGCGGCGCTGCGTAGGGCGAGTTATATGAAATGCGCCCAAATCATAAACATTGAGAGATAGGAAGCATGGCAGAGAAGAAGCACGAAAAGGAAAAAGAGATCGAACGCGAAGAGGAGGTTATGGAAACTCGAGCCGAGGCGGTGGCGGAGGCTGAAGTCGGAGAGCGGGTTTCGGCGGAGATCGAGGCGCTGAAAAAGCAACTCGAGAAGGCTGAGGCAGAGGCATCCGAATTCAAGGATTCCTGGATGCGGTCCCAGGCGGAATTGCAAAATTACAGGAAACGCGTGGAGCGCGATAACGAATTGACGAGAACCCTTATGAAGGGCGACCTCGTCAAAAAGATCTTGCCGCTGCTCGACGATCTGGAACGCGCCGCGCAAAACCGTCCCGCAGGCGACACGTGGGCGGATGGGATCGAATTGATCCTCCGCAAGTTTCAGGCGACGCTTGAAGGCGAAGGCGTTAAAAAGATCGAAGCCGAGGGGGCTGCGTTCGACCCGAACTTCCACGAGGCGATTTCCAGCGAACATCACGAAGATTTCGAGAGCGGACAAGTGATCGAGGTCGTGCGGAATGGGTATATGCTTGGCGACCACGTCATACGACCTGCGCTTGTGAGGGTGGCGCAATAAATGTTTCGTGTTTGGCGTTCCGTTTTGGATTTACGCAATACGGAACGTGGAACACGCAATAGGAGCAATCATGGCAAAGATTATAGGAATAGACCTCGGCACGACCAACTCTGTCGCGGCGGTGATGCAGGGTGGCGAGCCGATCGTAATCCCATCGGCGGAGGGCGAGCGGCTTGTGCCTTCGGTGGTGGCGTTGAACAAGAACAATGAGCGCCTTGTCGGGCGGGTGGCGCGCAACCAGGCGATCACCAATCCGCAGAACACGATCTTCTCGGTGAAGCGCTTCATGGGTCGCAAGTCTGACGACCCCGAGGTGGAGCGCACAAAGAAGCGTGTACCCTACGCAGTTCGCGGCGCGCCGAATGGCGACGTGCGAGTGGAGCTCGGCGGCAAGGAATATTCCGCGCCTGAAATCTCCGCCATGATCCTGGCGAAGATCAAGCGCGACGCGGAGGCGTATCTCGGCGAGCCGATCACACAGGCGGTCATCACCGTCCCTGCGTATTTCAACGACGCGCAACGCAACGCCACAAAGGACGCAGGCAAGATCGCGGGTCTCGAAGTGTTGCGGATCATCAACGAGCCGACGGCTTCATCGCTTGCCTATGGACTCGACAAAAAGAAGAACGAGACCATCGTCGTCTACGATCTCGGCGGGGGCACGTTCGACGTCTCCGTGTTGGAAGTGGGCGACGGTGTGTTCCAGGTCCGTTCGACGAGCGGCGATACGTTCCTCGGCGGCGACGACTTCGACCAGCGCATCATGGATTACCTGATCGAGCAGTTCAAGAAGGACAACGGTATTGACCTGCACAACGACCGCCAGGCGTTGCAGCGCCTGAAGGAAGCCGCCGAAAAAGCGAAGATCGAACTCTCGACCACGATGCAGACCGAGATCAACCTTCCGTATTTGACGGCGGATGCGAGCGGCCCCAAACATCTGGTGATGACTCTCTCCCGCGCCAAACTCGAACAATTGACGGCGGATCTCGTTGACCGAACGATTGCCCCTCTCAAACAAGCCTTGTCCGACGCCGAATTAAAAGCGGGCGACATCCACGAGGTGGTTTTGGTCGGCGGAATGACGCGCATGCCCGCCATTCAGGATCGCGTCCGCGCCTTCTTTGGCAAGGAGCCTCACAAGGGCGTGAACCCGGACGAGGTGGTCGCTATCGGCGCGGCGATCCAGGGTGGCGTGTTGGGCGGCGAGGTGAAGGATATTCTTTTGCTAGACGTTACGCCTCTCACGCTTTCGATCGAAACGCTGGGCGGAGTCGCCACTCCGCAGATCGAACGCAATACGACCATTCCGACCCGCAAGAGCCAGGTGTTCTCCACCGCAAGCGACAGCCAGACGCAGGTCGAAATACACGTCCTTCAAGGCGAACGCCCGATGGCGGCGGATAACAAATCGCTGGGCAGGTTCATTCTGGATGGAATCCCGCCCGCGCCACGCGGGATGCCTCAGATCGAAGTAACGTTCGATATCGACGCGAACGGCATCTTGAAAGTCACTGCGCAGGATAAGGCGACGGGACGCTCCCAGCACATCACGATCACAGCCTCTTCGGGGTTGAGCGACGCGGAAGTGGAGAAGATGCGCAAGGATGCGGAGGCTCATGCAGAAGAAGACCGCAAGCGCAAGGAACTGATCGAAGCGCGCAACCACGCGGACAACACAGCCTACGCCGCAGAGAAGGCTTTGCGCGACCTGGGCGAAAAAGTTCCGGCGGAGGTGAGGACCGAGGTCGAGGCGAAGGTGACGGAGGCGCGGCGCGTGGCGGAGGGCGAGGATGTCGCCGCGATCAAAGCCGCCACGGACGTATTGGCGCAGGCGATCCAAAAGATAGGCGCCAGCGTCTATGAACAGGGTCAGGCATCGGGTGGAGGCGAAGCGGGCTCTTCCTCCACTGAAGAAGGACCGGAAGTGGTGGATGGTGAGGTTAAGGAATAGAATGTAGAAAGTGGAAAGTGGCGAGTGTTTACTTTTCGCTTTCCACTTTGTAACAACCATGAGTAACGAAGACTATTACGACATTCTGGGTGTTGGGCGGGACGCGAGCGACGATGAGATCAAAGCCGCGTTCCGTAAACTTGCGCGCCAGTATCATCCCGACGTGAATAAGGAGGAGGGCGCGGAGGAAAAGTTCAAGGAGATCAACGAGGCGTACGGCGTTTTATCGGATCGGGAAAAACGCGCCCGTTACGACCGCTTCGGCAGGGAGGGTTTGGGGAACATCGGCGGTTTCCGCGATTACACCGTGGACTTCGGCGATATCTTCGAGGAACTGTTCGGGAGTTTTGGCTTTTCGATGGGACGGAGTTCCCGCCGCTCGCCGCGCCGCGGACGCGACCTGCAAACGAAGGTCACGTTGGCGTTCGAAGAGGCGGTCTTTGGCGTCGAGAAGGAAGTCGAATTCCAGCGCGAAGAGACCTGCTCGCGTTGCAACGGCTCAGGCGCGGAGCCCGGCACGTCGCCGACGCGTTGTCCCACCTGTAACGGACAGGGCGAGGTGCGCCAGGTGCGCCAGACCTTTTTGGGGCAGATGGTGCAGACCGCAACCTGCCCGACCTGTAACGGGCGCGGTGAGACGATCTCCTCTCCCTGCAAGACCTGTCGCGGCGGCGGGTTGGAGCGAAAGACGGTAAAAAAGAGAGTGCAAATCCCCGCAGGCGTGGATCACGGCACACAGATCCGCCTGGCGGGGGAGGGCGGACCTGGAGTCTATGGCGGACCGAACGGGAGCCTGTTCATCGTGCTGGACGTCAAGCCGCACAAATTCTTCAAGCGACGCGAGAACGACATTGTGTTGAATCTCGACATCAACGTCGCGCAGGCGACGCTCGGCGCGGAGATCGAAGTGCCGACGCTGGACGGCGCTGAGAAATTGAAGATCCCCGCCGGTACGCAGTCCGGAAAAGTATTCCACATGAAGGGCAGGGGCGTGCCGTACCTGCGTCGCAACGGACGCGGCGATCAACTGGTCATCGTCAACGTCGCGGTTCCGACCAAACTCACGAAGGAACAGCGCGAGTTATTCCAGAAACTGGCGGAAAGTCTTGGCACAACGGTCAAGCCGCAGGAAAAGGGATTTCTGGATTGGCTGAACGAGGCGCTGGGGGGATGAGAGCCGGTGAACAGCGGACATTAGTCAGTGTCATCCAGGAGAATCGTCGCTTGACGATTCTCTTTTTTTCTCCTATACTACTGAATACTTGAACAATTATTCATATATAAACGATGACCCTCAAAGAACAAACCTTCGCCCACCTTGCCGACCTGTTCAGCGCCCTCAGCGACCCGACGCGCCTGCGGATCATTTCCGTTTTGCTCGAAGGCGAAATGAACGTGGGAGAGATTGCCGCGCAACTCGCAATGACCGAGTCCGCGGTCTCACATCAACTGCGCGGGCTGCGCCAGATGAAACTTGTGCGCACCCGCAAGGATGGACGGCAGGTCTTCTACGCGCTCGACGACGATCATGTATCAAAACTCTATCTGATGGGTCTTGACCATGTGGAACACGGATGACAAAACAGTTGCCACTGACGATCTGAATATGCAAACACAACCCTATGCTCATTCCCATTTACGCGAAGCCGCCCGGCAATCCACCCGGCGACTCTCCATATCGCTTTTCCTCACGCTCGCCTTCGTCGTCATCGAAGCCGCGGCGGGGATTCTCTCGAACAGCCTCGCCCTGCTCACCGACGCGGCGCACAACCTGACCGACGTCATCGCGCTGGCTTTGAGTTGGTTCGCCATCCGCATCACCACCCGTCCCGCAAACGAACGCAAGACCTACGGCTATCATCGCGTGGGCATCCTCGTCGCGCTTATCAACTCGACCACGCTTGTCCTGATCTCACTGGGCATCTTCTACGAGGCATGGCGTCGTTTCATCTCGCCGCCTGAAGTGCAATCTGGCATTCTCGTCGGCGTCGGTCTGATCGCCGTCGTCGTCAACCTCGTCACGGCAATGCTCGTCCATCGCGGCAGTCAAACGGACCTCAACCTTCGTTCGGCGTTCGTCCACCTGATGGGCGACGTGCTATCCACCATCGGCGCGGTCGTTGCAGGCGTGCTGATTTACTTCACCGGCGCGAACTGGCTCGATCCGCTGGTCAGCGTGTTGATCGGACTGCTCATCCTTTACAACGCGTGGGGCATCCTGCGCGAGGCGGTGGACATCCTCCTCGAAGCCAAACCGCGCGACATCAACGCGGCAAAACTGGTCGAGGACATGCTGAAGGTCGAAGGCGTGCTTGGGATTCACGACCTGCACGTGTGGAGCATCACCCAAAACGTGCGAACCATGTCGGCGCACATCCTCACCGACAATCTGTCCATCAGCGATGGCGCGGACATTCAAAGGCGGATCAACAAGATGGTATATCGTCGCTATAATATTGCCCACGCCACCCTGCAACTCGAATGTGTGGATTGTTTCCCCGAGACGCTCTATTGCGACCTCCACAACCCTATCCTCCTGGATAAAGAACCGCTTCGCTCCCCAGCCGACGATTGATCCCGTCCGAGGAAATTGATCCATGCCTTTGCCTTTCCGCTCCCATCCTCCATCATGACCAGGGTCATATTACTGAAAATCTGGCGCGCGTTCCCGGCGTGGCTTCAAGTGATTGCATCCCGCATCGTCCGCCCGCTATTCCAGGTCTTTGCCGCCGCCGTGATCTTCGACGCGGATGGGGAGGTGCTGCTCGTCAAATCCACCTACCAGAGATTCCATCCCTGGGGTTTGCCGGGCGGAAGCCTCGATTACGGCGAATCCCCGGAAGACGCGGTGCTGCGCGAAGTGCATGAGGAAACCGGGTTGACCGTTGCCATCGAAAAACTCCTGTTCGTCAAAACGTGGATGCCGGACCGGGTCGGTTTGTACTACATCTGTCGAATCACAGACGGCGAATTCCAGCCGAGCGACGAGGTCTCCGAGTTTGGCTATTTCGCGTTGGAAAACCTGCCCGACGTCCGCCCGATTGACGTGGAACTGATCCAACAGATCTACGCAGAGGTCGAACGTGAACTGGCTTGAAGTATCCCTCACGGTGGACGGCGAACTTGCCGAATCGGTCGCGGATGTGTTCGCGCGCTTTGCCCCGAACGGCGTGATGACCGAGCAGGGCGTGAAATTCAACGACGCCGAAGACGCCGGTACGCCGACCGGCCCGATCACCGTCCGCGCGTATCTGGAGGTAAACGAGGGACTCGAAGAGACGCGGCGCAAACTCGAAGAGTCGCTTTTCTATCTGGGGATGATCCGCCCGTTGCCCGTTCCTTCCTACCGACAGATAGCGGATCAAAACTGGATGGAAGCCTGGAAAAAACACTACCAGCCGATTCTCATCGGACGGCGGCTTCTCATTCTCCCCGCATGGATGGAATCGCCCGACCCGAATCGCATTGCCATCAAGATCGAACCCGGCATGGCGTTCGGCACCGGGACGCACCCAACGACCCAGTTGTGTCTGGAGCTGATGGAAAAAAGCATAGAGACCCTAAAGGTCTTGGAGACCTTTAGGGTTTTTGACGTAATTGATGTCGGCTGCGGTTCGGGCATCCTCTCCATTGCCGCGCTCAAACTCGGCGCGGAAAAAGTGTTGGGCGTGGACATTGACGAAGGATCGATCAGGAATTCGCGCGAGAACGCGGACCTCAACGGCGCGGGCGACGGGTTGATTCTGGGCGTGGGTTCGGTGCAGGAGATTCTCGATGGGAGGTTCGAGTTCAGAAAAGCGCCCCTGGTGTTGGCAAACATTCTTGCGCCGGTCATCGTCCGCCTGTTCGAGGCGGGGTTGGCGGATTTGATCGAGGAAAATGGCGCGGTCGTTTTGAGCGGGATCCTGCTCGGGCAGGAACAAAGCGTCCTCGAAGCCGCGCAGGCTCAAGGTCTGAGAATGAACGAGCGCAGGCAGATGGGGGACTGGGTGGCGTTGACGATGAGGCGTTGAGTCCGAACGAATCCCCCCTATGGCTTATTGTTCCGTCGGATGACGTGAGTAAAATTCCCCTCTAACTTTATAAAAAAGGAGAAGCAGATGAAGAGTCATTTTGGAATTCCTGTATTGATCGCGAGCCTTGCGCTGACGGCGCTGGCTTGCCAGGCGATTTCGGGCGGCGGGAGTACGGATACGCCCGACATTCCCGACGCGCCGGCAAGCGGGGACGTGATCCTGCGCGACGATTTTTCGTCCGCTCAGTGGGGCACCGGCACGGACGCCGACAGTTCGGTGGAGTACGTGAACGAGGCGCTGCGCTTTGTCGTGTACACCGACAATTATTTCGTGTGGAGTACGCCGGACGATGAAGTCTACAGGGATATTCACATGGAAGTGACGGTGATCAATAACGGCACGGATTCGACGACCGCATTTGGCCTGATATGCAACAAATCGGGGGACGATTTCTATTACCTGGTGGTGACGCCCGCCGGGCAGTACGCGATCGCCAAAGCCGTCACAGGGCAGACCGACCTGTTCCTCACGAACAACGACGAATGGGCGGATTCCGACCTGATCTCCGTGAACGCGGATTCGTACCGCGTCGGCGCGGACTGCGGTAATGGCAGATTGACCCTGTACGTGGACGGTCAACAGATCGCCTCGGTGAACGATTCGACCCATACGAGCGGGCGCGTGGCTGTGATGGTTTGGAGCAGCGAGGACCCCGGCGTTACGAACGATGTCTCCTTCGACGATTTCCTGATGACCGAACTGCCATAATAACCTTTTCAATGGTGCGAATCCTGCATTCCGCTACGAATGCAGGATTCTTTAATTTCAATCGAAGAGTTTCTGTGCTATTATTCGACCAAGATGGACCGTCGCAGACTCATTCTTTACCTGCTCCTGAATGTGTTCGTTTCAGCCTGCGTGACGGGCGGAATCCTGTTCTGGTACGATCGCAACTATCGTTCGGCAAGTTTGTCGGTTGTCCAGCCTGCGGCGCCGTTGAACGTTCAGGGCGGCGCGCCCGCGGCTTCGTTCGACCCGAACGTGGACATCCCCGTTGAAATTGTTAGCATTGTCGGCGCGGGGACGCTGGACGCGGAATGGGTGATCGTCCGCAACGCGGGCGGAGAGCCGATCAGCCTTTCTGGCTGGCAGTTGAAGGATTCGAATCGAAACGTGTTCACCTTCCCCAACCTGACGCTCAACACGGGCGGCGCGGTGCAAATCCATACCATCTCAGGGACGAACACGGTCATTGACTTATACTGGGGCTTGAACGATCCCGTTTGGGAATCCGGCGAGGAGGCGCAATTGCTCGACCCGAGTGGAAACGTCCGTGCGGTGTATACGGTGCCGTAGTTACTTCAGCGGTCGCTCTACTCGATGTCACGAGAATGTAAAAGCCTGGACCCTAAAATTTGTTAGTAGAGATATTTATGGCTAATGAAACTGCCAAAGTGAAGCGTCCTTCTTCGATTACCCTCATAAACTTATTTGCAATCTATTGGGGGATAATGATTTTCTATTACATAGCTCGAGCAGGCGTTCAATATCTTGGGATATTGACAATATTCATTGCAATAATTGGTGTAGCATTTCTAGCTTGCGGTATTGGCTTTTGGATAATGAAAAAATGGGCAGTTGATTTGTGCTTAATTTTGGCGATTGTTAGTCAAGTCATCCTGTTATTAACAGGAACATGGAATATTCTGTCGCTCGGATTGTCTGCTATTATTGTATTTATAGGATATAAAAATTTCTCAAAAATGTCTTAATGGATCAAATTGCTGGTTTCGATACGCCCTTCGCAACAAACGCTCAGGGTTACTCAACCACCAGCTAATCGCTGAAAGCTAACTGCTAATGACACAAGCACTCTACCGAAAATACCGACCTCAGGAATGGGATGCCGTCGTGGGACAGGACCACGTCGTCACGACGCTCAAGAATTCCATCGCAGCGGACCGCGTTGCGCACGCGTATCTGTTCGCGGGTTCGCGCGGCACGGGGAAGACCACGCTGGCGCGTCTGTTGGCGAAGGCGGTCAATTGTACGAATCCTGATTCCGCGAAACGTCCATGCAATGAGTGTGAGAATTGCAAAGCCGTCAACGAGAATCGTTTTCTTGACCTGATCGAAATTGATGCGGCGTCGAATACCTCCGTAGATGATGTCCGTGACTTGCGGGATAAGATCAACTTCTCGCCGTCGCAGGGTAAGTACAAAGTGTACGTGATAGATGAAGTACATATGTTGTCTACTGCCGCATTCAATGCACTTCTCAAGACTCTTGAGGAGCCCCCTCCTCACGCTATCTTCATTTTGGCAACCACTGAAATTCACAAAATCCCCGCAACCGTTTTATCGCGCTGTCAGCGTCATGAGTTCCGCCGCGTGCCTGTGGATGAGATCGTTGCCAATCTCAAGATGATCGCCAAGGCTGAAAACATCCAAGCCGACGATGATGCGCTGATTCAAATCGCGCGTCAGTCCACGGGCGGAATGCGCGATGCGCAATCTTTGCTCGATCAACTTTCGTCCACGGGCGATAAGATCACGCTAGCCCTTGCGCAAACTGTGCTCGGCACTGCCACGAGTCAAACCGTGCTGGATGTACTCACGTCCATCATGGATCACGATCCCGCGCACGGGCTTGAGACCATTCACAAGGCGCTCGATGCGGGCGCCGATCCGCGTTCGTTGGCGCGTCAGATCGTTGAGTATCTGCGCGGTCTCATGCTCATTCAAATGGGCAACGCGAATCAAGTCGAAGCCACGGCGGATGTCAAGAAGCAGATGCAGGCGCACGCCAAGTCCTTTTCGACGAGCGAAATCCTCCGCATGATGAAAGCCTTCAACAACGCGGCTGTGGATTTGCGCGGCGGCTGGCAGCCCTCTTTGAGTCTTGAACTTGCTTTAGCAGAAGTGCTCGACGCTCCAGCGGAATCTTCGCCAATCGCCGCGCCGCGTCAGACTACGCCCAAGCCTGCTGCCATTTCGAGAGCCGAGTCCCAGCCTCAAGTTGATTCTGATGCGCTCCCGAAAGAGCATCGGGACAATGTGAGCGGAGGCGGAGCCGCAGACGAAGCGGCGAAGCGTCCCGTTGAAAAGCATATCCTCAACGCGGGCGATGTCATCAAGGCATGGAAGCCGATGTCCGCCGCGCTTCCCAAGTCACAGGCGAATCTTTCGGCGTTGATGAACTCGGTCAGGATGATTGACGTGCAAGGCAACACGTTGATTTTGGGTTTGGCAAGCGACGTGCTGGTATCAAAACTCGACAAGCCCGACCAGATCGAAGCGATCCAGAAACTGATCAAGGATCACTTCGGCGTGGACGTGTCCATCCGCTGCATGGTGACGAACGCCAAAGGCAAGATCCCCGCGAACGTGGCGCAGGACGGCATGGTGGCAACCGCCATCCAACACGGCGGCGAGATCGTGGATATGCAGGATTAGTCTCATAGTCTGACAGTCAGTTGGTCGAATAGTCTGTTATTCTCGACCGTTTGACCGGAGACTATAAGACTTTAGACTATACGACCAGGAGACTATCGAATGGCTAAAGGATTCAACAAAGGACCACAAATGGGCGGGGGGATGATGCAACAGCTGCAGCGCCTGCAAAAACAGATGGAAGAGGCGCAGGCGAAACTCGCCGAAGAAACCGTCACTGCCACGGCGGGCGGCGGCGCGATCAAAGTTGTGATGACGGGCGATCAGGTCTGTAAATCGGTTGAGATTTCTCCCGATTTCATGAAAGATGCCGACGCGGAAATGCTGCAAGATATGGTCTTGTCCGCGGTGAATATGGCGCTCGACCAATCGCGTGAACTTCAACAAAAGTTGATGGGTCCGCTGGCGGGGGGATTACCGTTCTAGTCAAACGTCAAAGGCACAGGTCAAACGTCACGGGACGTTCGACTTTTGACTTTTGACTTTGGGCGCTTATGTTATTACCCGAATCCATCCAATCTCTCATCAACGCCCTCGAGCGCCTGCCCGGCATCGGTCCCAAATCCGCTTCGCGGCTGGCGTTTTATCTGCTGCGCGCCTCCGACGATGTGGCGGATGACCTGGCGCTTGCGTTGGCAAACCTCAAAAAGAACACAGCCTTTTGCCAGGAATGTTTCAACATCACCGAAGCGGGACGCGAGCGTTGTGAAGTGTGCGAGTCCACGCGGCGGGATGGAAGCGTTATCTGCGTTGTAGAAGAAGCGCTGGATGTGTTGGCATTGGAACGTACGGGCGGTTATCAAGGAAAATATCATGTCTTACAGGGAGTTTTATCTCCCATTGAAGGCATTGGTCCCGACGATTTGAAGATCAAACAATTGCTCGCGCGTGTGGCCAACGGGGGCGTGAAAGAAGTCATTATCGCCACCAATCCCAGCATGGAGGGGGACGCCACGGCGTTATATCTGCAAAGCCAGTTGAAGCAGTTCGGTGTACAAGTGACGCGTCTGGCGCGCGGCTTGCCCATGGGAGGCGATTTGGAATATGCCGATCAAAACACCCTGCTCCGCGCCCTATTTGGCAGGCAGGAGATGAATTAACCGGCGATAGACCACAGACGAGTGTTTATCATCTGTGGTCTATCGCCCATTATCCCCGTGAACATCACCATTCTGACCTACGGTTCGCGTGGCGATGTTCAGCCGTTTCTTCCCCTTTCCCTCGGCTTGATGGCGCGCGGGCATCAAGTCAGGCTTGCAGCGCCTCCCCGCTTCAAAAATTTTGTCGAAGCGCATGGCGTTTCCTTCTCGCCGTTGGCTGGCGACCCCGAAGATTTGAGCCGCCGTTTCAACAACTCAGGCTTTAACTCTCTCAAACAGGTGCGCGATATGCTTTCTCATGCGGTGGAGATTGGAGCAGAAATGCTTCACAAAACCGAAGAAGCCTGCCGCGATGCAGACCTCATCATCCATACCTTTGCTCATGCCGTTGGAGCGCACACCCTGGCGCGCGAGAAACACATCCCCGATCTTCACATCCAAACCTTTCCGATGTTCACCCCCACCGGCGACTATCCCAACGTCACCTTGCCCGGCATGAAAGTGCCTGCCTTGAATCGCCTGACGCATCTCGCCGCCCAAAGAATCACCTGGTGGACATCCCGCTTTGGATATCAGCAGATTCGCCGCCGTGCAGGACTTCCCGCCCGAAAACTTTACTTCCCCTTTGATGGCAATTCGCTTCGCCCTCCGACCCCGATCCTGTGCGCCTGGAGCCCAAGCGTTCTTCCACCCTCAAACGACTGGAGGCCAAATGTCCACGTTACTGGATATTTCTTTTTTGACTCTATTACGCCTTATCAACCTTCTCGTGAATTGCAAACCTTTTTGATGGACGGAGAGCCTCCCGTTTGTGTAACGTTTGGAAGCATGATGAATCGCGATGCGGAACGGATTGATCATATTGTGCGTGATGCATTGAGGCACACCGGTCAGCGAGGTGTCATTCTTTCCGGATGGGGGAAGGTCAATCGTCCCTCTTCCAAAGAGTTCCTTTATCTTGATGAGGCGCCACATGACTGGCTCCTGCCTTGCTGTAAAATGCTCATTCATCACGGTGGCGCGGGTACCACTTCTGCGGGATTGCGTGCAGGAATCCCGAATATCGTAATTCCATTTACGGCAGATCAGCCTTTTTGGGGCTGGCGGGTATATGCTTTGAGAGCAGGACCTAAGCCCATTTTTGTAAAGAGACTTTCAGTTGAGAGATTGGCGAAAGCCATTGCCCAGGCTGAGACAAAAGATTTGAGGATAGGGGCACAGGAAATCGGTCGAAGAATTCGAAGCGAGGCCGGGGTGGAGCGGGCAATTGCGTTGATCGAGACACATATCTCCAGTTGGGAAAATTTTAAGGTTTAATTGTCTGAAGACCTATTGACAAAGATCGGGAAAAGCATATAATCAACATTCGCCAGTACATTGTAACGATCTCGTCCCCCTGACAGATCATTGAAAACCTAGTGAGCAGTCTCTAGTCAGAGACACAAGCCTGTTGGTTTTGCAGTCTGACGAGCCGATGTCGAAGGACAAATGACATCGGTGTTTTCGTCTGTTGATGTCTTGACAGGCAAAAGCGGCGCTAGTAAAATCCATCCGCTTTGTTACCAGAACTTTAACAACTGAACAGTGATAGGAAGCAACAACTCTGTCGATCCAGTAAATATCCGTAAACTACACTCGCAAGAGTGAAACTTTTTTGCGGAGAGTTTGATCCTGGCTCAGGATGAACGCTGGCGGCGTGCCTAATACATGCAAGTCGAACGAGGTGCTTTTTGTAGCAATACGAGAAGTATCCTAGTGGCGAACGGGTGAGTAACGCGTTGGTGACCTGCCCCAAAGTGTGGGATAACTCCGCGAAAGCGGGGCTAATACCGCATGTGGTCATCGGGTTTAGAAACCGGTGACTAAAGCAGTAATGCGCTTTGGGAGGGGCCTGCGTCCCATCAGCTAGTTGGTAGGGTAACGGCCTACCAAGGCGACGACGGGTAGGGGACCTGAGAGGGTGGCCCCCCACAATGGAACTGAAACACGGTCCATACACCTACGGGTGGCAGCAGTAGGGAATATT
>JABWAU010000099.1 GCA_013360875.1 Anaerolineales bacterium | reverse complement strand
TCTCGTCCGCCGACCCGATCTTTGCCGACCGATTTGAGAAGTTCCTCGCGTTGTTCAACCTCGAGAACCTGCCCGAATACATTTTCCGCCTCGTGTATATTCTGGTCTTTGCCTATGCCCTCGCAGGGACGTATCTGCACGCCGCGCAAAAATCCGATGAGAAGATCGAGGAGAAACCGCTCGTCCCGCAGTTTCTCGGTTTCACCGAATCGACGATCGTGCTGGGAAGCGTTGTGATCCTGTTCCTTGCGTTTGTGATCGTTCAATTCCAGTATTTCTTTGGCGGGCAGGCGAACATCCACATCGAAGGGTACACGTATTCCGAATACGCCCGCAAGGGATTCGGCGAACTGGTGGCGGTGGCGTTCTTCAGTTTGCTGTTGTTGCTTGGACTGGGCGCGGTCACCCGCCGCGAAACGGAAACGCAAAAACGAGTTTTCTCGGGTTTTGGCGTGTCGCTCGTCGCGCTGGCAATCGTGATGCTCGTTTCCGCCTTCCAGCGCCTGGTTCTTTACGAAGCCGCGTATGGCTTTTCGCGCCTGCGGACGTATACGCATGTCTTTATGATCTGGCTCGCGCTGCTGCTGGTTGCAGTGGTGGTTCTTGAAATCCTCCGGCGGGAACGGCAGATCGCGTCCTCGATGGTTTTGGCATTGCTTGGATTTGTGGTTTCCCTGAACCTGTTGAACGTGGATGCGTTCATCGTGAAGCAAAACGTCCAGCGCGAACTGCGCAGCGCGGCGGATCAAGCGTTCGCGCAGGGGCGCGCAGACCTGGACGCGCAGTATTTTCTGGATCTATCCGACGATGCCGTGCCTGCGCTTGTGGGGGCGTTTCAGTCCAACCCCATGCCTGTTTCCGTCAAGGAAAAAATCGGCGCGGCCCTGGCATGCCTGCGTTACGAGCGCGAGCAGGATGAGCGCGAACTCCCCTGGCAGGCATTTCACCTGTCCCGTTTCAATGCCGATCGCGCCTTCGAAAGTATCAGCCGCGAATTGGATGTGTATGCGATCACCGATGCCGATTTCCCCGTGAGTGTGGTCACGCCGGGCGGGGAGGAGTTTTCCTGCTGGCAGTACCATGATTGAGGCTCAGACCTCCGGGATCTTCGAAGAACCCGGAGGTCTTCACTTTACTCCTTTGGTCTCAATCGCGCGGTCAGGTCGCGCAACTGCACGAATGAGATGGGTTTGATCATTACGAAGTCCACCTGGTCGCCGTATGCCTCGCCCATGCGGGCGTCGGCGGTTGTGATGATGACCAGTGTTTTTGCGAACCGTTCGTCCTTTTTGATGATGGTGGTCAGCAGTTCGCCGCCCGAGATGTGGGGCAGGTGCATATCGAGCAGGATCAGGTGGGGAGGCGCGCCATTCAACAGCCTTTCCTTTGCCTTTTGTCCATCCGCCGCGTGTTCCACTTCGTAGCCGATGCCGCGCAGCGCCTCGGCGAAGATGTCCGCCAGGTCTTCGTCGTCTTCGATGATTAATGCCGGTATGCTCATATAAATTCTCCTTTTTGTCTACAGGGTATTACGGTACGACGAGCGGCAGGGTGACGGTAAAGGTCGTCCCTGTATTCGAATCGCTTGTCACTTTGATCTCTCCGCGCATCAGGTTGACCAGTTCCTTGACGATGGCTAATCCCAGCCCGAATCCGCCGTGAGTGCGCGTTGCCGCGCCCTCCACCTGACGGAAGGTTTCGAAGATGTAGGGCAGTTCCGAGTGTGGGATGCCGGGCCCCGTGTCCGAAACCTCGATGCCCCATTGTTGAACGGCGGGAACGCAGAACAACCGCACGCGGACCCCGCCCTGCTCTGTGAATTTGACGGCGTTGTTCACGAGGTTGACGAGGATCTGTCCCAGGCGCGCGCTGTCGCCCATCAAGGTTTCGGGGAGGGTGTCGTCCATTTCGCTGGTCAGGCTGAGATTTTTGTCCGAGGCGGTTTTGTCGAGCAAGCCGTGAAGGTTCTCGAGGAGTTCGGACGGCTTGACAGGCTCCATTTTGATCGTCAGTTTTCCAGCCTCCATTTGCGCCTGGTCGAGCAGGTCGTTGATCAATCCCAGCAATCGCTGCGTGTTGGTGATGATGCGGTTTGCCATGTTGACCTGTTTTTCGTTCATGGGCCCGTAAACCGCCTCCCTGAACATTTCCGCGTAACCGAGGATGGCATTGAGAGGGGTGCGAAGTTCGTGCGAGACGATGGCGACGAAGGCGCTTTTGAGCCTTTCCACTTCGGCTTCGCGCGTGAAGTCGCGGAAGACGGCGACGGTGCCTATGTTGGCTTCGCCGTTCTCGTATATTTCGTAAACCTGCCCCGCGCTGACGGAGAGGGTCTTATCGCCCCATTCGATGCGAAAACTGAGCGGCTGGGTATCGTGTTCGATCATGGATCGAAGCAACCTGCGCCCGCTTTCGGAAAGCCTCGGGTGTTCGATCAATTCGCGGAAGTTGCGATTTATGATCACTTCGGGAGAAAGTTCGAGTATTCCCCGGATGGCGGGGTTTACCATGGTTGCGTTCCAGTCCTTGTCGAAGACGATCACCCCGTCGGCGATGGAATTGAGGATCACCTGGTTGCGGCCGGCTTCGATACGTTCGCGGGCGAGGGATTCCGCCAGGGCTTGTGTGCGCTGGGTGACGACCTGGTCGAGGTTGGCATTGATCGTGCGCAGTTCCCTGAGGGCGGATTCCAGGCTGCGCGCCGAAAGCCACGAGACCAGCGCCAGCATGAAAAAGCCGATGATTGCAAAAACGTTCGCCGCCTGACCGATGGACAGGGCAAGTCCCGAGACGATGCCTCCCGAAATGAAGGCGAAGAGGAAACTCGCCTCGGGCAGCAGGATCAGGCTGGAGATCGCGATGGGAAGCGTGAACAGAAAGAGTGAACGCCCGTTGGAGAGTTGATCGGGGGTGTCGGTGAACGTGAATACCAGGGTCAGCAGTAGGAGGTAGAGCAGCGCCGCCCAACGCCCGGATATCCGTCGGTTGATTTGATAAATGCCGTAGCAACCCAGCGCGGAGATGAATGTGCTTCCCAGCAATACAGCCGTTTCGAGGTTTGCCAGTTGGTTGGTCGCCAGGTTGCTGATGACGATCGCCAGCAAGCCCACCAGCGCAGCGGCGATGTTGCCGAGCAAGAGGATATTAAGCAGCCTGCGGCGGCGCGCGTCGTCGGGATCCGGGACGGGGACGTTGAGGAGGGAATCGAAGAATTGTTTCATAGGTCCTTATTGTGTCAGCGCCAGCGCGCTGAGTGCCGCGGAGCGGACGACCAATTGCGGAGTGTACAAGCATTTGCCGATCCATAGCGGCGGGTAGGGTTCGTCGAGGTTTTCCTTCAACCAGCGCGCGCCTTTCCTGAGGGCGGCTTTGGGAATCCTTGCAACTTTTTCGTCCCAGACCGACAGCGCCTGAAGGGCGTACGCGGTCTCTTCGGCGGTGGGAATGTAAGAGCCCCAGGAGCCGTTGGCGTTTTGCGACCTGAGAATCCATTGCACCGCCTCCTCGACGAGGTCATTGGCGTGACCGGCGCAGGCAATGACGGCGTGGGCGGTCGGGTAATATGCCGAGATGTGCCATTTATCCACCCAGAAGGGGTCTTTGCCCCGTGCGTTTCTGAGGAAGGCAATGATCTTTTTGACGGATGAATTTCTGACGGTGAGTCCCGCGTGGAGAAGCGCGTCAAGAATATGGATGTTGGCGCTGATGGATGGATTCACCTCGAGATCGAAACAGCGAAAGTACTCCTCCTCCTCGTATGCAAGAATGCTGGCAAGGTCTTTTTCAATTCCGTAACGCAGAAGCGCGTTGTAGGTGATGACCGAGTCGTCGCTGTCCTTGACGGAATAGGCGGTGGAGAACGCCACGCCGCGTTTGGGCTCCCAGGCATTGGACAGAAATTCGAGATGCCGTTCGAGTTTTTCGTTGGTCTTCATTCCAGGGATGAAACTCAAATTCCAAAGCGACCATGCCACCTCGAAGATATCGAAGGGAAAGACGTTCGGCTGCCCGCCGTCGGGTTTGGCGGTCTGGCGTAGGTAATGCAGGGACGGTTCGTCGCCTTTCCTGACGTAGGTCGCAAAATAGGCTGTGGCGGATGGACTCAACCCGACCGAGCCGTTGGCTTCCTGAAGGTTGGGAACGTCGAGCATGTGTTGTCTGTCGGTACCCGCCATTTCGGCGGAGAACGCCATCGTCACGCGGCGGTTGATCATCCTGCCTTCGAGATACGACAGTTTTTGCGCGCGTTGCACGGACATCCGCCCCAGGATGCGTTCCCCCTGGTTTTTTATGATTCCCAGCCGCTCCGCCTCCGCCGCCAGAGTTGGCGCGATCATCTCGAAGCCGACGGTCGCCCCGTTCGGATCCGACTGCAGCCCCAGCGTGGCGCTTTCCACGATGCGTTCCAGGGCGAGTTTGCCCTTTTCGATCTGCACTTTGTCGTGGCTGCGTCGTCCGCGATGGGTGAGGGCAATCATGGCGGCGAGGGTGCAGATGACGCGGTCGTGATAATACATCGGCGCGGGCGCGCCCCACGAGCCGTCGGGCAACTGGTTTTCGGCAAGCCAGTAGAGCGCCCTGCTGCTGATGTCCCAGTCAATTTCGCCAAGCCGCGCCGCCCAGGCGGTATCGTAGGCGGTGCTTCCCATGTGACCGGGTCCTATCTCGGCGATCAGTTTTTCGATGAGGTCTGTCATGGTTTGTTTCCGGTTTGGGGGATCCACAAGTTGAATTTCAATCTACCGACGCCGAAGGCGAGGTCCTTGTTGGCGCGGTAGTATTGTCTCAGCCAGTCGAGTTCGTCCGCGCTCATTCTGGTGTAGTCAGGCTCGGGCGCGCGGCGGACGTAGAGGTGATCATAGAGGATCGTGCGCAATTGCCGTTCGGTCATGTAAGGCGAGGGGCTGACGGAGAAATACAGGTCTTCCTCGCCCGTCGCCAGCAGGGGCATGTCGAAGACGCTGAATTTGTCGAAGCCGATAAACAGGCTGACGGGAGGCAGGTCTTCACCGTAGTATTTTCGGATCAAGGTTGCTTTGTCGGGGATCGCGCCGTGTGCCAGGTAATGTTCCACCGAGAGGCGGGCGATGGTTTCGGTGGCTTTGTCGGCGAAGACGCCAAAGTACAGGTTGTGACTGGTATTGTCTCTTGTGGCTTTGGTTACTTCGTGGAGCGAACCCAGCACAGACTCGAATTCGATGCTTTTCAAGACCTCGCGATAATCGCCGTAAAAACGCACTCTGACCTTGTATTCTTCGAAGAAATCGCGGTAATTTCTGTCGGTCGCGGTGCGGATGAGTCCGTCCATGCCAACGCGTTTGGTGTATTCGTCGCCGCGGCGGATGAGTTCGCGCCCGAAGACCGGGACGAGGAGGGTGTGGATGCCGTGATCGAACATCATGGAACACAACTGGACGTGGTTCCTGATGGATTCGTTCATGTAGGCTTCGAAGAAGTCGTTTCCGATCTTGTCGGCGTGTTCGAGCATGAACCAGCGCCGGGTCCCATTGACGGGGAACACGACCGCCTTTTGTCCGCTGGCTTTGACGAGGGCGGCGATCTCTTCGACGGGGAGTTGGAGGAAACGCTCAAAGGGAATCATCGGTTTCTTCGGAGGCGCGGCAGGAATCGGGGAGTCCGAAGCGCATAATCCGCATAGCCGGGGAGGGTCTTCGTCAGCAGTTCCTCCTCCTGGCGCGCGGCGCGGGTGAAATCCCAGAGCGTGTAAAGCAAAGCCGCGAGGGTGGTCAGCGCGGGGTTGACGAGGAAGAGTCCCGCTGCGATGCCGAAGAAGGATGTGATGACGGGATGGCGCATGAGTTTATAGGGGCCCGTTTCGACGACCCGGTGACCGGGTTGCACTTCGACGCGTTCGGCGTAATAGTGACGCAGGTGGGCGCGGGACCAGGCGTGCAGGGCAAGGGCGGTGAGAATCAAAAAGACCCCAAGGAGTTGAACGATCAAGCCCCAGGGTGCGTTCGTTCGATAACCGATGCCCGGAAGAAGGATGGGTTGCAGGGCGAGGATGGCGACCGTGAGGAAGATGAACAGCGTGAAATCCCAGGCGCGGCCCGAGCCGCTCGCCTGACGTTGTTTATCGTGGCGGCGGATGAGGATGAAATCCATGGCATAGAAGAGGAGGACAGTGAGAAGCGTCGCGGCGGTTTGGGGGACTCCGGTGAGCATGTCCCCCCTTATTCCTGGGTTGCCAGTTGCTTTGCGGCGCGCGACAGGATGCCGGCCATGGTGATCATGGCGTGGTTCGTGTCTTCGAGATGAAAGCCCAGCCTGCGTTTTACGTCATAAGCGCCGCTGCCAAAGCGGACGAGGCGCACCTTGTGTTCGAACGCCTCCTGCAGGGCGGCGTACAGGAGGAGGAAGTATCCGCCGGGGACGTCGTCCTCCAGCCCAAGCGAGGAAGTCAACTGGAATTTGTTGTCCCGCAGGACGGCGCCGCATCCGACCAGTTTGCCTTCCTTGCGGAGTTCGAGCCAGGTGCCGTCAATCATCGAAAAGTTTTCGAGCAGGTTGCGCGTCCACGGGTTGGGCGCGGAACCGTGCCAGATGGAGACGTTCTCGATCAGTTTGAGGGCGGCTTCGACGTCGGCGACGGTCTTGTGACGCGAGAGTTCGATGCCGTTTTCCGCCGTCTCCTTGAGGGTGCGTTTGTAATGCTGGCGGTCTTTTTTGTTGCCGGCTTCGAGGTACGCCTCGAAACCATCCCACGCCATGGGCATGTAGGTGCCTGGCTCGGAGACGGTGATGGCTTCGTAGCCGGGGGGCCACGACGGGTATTTGAGTTGTTCGGTGAGCAGGTAATCGAAGACGAGGAAGGAACAACGCTGCTTTTTGAATTCCTCCTGCGCGGCGCCCGCCAGAGCCGGCAGGACTTCGTCCCGCAGGGGTTCGCCGGGCAGCAATAACGCCGACGTGTCCGCCAGGGGGGAACGGCAGACGAGCAGGGGTCTGCGTTTCAGGACGGACGACATGAATTCACGCGCGACCTTCGGCAGGGGGAGGGGTTCGTTTTTCACCCTGAATAACGCCGCCCCTCCGACGGGCGTATCTCCATCCCAGGCGATCAGGTAGGTGGAGGGACAGTCCGCCATGGCTTTTTCGCCAAAGACATACCATTGATGACTTTGAAAGCCGCGTCCCGCCGCGATCCGGTCCCATGTCGCGGGGGCGATTTCGTGGATGCTGTTATATCTTTTTATATCGAAGTTGGTCATGGCAGGTTCCAATCAATTTTACTTTAAGCCGGGTTTTTCGGCTTCAACGCCTTGCAAAAGTGAAAGCAATCTTGGTGATCCGATCCATGCGGGAAGGCTTTCATGCTCCATTATACCTTTCGACCAGTTTCCGGCGATGACACGTTTGTTGCAATCGCGATGAGAAATTTGCCTTCGATTCGGACGGTCCGCCCGATGACTGCCGCGCAGGGATAATCGAACGCGGGGAAAAAGCCGCGCGCAAACAGATGCCTCACATCAAGGTTGTGATGGCGGGCGGGTGGATTTGAAAAAAAGGTTTGAATTAACTGACGTTACGCAGTTGAACTCCGAAGGAATGGAATGGTTATAGATTTTGGCAGGCATTTACGTTAATCCCGAAGAGATGCCATAGATTGTCGGAATCATGTCATCTGTTGTTACGGCGTTTTACCCCACCAAGTCCCAAAGAGCCATTAAAACAAAACCACCCTCAGAGGAGGATGGTTTTAGTGCCCCCAAGGGGACTCGAACCCCTGTTTGAGCCTTGAGAGGGCTCCGTCCTGGGCCGCTAGACGATGGGGGCGGGCGGGATCGTATCCTGCACCTCTCTTTCCTTTTGAGGGAAGCGTGCGGGATTGTATCATCGTGAAATGGAAACGTCAATTGAAGATCACTTCGGCGTAATGCGGTATACGTCGCCCTGTTTGCTGAAGAAGAGCAGTTCGAAGTTTGCCTTCGATGCCAACTGTTCCGGTGAAAGAACGTATTCCTTGAAGCCCAGTTCCTTCATCCAGATCACGTAGCCGGCGCCGTCATCGCCGGGCCAATCGGGATAGTTCTTCAGCACTTCATCGGGATCCGGCGGCTCCGGGTTGACCGGTCCCTGCGGGAGTTTGAGGATCGTGCGGCGCGAGTAGAACCAGGCGACAGGTTCGTAGTTGCTGTAAACCTTGTCCTCGGGCGTCATGGTCAGCGACTCGACAAATTCCCTGATCCCTGATTCGTATTGTGCGCGGGTATTGTAGATGTTGTATTCGCTCGTTTCCCCGTTGTGGTACGCGCTTCGAAGCGTTTCCTGGATGCCGTTCAAGGGATATGCCAGCCAAAGGACGAAAACGATCAACGCCGCGGTTTGCAATGTCCTCGTCGAAAACCGCCGCAGATAGAACGGCAGTAATTCCCTGAACGTCACGACCCCGATCGCCAGGAGCGAAGGCAGGAGGATGATGTGGATGCGATCCATGAACCGCCAGCGCACCTCAGAGTAACTGACGTTGAAGATCAACACGTTCACGTAGAGGAAAAGGAAGATCAGATTGGGAAGAAACTTCGAATTCACGATCCGTCTTCCCCAGTTTCTCCAATCAGCGATGCGATTGCCCGTGATGAGGACGAGCAGCAACAAAACGATGATCAGCCATTCGGGAATCCGATCTGTGACGCTGTACGGGACGAACCAATGAACGGCTTTCTCGATGGTCGTCTCTAGGTTGCCCTGTGGGTTGGGCGGCAGACGCGTGCCAAACAAAATGCCTGTTTGTAAATAGTTGTGAAAGTAGATCCAAAGCAAAGTCGGGAGGCTTGTGAGCAGGCCAAAGATTCCCGCCCGAAGGATTCCCTTAAGCCATTCGCTTCGATGAATCAGCAAAATAATTACTGATGCTGTAAGAATATGGGTGAGACCTGCATAACGCAATAATGGGGAAGCGGCGCACAATAAACCAAGCGTTAACAAATTCCTTCGGGATGGGCTTTCGATGAAGTTTGTGGAAACGATCAAAAAAACAATGCTCAACGCAAGGAACAGGAGATCCGAAAGGATATTCGAAGCCATGCGGAGCAGGGAAACCGACGTGACGAAGACTCCGCTCCCAACGTATGCGTACAAAAGATTGTCTGGAAACAAATTACGAAAGAACTTTCCCGCCAGCCAGATCGTCAGGCCAAACGTCAGGATGTTGAGGTATTGCGCAATGACAAACACATCCGCCCGTGTGACGGACCCGACAATTGCGATGAGGATCGAGTACAGCGGCGGAAATTGCGTCAATGGCACGCCGAGATATTCGATAAAACCATGTCCGTTGATCAGGTTTTCAGCGGTGGATAAATATCTCGCGCCGTCGGTTGCCAGCCCCGCGCCGTAACGAAATGTCACGATGAAGGCGAAAATCATTCCAAGCAATGAGATCGCCAGCAAATAAAATGTAAACGCTTTTTCCCGGTTCATGCCTGCGGATTTTATCACGGCGTCAGAAAGACCACGACCTCGCCCGGTCCATGCACGCCGATGGTGTGCGACATTTCGATGTCGCCCGTGCGCGACGGACCCGTGATGAAGACGGCGGATCTTGTTTCACGCGTCAGGTGGAGAGCGTTTTCGAGCGAGGGAAAAATATCAGACTCGCGGAGGACTGCCAGATGGATTTCAGTCAACAGCGACGCGTGCAATTTGCCTCCCTCTCCATCCGCCTCCAAAACGGACCCGGTATCTGCCAGGCCGCAAAGAGCCTTCGTCACCCCGACGCGTAGCGCGGCATCGCCTTCGCGGCTGACGGTGATTCCCGCTTCCTGCAAAGCCTTCTCATCCAATACATTCGGCTCGAGGTGGATGTGATTGACATTCCTCGATTGGAGAAATTCAATGACCTCGTTCGTCACTTCATCTGCCGTCGCGCGAACGACCTGCCCGTTGACTTTGGTCAATTCTTCGATGAACTGCTCTACTCTGTCAATGTCACTCTGAGGAAGTGGCGCTGTAGGCGCCATGACCGATGAGTTGTCCTGCCTGCTTGTATATCTGTTCACCTGTTTATCTGTGTACTTATCTGCTTGTTTTCCTGCATACCTTTCCTTAAACGTCTTCCACGCAAATCTTGGTAAATCCTTGCTAGAACCCCATCCTGTGAACGCAGGCAAACGAACGTGATCGCCGAAAGGGGAGAGGAGAAAAGTTCCCAGCGCCGCGAATTTTTGGGAGAAGGTAAACAGCCTCGGGTGAGTTGCGAGGCGGGCGTATGTCTTCAGGAAAAGCCTGCTCATCAAAGATAATCCCCCGCCATTGTTCGCTGATAACTGATCACTGTTCACTGGCGTCAACCCCGCTCTTACACGCGTCAGCAACTTCGGTAAATCAATATCCACCGGGCAGGCTTCCCTGCACGCGCCGCACAGGGATGAGGCTTGCGCGAGCGGGACGAATTCGCTGCCGAACAATCCCGCAGAAATGACCGAGCCGATGGGACCTGGGTAGACGCTGTCGTAGGCGTGTCCTCCGAGTTCGCGGAACACGGGGCAGGCGTTCAAGCACGCACCGCAGCGGATGCAATAGAGAGATTCTTTGAGCGGCGAGTTGCGAAGGCGCGAGCGTCCGTTATCGAGCAGGATGATGTGGCGTCCTTGATGGGGAAGAGGTTTGTGAATGATTTGGGTATAGACGCTGAGTTTCTGTCCCGTTGCGGAGCGGGGGAGGAGTGAGAGCATGAGCGCAAGATCGCCGAAATCACGGACGAGGCGCTCCATCCCCATGAGCGCGATGTGGACCGGTGGAAGCGTTGTGACCATGCGCCCGTTGCCTTCGTTGGTGACGAGGCAGATGCCGCCCGTTTCCGCGATGCCGAAGTTGACTCCGCTGATGCCCACGTCGGCGGTGAGGAAAATTTCGCGCAGGACTTTGCGAGCGATATTCGTGAGGGTGGGGATGTCTTCGGTATATGGAACGCCGAGTTTCTCGTGGAAGAGTTGACCCACCTCGTGACGCCGCAGATGCACCGCAGGCGTGATGATGTGACTCGGTCTTTCGTTGCGCAATTGGACGATGTATTCGCCGAGATCGGTCTCGACAACGCGGATATTTTCTTTTTCCAAAGCATGGTTGAGGTTGATCTCCTCCGAAACCATGCTCTTCGATTTGGCGACGAGAATGTTGCGTGATACGTGTTTACTTGTATACCTATCTGCCTGTTTACCTGTTTCCCCATTGCGTACCGCGTGTTGCGTAATTTGCGAGATGATCTGAATCGCCTCGCCTGCATGGTCCGCGCGATGGACGGTGATCCCGTTTTGTGTGGCGTTGCGTGTGAATTTCTCAAGATATTCCTCGAGGCGCTCGATGATCTCCGCGCGGACGGCATGGGCGCGTTGACGTCTCTCTTTCCAGTCCGGCAGGGATGCGAACGCGGCGACGCGTCCCTTCACGCGGCGTTCGGCGTTGGCATCCAGCGCGCTCTGGAGGTTGTCGTCGGCGAGAGATTTGCGAATGCGTTCTCTAAACTGATAACTGGTCACTGATCGCTTCCTCACTGATTCGCCAGCACTTCCGCAATATGGACCACCCTCTGCTTTTTTCTCTGCCTGTGCAGCCCTCCCGCGATGTGCATGCGACAGCCCGCCTCGGTCACGACAAGGGTTGTAGAATTGGTTGCTTCGAGATTGGCAATTTTCCTTTTCAACCACTCCGCTGAAAGTTCGGGGTGCTCCATCGAAAAGATTCCGCCGAAGCCGCAACATTCTTCGGCGTTCGGCAGGTCCACGATCGTCGCGCCTTTGACGTTTGCCAGTAAAGTACGCGGCTGACGGTCAATGCCCATACCGCGCAGCGTGTGACAGGATGGATGATAGGTGAGTGTTCCGTTCCAGCGCGCACCAAGGTCGGTCACGCCGAGTCTGTCCACGAGGTATTCCGTGAACTCGTAGACTCGCGAAGCCACCGCCTGCGCGCGCGGAATCCAGATGGGATCATCCTGAAACAATTCAGGATAGCCATGCTTGATCATGTGCGCGCACGAGCCGGAGGGGATGACGATATCGCCTTTTGTTTTTTCGAACACTTTGATCGTATGTTCCGCCATCGGGCGCGCGGACGCGCGCAAGCCTGCGTTGAAGTTGGGTTGTCCGCAGCAGGTTTGGTCGCGGGGGAAATCCACGTCAATGCCGAGGCGGTGGAGAATGCTTACGATTGCCTCCCCGGTTTGCGGGTGGAAAGAAGCGACGAGGCACGTCACGAATAACTGCACGGTTGTCACGAATTCATTGTAAATCCAAACAGGTTTTTGGGGTATCATTGTGCGCCATGAACCATTTCCGCGCACAACTTCCCTCGTTTGACCTTCCCAAAAGACTCGCCCGCCTGGGCGAACTGGCATACAACCTTTGGTGGACGTGGCAGCCCGAAGCCACGCGCCTGTATTCGCAATTGGACCGCGCTATGTGGGAGCGTTTGAATCACAATCCCATCCGTATGTTGCGTGAGATCAAGCGCGTCCGTTTGAACGAGATCCTCAAGGACAAGGATTATATGAATTCATATAAGCGAGTCTTTGAGGATTTTGATTCGTACGTTGCGCAACAGGATACGTGGACGCATCGGACTCAGCCAAAACTTACTTCGAATCCCATAGCCTATTTCTCCATGGAGTTTGGCTTGCACGAAATCCTCCCGATCTATTCGGGCGGACTCGGCGTGCTGGCTGGCGATCATTTGAAGGAGGCAAGCGACCTGGGTCTGCCGTTGGTGGGAGTCGGCTTCATGTACGCGCAGGGATATTTCTCCCAACGCATCAGCGAGGACGGCTGGCAGGAGGCGTTGAACAACATGCTGACGTTCGAAGACCTGCCGGTGAACATGGTGATGCAGAACGGCAAGCCTGTTACGGTTGAAGTGGAATTTCCCGACCGCAAGATTGCGCTTCACGTTTGGGAGGCGCGCGTTGGGCGCATCCCGCTGTACCTGCTCGATTCGAACGTGGAAAACAACTCGGAAGCCGACCGCCTGTTGACCGCGCGCTTGTATTGGTCCGATCTCGACCGCCGCATCATGCAGGAGGTTTTGCTCGGCGTCGGCGGCGTGCGTATGCTGCGCGCGCTGGGGCTCAACCCGACGGTCTGGCACATGAACGAAGGTCACGCCGCGTTCCTCACGCTCGAACGCGCCCGCGAACTGGTCGAGGACGGCGTTCCGTTCGAGACCGCCCTCGAAAAAACGCGCGGACAAAACATCTTCACCACGCATACGCCGGTTCCTGCGGGCAACGACGAATTCCCGCTTTGGCTCATGGACAAATACCTCGCGGCAGTCTGGGGTCAATTGAGGTTGACCCGCGAGCAATTCTACGATCTGGCGCGGCATCAGCAGCCACACGGCGAGACGTTCAGCATGGGCATTCTGGCGCTGCGCTATTCGGAGGGACGCAACGCGGTCTCTGAACTGCACGGACACGTGGCGCGCGAGATGTGGCATTTCCTCTGGAAGGATGAACGCGTGGAGGACGTGCCGATTACGCACGTGACGAATGGAGTCCATACCGCGAACTGGATGGCGCGCCGCCTGCGATTATTGCTCGATCAGCATTTTGGCGAAGGCTGGATGGAACACCTCGACGAAGCGGAGTTGTGGGAAAAACTGGACGACCTCCCGGATAACTCGCTTTGGGAAGTCCACCAACATCTCAAACGCAAGATGAACTTCTACCTGCGCGAACGCGTCCGTGACCGCTGGACGATGGGGGGGTTCCATCCGGTGCAGGTAGTCTCTGCGGGCGTTTTGCTCAACCCGTATGTGTTGACGATCGGCTTTGCGCGCCGCTTCGCGACGTATAAACGCGCCAGCCTCATCCTTTCGGACGTGGACAGATTGTTGCGCATCATCAACCGCCCGAACATGCCGGTTCAGATCGTCTTTGCGGGTAAGGCGCATCCCGCCGACGAACCGGGCAAGCAACTCATCCAGAATATCTATCGCACGGTCAAGCGCGCGGAAACCGGCGGACGCCTCGTCTTTATCGAGGACTACGACATGAACCTGGCGCGTTACCTCGTTCAGGGCGTGGATGTGTGGCTCAACACCCCGCGCCGCCCCATGGAAGCTAGCGGCACTTCGGGCATGAAGGCGGGCTTGAACGGCGCGTTGAATTTCTCCGTGCTGGACGGCTGGTGGCGCGAGGCATACAACGGCAAGAACGGCTGGTCTATCGGCGAGGACAAACAATGGGACTCGCCCGAGGCGCAGGATCACGCCGACGCGCAGGATTTGTACAACAAACTCGAGAATGAGATCATTCCGCTGTATTATGACCGTGACATCAACGATATTCCTCTTGATTGGGTACGCCGCATGAAGGAATCCATCAAGACCGTCACGCCGCAATTCTCCACGCGCCGCATGGTGAAGGAATACGCGGAGAGGTTGTATTCGAAGGCGTTGGAATAAATCATGTTCCCCGAAATTACCGTTACCGATCTTTCTGAGAAACTAAAATCTGAAGACAAATTCATCCTGCTTGACGTGCGCGAACTCGACGAGTTGAACCATGCCAAATTAACGGATGGCAGGCTCGAGGTCACGCCCATGAGCCGGTTGGCGCGCGAAGGCACGGACGCGTTGTCCGAGTCCGCGCGTTCGAAGGATGCCACTATCTACGTTTTATGTCATCACGGCAACCGCAGTATGCAGG
>JABWAU010000200.1 GCA_013360875.1 Anaerolineales bacterium | reverse complement strand
TCGCGCGTTTCAGGTCGATCAACCTGCGGCGTTCGCTCGCGTATTCCTTCGAAAGCAACTCCTTCATCGGAATCTTTGTAAACGCCGGGTCACTCACATACCACTTCGCATCGGCAAATGCGAGGCGCATGGCTTCGATCATCAGGTGCATTTTTTCCGGCGAGAGCAAATCCATTGAAGCCAAGTCAAAGCCTTCGAGGACGTTCAACGCGATCAGCGCCGTGATGCCCTGTCCATTGGGCGGACATTCATACACGCGCAATCCGCGATAATCAACGGAGATGGGACTCTCCCAAGTGGATACATGCGACGCAAGGTCTTCAGCGGATAGGCATCCGCCCGCCTCTTTAATCACGGCGACAATTGCTTCTGCAACCGAGCCTTGGTAAAAGCCGATAGCGCCCTGCTCCGCCACGAGTTTGAATGTTTTTGCCAAGCCTTTGTTTTGAAAGATCTCGCCAGCCTTCGGCGCACGCCCTTCGATGGTCAATTCATGCCCATTCAACGCGGACTTCAACTGCCTGTCCGCGCCGCGCGCCCAAAAGTGAGCCGTGATCGGCGCGACGGGAAAGCCTTCGTCCGCGAGTCGAATTGCAGGTGCAAGGATGTCGCTCATCGAAAGCGAGCCGTGCTTTTCGATCAAGTCACACCAACCCGCGCACGCCCCAGGGACAGTCACCGTATGTGGATGATAGAATGGCAAACTGTCAGCGAGGAGTCCCTCACGCTTTAGCCGCTCAAGCGTCAGCGCGGAAGGAGCGCGCCCCGATCCATTCAAGGCAGTCACCTGCTGAGTCTGCGCGTCAAAATACAAAGCGAACATATCCCCGCCAATGCCCGTGGAGGTTGGCTCAGTGACGTTCAGCGCGGCGGCGGCAGCCACAGCAGCATCGGCGGCATTGCCGCCCGTGGAAAGGACTTCAATGCCCGCGGCAGTCCCCAGCGGCTGCGACGTGGCGACAATTCCGCGGCGGGAGTAAACGGGCGAACGACGGGAGGTGAATGGGAAGGGGGTCATGGGCGGATTGTAACAAATACCACTCCATCGTTTCCAAAATCGTCGTTATCCTTGAGCCGCCCAGACATCGATTTTCAAGGATTACTGGGCGTATCCAAATCGAGCCTTCAACGTCATATTAAGTGAGAAACACTGTGCCAGAAGAATCAGACCTTCTGCAGCGCGCCGCCCAACTGGAAACCAAGGCGCTGGCAGAAATCTACGACACCTACAGCCCCGGCGTATACCGGTATGCCATGCGCCTGCTCGGGGATTCCTGCCAGGCTGAGGACTGTGTGGCTGAAACGTTCGCCAACTACCTGGACGCGCTCCAAAGGCGGCGGGGTCCGCGCGAACATTTGCAGGCGTACTTGTACCGCATCGCCCACAACTGGATCGTGGACTTGTATCGCAAGCGAAAAGGCGCGGTGGATTTGAACGATGCGCTAAAGAGCGAAGACCATCCCGAGGACGAGGCGGCAAGGAACATCCGCCAGACGCAATTGCGCAAGGCGATCCTCGACCTCACGCCGGACCAGCAAAAAGTGATCGCGCTGAAGTATCTGGAGGACTGGAGCAACGAAGAGATCGCGCAATTATTGAAAAAGCCCGTCGGCGCGGTGAAATCCATTCAACACCGGGCGTTGAGAAGCCTGGAAAGATTTTTGGAAGAAAGAGACGACCATGAAGGATCGACACGAATTGGAAACCCTGTTGCAGAAGAATTTGGAAGGGCTTAAAGCTGTCCCTGAGCGCGACCCGGGAGCCGCGGCGCGGGGACGCGCGCAATTCCTCAGGCGGGCAGTATCCGCCAGCGAGGTTCATCGTCATAAGAAATGGATGTTCACATTCAGAAAGGAACAATTTGCGATGAACCTGATGATTTCAACCCTTGTGATCGCCGGTCTGTTATTCGGCGGCGGCTCAGCCGTTTATGCCGCGCAAGACGACCTGCCCAACGAACCGCTCTACGCCGTGAAGATGTGGAGCGAAGAGACAAGCCTGCAATTCCAGAACGGCCCCCAGGAAAAGGCTGCCTACCTGATGACGATGGCGCGAACCCGCATTGAAGAGATGGCGCAGTTGATGGCAGATGGCGAACCGATCCCCGAGGAAACTCCCTTGTTGCTGCAGCAGCACATCCAACAGGCGCTTCAACTCTGCAAGGACCTGGACGATGCGACATGCGATCAGACGATGCTCCAAATCCGCGACCGCTTGCAGGACCAGGACCGCTTGATGCAGCAATTGCTCATCGACGCCCCGGAAGACGCGCGGCCGATCCTTCTAAGAACCCGCGACATGCTGCGCATTCATCTACGACAGGTCGAGGATGGATTGATGCTTGGCGACATGAATCAAAATATGATTCAGAACCAGAATCAGAACGGGCAAAACGACGCGTTCACGCCTCCCGCCCAGACCGGGACCGGCACCCAATTCAACCAGCCGACAGACGTCCCCGGCGGACCCAACGAAGACCCGGGCGGACCGAACGCAGATGCCGGTAACCCCGACAATAATCCCGGCGGACCAAATACAGACTCTGGCAACTCCAACAATGACCCTGGAGGACCGAATACAGACGCCGGTTCGGATAATTCCGGCGGAGGGAACTCAAACGGAGGCAACGGCAACAAGCCGTAACATTTTCAACAACTCCCCATCGATGGGGAGTTGTTCTTTTAGGGAGTGGCGAAGGAGTGTGTATAATAGAGGGATGAAGTGTCCAAAGTGTGAGCAAAAGGAACGGCAATATAAGAATGGCAGAACCAAGGCTGGGAGCC
>JABWAU010000098.1 GCA_013360875.1 Anaerolineales bacterium | reverse complement strand
CGACACGTTCTCGATCTACGTGCAGGACCAGATCGAGTTCACCCCCGAGTGGAAGGCGCTCGTGGGCGTGCGCTGGGACCACTACGACGCGCGCGCGTACTCCACCGGCCTCGGCCCGGGCGTGCTGTCGACCGGACCCTACGAGCGCACCGACCGGATGTGGAGCGGGCGCGCCGGCCTCATCTGGCAACCGACCGCGCGTCAGTCCTGGTACCTCGCATGGGGCAACGCCTACAACCCGTCGGGCGAACTCGGCGTGTACGGAGGCACCGGCAACACCAATCTCAACCCGGTCAACCAGGGCGTCACACCGAATCAACTTGCATGGATGTTCTACGGCACTGATTTCAGCGACGGACGCATGATCTGGCTGGATGCTCAAGGCCGCCTCGCGGGGAATTTCGCCTTCCCTTATAGAAATTCGCGGTTGATGGCGGTTGGCGAAAAAGGCGAGGCATATTTATGCGGGCCCACGGTCGTTCGCATCGTGTGTGTGATGGCGATGCCGGGTGCGAGCGATGCGGTTTGGAGCGCGGACATTGACGCGGCTTCGAAGCCGATTGGCGGCGCGCTCGTCCCCGGCGCTTTGTACGTTGCCGCAGACGGCGACTCGTTGTACGCGCTGTCCGTAAATGAAGGAGAGTGAAGATGGAACTTCTGATCAAGAACGGGACGCTTGTCACTGCAACCGCGACTTTTCAAGCCGACGTTTTGATCCGGGACGAAAAGATCGCCCGCATCTCCCCGGGACTTGAGCCTGATTCCGCGCAAGCGATCAATGCCTCAGGGAAACTGATCCTGCCTGGCGGCGTGGACCCGCACGTGCACCTCGACCTGCCCATGTTCGGCACAGTCTCCTCCGACGATCATTACACCGGTCACAAAGCCGCGGCTTTCGGCGGAACAACGACGGTCATGGACTTTGTCGTTCTCGAAGACAAGGGGTTTCAATACTCCGTGGACATCTGGATGAAGAAAGCCGAAAAAGCCGCGATTGATTATTCCTTCCACATGAATTTGACCCAATTCAACGACAAGATCGCCAGAGAGATTCCCTCCCTGATGAAAATGGGGATTCAAACTCTCAAAG
Source organism: Anaerolineales bacterium (assembly GCA_013360875.1). GTDB lineage: Bacteria > Chloroflexota > Anaerolineae > Anaerolineales > Villigracilaceae > Defluviilinea. The sequence goes on along the minus strand of JABWAU010000098.1, from coordinate 14,003 downwards.
TGTTCACCGCCTACAACGGACGCCTGCGCATTGACGACGGCAGTATCTTCAAAGCCATGCAGATTGCGCGCGATAACGGCATGTTGGTCATGGCGCATTGCGAGAATGGCGATGTTATCGAAACGTTGACGGAACAGGCATTAGCCGCAGGTCATAGGACACCCGAATGGCACGCGTTGACGCGTCCCGCCTGGGGCGCGGTCGAGTCTCTTCTGCGGGTGGCAGGCATGGCGTCCGCGGCGGATGCGCCTGCCTACATCGTCCACATGAACGTGGGCGGCGAGGTGGACATGCTCAAGTATGCGCGCGAGCGCGGCATCAAAGTGATGGGCGAGACATGTCCGCAATACCTGTTCTTCACGTTTGACGACCTGCGAAAGCCCGACGGCGCGAAATGGATCTGTTCGCCGCCCATGCGCACGAAGGAGGATAACGCGCGGCTTTGGGAGGGACTGTCGGAGGGGGTCTTGCAGACCATAGGCACGGATCATTGCCCGTTCTTTTTTGACGGGACCCAGCCCATCGTCTATGAAGGAAGCGAGGTTGCCATCCCCGGCAAGGAGTTGGGGAGGGACGACTTTACGAAGATTCCCAACGGTCTGCCGGGCATCCAGGATCGTATGCCGGTCTTATGGACGACCGGCGTGCGCGCGGGGAAAATTACTGCAAACCAATTTGTGGCTTATATGTGTACGAACCCGGCGAAGATCTTTGGCTTGTATCCGCGTAAAGGCGCGCTGCTCGAAGGCTCCGATGCGGATATCGTGATTTGGGACCCGGAGAAGAAAGTCAAATATGGCGTTGCCATGTCGCGCCAGCGCACTGATTACAACCTGTATGAGGGCTGGGAGTTGACAGGCTACCCCGAAAAGGTTTTCCTGCGCGGACGGTTGATCGTGGATGGCGAGGAATGGAAGGGCAAACGCGGAATGGGTCAGTTTTTGAGAAGGGGGGAAGGGGTAGTGCTCTAATTTGATCCCTGCCTTATTTCAAGGCGTACCTCAAACACCTCTCAATCCCATGAAATTCCTCAATTCTCTCCTGGCGTAATCAATCATCTTCAGGCGGGATTTTTTGTTGAGGCTGAAGCCCACCTCCTCTGCAACCGGACGAAGAAGAACATACACCATATCATCCTTCACTTGGATTTCTTTGGGAGGAAATCCCCCTGCCAGTTTCTCAACGACGACCGCGGGAACTTCCGACCACATGGCGTCCATGGACGGCAGGGGGGTGAGCAGGTCAACGCTCAGGATCATGCCGCTGTCGTGATCCACCAGCATCAGCATGAAAGGAAAATACGGCCTTTCCCCGCGTTTTTCCTGAACCGGTTCTTCCATCATATAGAGGTCAATTTCGAGCGTCAACTTGCCCGGCATCAAAGTGCGAAGATATTCCAGCGCTTCCTCGTTCATCAGAAGGTCAAGCGTTTTTTCCTCAAGAAAGGTGACGTGCTTTACAGTGTCTTCCCAGGCTCCATCCTTCTTCACGCGTACGAGATAATCGTGCTCGGTTTTGGTCGGCGTGAAGAGTTTCGGGTTTTCCTTGAAGCGCGGCGCGATTTCCAGCAGTTGTTCCAGCGCGCAAATGAGCACCCTCGCTTCGTCCCCCTCGATCAGCCAGGGAAAACACCCCGGACGATAACTGCGGAACTGGGGCCAGGCTTTCACGCCGCGAAATTTCAGCCCCAGTTTTTTCATCACCTCGCGGTCTTCCTTGGCGATCAGATCACGGTCCTCAAAGGAAGCCTGCAATTGTGGTACTTGCAAGGCGAATTCAGGTGTGAGTTTGGGACCCAGTGAGTGCATATTCCAAAATCCGCCCAATCCCTTTGCCCCCTGATAGACGGCAACGGCAAAATGCTCGCCCAACATCCCCATCACACTGACAAAGCCCAAATCCCCGGTTTCGGGTATTTGGATTCCAAAGATGTCGCTTTCCTCCATCCATTCCCACGGCGCCAATTCCTTGACCTGCGCCATCAGATCATACAGTCTCTTCCATTCTTCGAGCGTTGGGGTGTTGATCTTCGACATTTGGGAGCCTCAATTCTTGTTCGAGTATTTCCTTCACGCGTGGATGTGCCGCATACACGCCGCGATACCTTTCGGGCAGCAACGCCGCGATGCGGCACATGATCTCATCGGTATATTTTTGCAGGGCTTCGTCACGGTTGGTTTTGGGTAATGGGGGAACGATGAAAGGCTTCCCGCCTGTCAGCGTGATGTGGGATTTTCGCAATCGTTTTACGTTCGCAAGTATTACCTTATCCTCCGTGCCTGTAATCGCCACAGGGACGACCGGGAACCCGGAACGCGCCGCGAGATAGGCGACCCCCGGCTTACCCTCGATCAACGAGCCGACGCGTGAGCGCGTCCCTTCCGGAGCGATGACAAGGCATTTTCCCTCCTCCATGAGAGCGATCATTTTTCTCATGGCTTTCAGGTCTGGGTTGAAACGGTCCACGAATAGAAAATTCAAGTGTCTTCCAATCCAGCGAATCCAACCGATCTTTTCCCACTTTTCCGCAACCGGGATGAACAGATCGGTACGATCTATCGCAAAATAGACCATGACGATATCGAGGATCCCGATGTGGTTGGCGGCGATGATCATGCCGCCCGTGGGCGGGACGTTCTCCTTCCCGCGTATCTCGAAGTGGGCAATGAGTTTGAGTAAAACGCGAATGAGAAAGCGAAGGATGCGGAGCATGGTTATTGTCCGGCGAGCAGTTCCGTCAAGCGGGGATGATCTGCATACACCCCGCGATACTTTTCAGGAAGCATCGCGCCGATGCGGCACATGATCTCATCGGTCGCCGCGCGCATCGCCTCCTCGCGTCCTCTCCCGTTGGGGATTTGGACGTGAAACGGATCGCCCACCTTCACCGTGATCCTCGAGCGGCGAAACCGTTTCAAGTTTTCCACGATTACTCGATCCTCCGTCCCGGTGACAGCCACCGGCACGACCGGGTATCCGCTTTTGCCCGCCAGGAAGGCCACACCCGGCTTCCCCTTTTGTAGCGCCTCGGTTTTGGACCGCGTCCCTTCCGGCGCGATCACCAGCAAACCTCCCTGCTGCATCCTTTCGAGAATTTTCCGCAGGGCGGAATAATCCGCTTCGAAGCGATTCAACCAGATGCCGTTCGCGGCGCGCCCCATCGCCCCGAATATCGGATGGCGCTTGTATTTCTCCGCGATCGGCATGATGATGTCCTCGCGGTCGAGCAGGCACATCAAAACGGCGGTATCCAGCCTGCCCAAGTGATTCGCCGCCACGATCAGGTTTCCCTGCGGCAAGTTCTCCAACCCCGGCGCTTCGATGCGCGCGATGAACCTCATAAAAAATCGAACGATGTAACGCAATGTTCTGTATTTCATCTTCCCAATTTTACAATGAAAAACGGGCGGTCAAACCGCCCGTCCGAATGGGGACGAACCATCCTTACTTCCACAGATAATCGTCGGATTTTCTCTTCGAGGCATTTTCCGAACCGTATTTCTCGAAGATGCGCTGGAAGATCATCATGTCGCTGGGCGCCATGTTGACGATCTCGAAACCGACGTTGTAGGAGGTCGGGTCAATGTGATCCGGACGACACCACTTGCTGCGCGCGATGAACACCATCGTGGTCTTATCCGCCACATCCGCGGTCAGGTCTATTTGCAGGCGGAAATCCTGCCCGGGAGGGATTTGTTGAGGACAATCCAGTTTGAAACCGCCCGTGCTGATGTCAGAAAGGTAGCCGATGATCTTTTTGGTCGTATCGTCCTTGACCTGCATGTAATAAGTAAACTCACGGCGGTCCTTTTTCCGTTTTTCAGACATGGGAAAAACTCCTTTCCATCCCCTAGAGTATAAAAGATTTAACGGCTTGCTTCAATGGTTTTGCACGAACGAAAATGCCCTTGCAATCTTTGTGCTGCTTCGATGGGGGGGATGTAAGGATATTTTACTCCGCTTTCAGGATGTGTGTGATGATCGTCGCGCCCGAACCGCCGATATTTTGCGCCATTCCCACCCGCGCTCCGTCCACCTGCGTCTCGCCGCATTCCCCCCGTAACTGCTGGACGACCTCCACAACCTGGTACATCCCCGTCGCGCCGACCGGGTGACCCCGCGCCTTCAATCCGCCTCGAGTGCAAACAGGCACACGTCCCTGCGGGCTGATCTCGTCATCGAGACCGAGTCTCACGCCCTTGCCTCTTTCCGCGAACCCGCAAGCTTCGAGCGACAACGCCGCCATGATCGAAAACGCGTCGTGCAATTCGAACACGTCAATATCGTCCTTCGTAATGCCCGCCATCTCGTACGCTCTTTTGGATGACTCGTACGCGGCGGAGAGGAACATGGGGTCTTTTCTCGAGTGGACGGCAATCGAATCCGTCGCGGACGCCGAGCCTGCCACGATCACCCGGGGCCTTCCCTTCACTGACGCCGCCTTCTCCGCCGGAACGATCACCACAGCCGCCGCCCCGTCGCCGATGGGGGAGGCATCCAGCAGGTTGATCGGCGTCGCCACCATGCTCGATTTCTCGAACTGCTCCACATTGATCGTTTGGTGTAAACGCGCGAACGGATTGTGCATGGCATTGGCGTGAGCGTTGATCGAGAATGGCGCAAAGTCCGCGTGCCTCCAGCCGAACTCGTGCATGTACCTGCGCATCACCAGCGCGTTCAAACCGACGAAGGAAATGCCCTGCTCCACTTCATAATCCGCGTCTGCCGCGGTGGCGAGGGCTGATGTGACGTCGTGACCGGCTTTGTCGGTCATTTTTTCCACCCCAACGATCAGCGCAGAGTCGATTTCGCCGGAGGCAACAGCCATCAGTCCCGCGCGAAGCGCCGCCGCGCCCGAAGCGCAGGCGGCTTCCACTTTGACGGCTTCCTGTCCCCAAAGTCCGATCCAATCCGAAAAGAAAGCCCCAAGTTGGTTCTGCCCGCTGACCATCGGGGAAAGCATGTTGCCGACGAAGAGCGCGTCCACTTTTTCGATGCCGGCATCCTGCATGGCGGCAAAGGCGGCGTTACCTCCAATCTCGCGCAGGGAAAGGTCCCAGTGTTCGTCAATCTTTGTCTGTCCGATTCCAAGGATGGCAATTTTTAGCATGTGAACTCCGCGGGATATTTTAACCGAAGAGACTGTCATCTTCTATCAAATCACGACTCGGCTGCATATTCCCAGCCTCGTTTGCGGACTTCCTTTGTGTAATTTATAATCGTGCCGTCATGAATCTCCACAACTCCAGGTCAAAGTTTTTCATCCTGCTTGGCTTTCACCTGATATGGGGATGTGCGTTGTGGTGGAGCGTTTCTGTTCATGGGTTGGGAACTTCGCGCGATTCTGTTGAATATCTTTTTACAAGTTTGAGTCTGACCATGGGGAAGGGGTTTCTGTCATTTTTGGGACAGCCCTACACTCTCTGGCCCCCGTTGTATCCTCTTCTCTTGTCGCTGGCGCAGGTCATGGGCGCGTCGGACCCACTCCAGGCCGCGCTTGTGCTGCAATTGCTCACATTTGTCTGGCTTGCCATGCTGACAGCCTGGTTATTCTGGCGCATTTTCCCACGGAATTTTGCGCTGGCTTTGATCGGGAACGCGCTCGCTGGGACCGGTGTCGCATTTACCTGGTTGTTCCAGACGGTGGGGTCGGATTATTTGTTCATCGCCTTGACGTTGAGCATGGTGTATCTGTGTGATGCATACATCGTCGGCGGTCGTTGGAGAACGATCTGGTTGATGACCCTGGTTTGCGCGCTGGCAATGTTGCAGCGCTATATCGGAATCACGGTGCTGTTCACCTGCGCCTGGGTTGTTTTCTTCCATTCACGAACGACGATCCGGGAAAAGGTGAAAAGGTCCTTTCTGTTGTTTTTTTCGATCATTCCCATTGGGATTTGGCTGGTCGGACTTCCTGCTGATGCGCTTGTGCGGGGCGGGTCATCGAGTCTCCTCGAAAACCTGTATCAATTCAATTTTTCGATCCTGTCCTGGTTTATTCCAGAATCGGAATTATATGGTCACCCCGTCCGCCTGCGGTTTGGCATGTGGGCGCTCTGGCTGGGAATCCTTGCCAGCGGTCTGGTTCTTTGGAAAGTGCGCAAAAAAACGGCGGAGGTTCATTCCGTTCGAGCCCCGCTATTCTTGTTCAGCGTCGTTTATACGATATTTCTCCTTGCCATTGCAAGTTTATCCTCGTTCAATTCGCTTGACAGCAGGTTTGTATCCCCCGTTTTCATTTCGCTTGCGGTGTTGTTGACGTCAACGATCGAGGCCATCCTTTCATTCAAAATTACGACCGTCAGATTTATGCAAACGGTTTTCCATGTTGCCCTGTATTTTCTGTTCCTGCTTGCCCCCGGTCTGACCGCATTTCGATCTGTAACCTCCATGGATATTCATCACCGGGCCGGGTCAGGGTACACATCGCTTGACTGGGAGGAAAATCAGGCAATTGATTACTGGTTGGCACATCCCCCGGATGGGGAGTATTTGGTGTTCAGTAATTATCCGGCTGGGGTGGCTGTTCAAACCTGGCAGGTGAGTTTGTCCTCCCCTCGCAGGACAGCCCATCCCAATGTCGGGGAGGCGGTCATTCCATTGGATACCTATCTGCCCTCGCTGTTGGTCCCGGGAAAGAACTCTTATCTTCTGTGGATAGAGCCGAATGAGTACACTCATGTCTATTCGGTGGATGATTTGCGGGGGATCGTAAACATCGAGATCCTATATGAAAGTGGGGATGGGGGTGTTTACCTGATTCTGCCGTTGGAGTAGTTCGCGTTTGATGAAAGTGGATCGTTAATGGGAGCGCTGGTCATGGAAAATGCCGTCTGGTTGGAGATGCTTTTTAGCGGCGTGGCAGAAATGGGCGAGGAGGGACGCGCAGTGGTCGGCTATCTGCGGTCACGCGGGACGCAGGTCAGATTTACAAAGATCTCAAGCTCAAGACATTGATCGTTCATGAAGCCTGTCATTTGCAACAGGGATTCTTTACCGCGCTGTCTGTTTACGGAGAACTCGAAGCATGGCAACTGGAGTATCGTGTTTATCATCGCGTGAAGGGTGGATACCCACATCAGGCAATCCAAAAGTTGATGGAATTGCCCCTGGTCTATGACAGGAATGTCCTCAAGCAGGCGGTGCGTTTCATGCAGGAATATGCGGGGAAGGGATACCGGGCAGATCTCTTGCCTCTATATCCATGGGGGCGCGAAATAAGATACTGGCTTACGCGTACACGAGCGAGTCCAATGGAATAGGGCAGTCAACGACGAAGTGAAAACCAGCCACACCATTAGACACGTCTTTTCTTAATCCATTAGTGGGGATGATAGTATTCCCGTAAATCATGTATTTTTTATGATATTCAACACTGTATAAAACCGGATAAATAATTAAAATATGCTTAGTGTATTGTGATAAATTTCACAAACATAACCGTATTTATCCATTTCGTTCTACATATATACAAAACAATGGATAGGAGAATGTGTCAATGAAAAAACCCGTAATGAACATCGAAAAACCAGCCTGGATGACTTTTTCGCTGGTATTCGCGGTTTGCCTTGCAGTTGGTGTTGCAATCAGTCTTGCCAGACCCGCATCCGCCGCGCCAAGCCCGGCGCAAGGCTGGCCAGGGGAAACGGGATACGCCACATCGGAAACCTGCTCGACTTGCCACAGGGACATCCACGAAACCTGGTCCGGCACGCTGCACTCGCAGGCGTTTTCGTCCCCGATTTTCCAGGAGGACTGGGTAAAGCAGGGATTGACTGTCTCGTGCCTGGAGTGTCATACAACTGGCTTTGATTCGGAAACCGGCGAATATGCGGAGGAGGGGGTCGCGTGCGAAGCGTGCCACGGTCCCATGCAACAGGGGCATCCCACCAACCCAATGCCGATCACGCCCGATTACACGTTGTGTGCCAAATGCCACAAGACCACGACAGACGAATGGCAAGCCAGTAAACATGGTCAAGTCAGCCTGGATTGCGAGGCTTGTCATAACCCACATTCCCAGGAGCCGCGCGCAGAGACCGTCACTGAGTTATGCACCAACTGCCACAAGGATACAGGCACGTCCTTTACGCACGGCACACACGCCAATTCGGGTCTGTCATGCAGTGATTGTCACATGTCCGCCACGTCACATACCGCCTCAACAGGCGGGTTGTTTGCGACGGGCCATACTTTCATGGTGGGCTCGGAAGCCTGCATCAACTGTCACAAGGATACGGTGCATACCCGCGATACCATTGTCAAACTGTCCGGAGAGCAGACCGGAGAAGCGTTGAGCGCGGAGGAGTTGGAAAAGCTGGTCAGTGAAAAGGAACAGGCGATCCAAAGTCTCGAGGCGCAAAATACCGTCCGCCTGTACACGGGTTTGATCCAGGGGTCCATTGTGGGATTGATCGTCGGCGGCGTGGCGGCGTGGGTGGTCAGCCAGCGCATTCGCATTGTGGAGGTCGAGGAAAATGACGACACAGAAGAAAAGAAATAAGAAAACGAGGAAGAAGGTCGTTGTCAAACTGACTCGGGGCGACGTCCTCAAAGTAGCGGCAGCCGCCATCGGGTCCATCGTCGCCGCGCCCCTGCTTACGACCGGTCCTCTTTCGCCGTTCGGGCAATTGAAGCAGGGACAACTGGAGGGCGAAAATTATGCCGGTCACGGCGCGAAGACCGGGCAATATCATTGGGGCATGGTAATCAACCTCGATCAATGTATCGGATGCGAGTATTGCATGCGAGCCTGCACCGCCACCAATGACGTAAACCCTGACGAACCCTGGAACGTCGTTATCCCTGAAAAAACGTCCGCTGGGCATACGTTCTTTCTCAGCCGCCCCTGCCTGCACTGCCAGAACGCTCCCTGTGTGGAGGTCTGCCCGGTCAAGGCGACGTATCATCGCGAAGACGGGCTGGTGGTCATGGATTATGACCGCTGCATTGGCTGCCGGTATTGCCAGATCGCCTGTCCGTACGATGCGCGCCGCTTCAACTGGGAGGCGCGCGGCGATGAAGAGAATCCATACACGCCGGCGTGGGGAACGCCCGAGGTGGAGCGTCGTCCGCGCGGCGTCGTGGAGAAGTGCACGTTCTGCATCCATCGCATAGACGCTGGTCTCGAAAAAGGTCTCGCCCCCGGCGTGGATCGCGAAGCGACGCCCGCCTGCGTCAACATCTGCCCGGTGGGCGCGCGTACGTTTGGGAATTTGAAGGATCCGGACAGCAAAGTCTCCCAACTTGTCGCTTCGAACCCGACCTTGCGACTGCGCGATGAACTTGGAACGGAGACCAGCGTGTACTACATTCCGCCAAAGGAAGGGATCTAGAAATGACGACCTCGACGTTATCCCGCAAACCCTTTCGACTTCCATTCAACAGGGCGTTCCTGATCTGGATGGGCTTTTTGGCTGTATTGCTGGCGGTCGGTCTGTACTCGGCGATACGCGTCCTGGTGGATGGGTTGGTCATCACAAACCTGACCGACTCGGTGCCGTGGGGATTGTGGATCACCATTGACCTTTCCGCCATCGCATTGGGGGCGGGCGCGTTCACCCTGTCCGCGATCGTGTACATCTTCGGCATCAAGAGACTGCAACCCATCATCCGCCTGGCTGTGCTTGTCGGTTTTGCCGGTTACACCTCCGCCATGCTGACGTTGTTGATGGACATCGGGAGGCCCGACCGCTTCTGGCATCCCTGGGTGTTCTGGAACGTGCACTCGGTCTTGTGGGAAGTGACCATGTGCATCACGATCTACCTGATGATCCTGGTCGCCGAGTTCGCTCCTGTGATTGTCGAGGCCAAGTTCTTCGACCGCTGGACCCGCATTCGGGCGCTGGGTCATTCCATACATAAATTCACGCCGTATCTTGCGGTACTGGGGCTTTTGATCTCGCTCCTGCATCAATCGTCGCTAGGCGCCACGTACGGCGTGATCAAATCCCGCCCGATCTGGTTCAAGCCCAGTATGCCGATCATGTTCGTGCTATCCGCCATTGCAGCGGGTCCCTCTGTGACAGTGGCGGTTGCGTACGTGGTGGAATGGATCATCGGCAGACGCACGGTTCCGCACGATGTCCTGCGGATCATCACCCGCTTCAGCGGCGTCGGATTGCTGATCTATGGATACATCAAATTTTGGGATTTGGCGGCGGTGACCTACTATGGAAGTACGCCCGGCGTCAGTAAAGCATTCTCCCTCCTGCAACAACAGACTCCCTACTCGTTCAGTTTCTGGGTTGGGGAGGTGATTCTGGGCATCCTTGTTCCGGCGGTCCTGTTCCTTACGCCGCGCTTCAATAAAAATCCTGCCGCGGCAGTGGTGGGCGCGGCTTCAGCGATGGTGGGAATCATCGTCCATCGCTGGAACGTGACGGTCGGCGGGTTGTTTGTCCCGTTGTCCTATTCGCCCGGCACGACCTTCGAACTTCCGATAGGCAGTTACTCCCCCGCGCCGGTCGAGTGGGGCGTGGGTATCCTCGTGATTGGTTACGCGTTGACCGTTCTGACCCTGGCTGTCCGCTTCCTGCCTCTCTTTGAAAAACAAGATCATTAGCGTAAGCGTATCCCGAACGATACTTTGAACGGCGGAACTGATGGATTCCGCCGTTTAGGTTAAATTGATGACATTCGTCAATATTGTCCCGCGCCGCATTTAAGTTATACTTATCTTCAATTAATTCCACCATCATTTTTGGAGATGTAATGCCTAATCCATTCGTTGCGAGCGGTTGGAACAACCCGCCGTGGAGGGAGAAGCAATGAACGATACCCCTGCCAATCCGGTCTTTGTGGCTCTGCTGTTCATATTGCGTTGTCTCGTGCCGCTGGCAATCCTGTTCGTAATCTCCTACCTGCTCCGCAAGTTGGGACTGGTGGCAGAGACGCCCGAACCGCCCGCCGAAGAGAACGGCGATGTCCCCCCGCCCAAAAGGAACAAAAGAAAAAAAGGAGCGCAGGCAGATGACAAGGCGTAACCTGCATCGTCAAACATTCTGGTTGAGCGCGGCAGGCGCATTCATCCTGCTGTTGAGTTTGTGGTTGGTTTCCCCCGCCGGAGCCGAGCCCCCTGCCCAAGAGACCGAGAAGTACTGTCTGTCCTGTCATGGGAATCCAGACCTGTCCATCACCCTGCCCAATGGGGAGGAACTCTCGTTATACATCCCGCAGGATGCCCTCGATCATTCCGTGCATAGCGCAAAAGGGATCGAGTGCGAAGCCTGCCATAACGACATAACGGAGTATCCCCATCCCGAGCTGAAGTACCAGAGCGCGCGGGAACTATCACGCGCCTATTACCAGACCTGCGAGAAATGCCATTCGCTGAACTATGAAAAAGCGCTGGACAGCATGCACGCGAAGGCGGCGGAGGCTGGCAACCTCGACGCGCCCATCTGCACGGACTGTCACGGCGCGCACGACGTCCGCCCGCCGGATGAACCTCGTTCAATGATCTCGGAAACCTGCCGCCAATGTCACACCGAAATCGTTGACGCCTATCGCCAGAGCGTGCACGGCGCGGCGTTGATGGTTGAAGAAAACCCGGATGTGCCGGTCTGCACGGACTGTCACGGGGTTCACAACATTCAGGATCCGCGCACGGCGCAGTTCCGGGTGGCGGAGCCGGAGTTGTGCGCGGGCTGTCATGCCAATGAAGAGTTGATGAGCAAATACGGGTTGTCGGCCGACGTGTACAGCATCTACAAACATTCCTGGCACGGCGTGGATATTTCCGTCTACAAGGCGAAGTGGCCCACCATCTGGCACGACAGCGCGGTGTGTTCCGATTGTCACGGGATCCACGACATACGCTCGACGGACGACCCGCAATCGAGGGTGAATCCGAATAATCTCCTTGCCACCTGTCAGCAGTGCCATCCGGATGCGGGTCCGAACTGGACCGACGCCTGGACTGGGCATAACGAGATCAGCCTCGAACGCACTCCCGCCTTGTTTTACGTGGAGAGGTTCTATGTGCTGTTCGCGCCCTTTGTATTATGGGTCTGCGTCATCTACGTCGTTTTGCAAATCGTTCGCGCCACCGTTGACCGCGTGAGGAGGAACCTGCCATGAGCGGAAAGACCAAAACGCCTCCACAGGCTGTCCGACACGAAAGAACCTTCCCGCGCTTTACCGTCGCCCAGCGCTGGGAACACGCCGTTTTGTTGTTGAGCGGATTGGTCCTGCTGTTGACGGGCTTGCCGCAGAAATATCGCGATCTTGCGATCAGCCAGGACCTGCTCTCGACGCCCGACCGCGTGGAGTTGATCCGGCAGATCCATCACATCGCCGCGATCGTGCTGATGCTGGAAGCGCTGTATCATTTCGGGCGCATCGTTTATTTGATGGCAAAGAGGCGATTGCCCGGAGACCTATTGCCCACCTGGCAGGACGTGCGCGACGCCTGGCACATGCTCCAATACCTTTTGTTCCTGCGCAGCGACAAGCCGAAGTTCGGTCGTTATAATTTCGAGCAAAAGGTGACGTACTGGTTCATTTTCTTCGGGATTTTGATCATGGGTATCAGCGGGCTCGTCATCTGGTTCCCGATCCAGTTCACCCGTTTCCTGCCGGGCGGGGTTGTGCCTGCGGCGAAACTGGCGCACAGCACCGAAGCGGTCGTCATCGCCATCTTTATCATTGTTTGGCACGTATATCACGTCCACGTGGAGCGGATGAATCTGAGCATGTTTACCGGTCGGCTCAGCGAGGAGGAAATGCGGACGTTTCACGAGAAGGAGTATGAACGCCTGACCGGGGGATCCGTGACGAAAGCCAGGCCGGGAGCGAAGAAGTGATGCGATTGCGCCCATCCCTTATTGTTATGGTGGCAGGATTAACGGCGCTCCTCCTCGCCGGGTTGGGAGTCGCTTTTTCGGAAGCCGAAGCAGGCTTGGGTCCGGGGCATGAAGCGGCGGTTGCGTCCTCCCCGCCCGTGCAGATCGAAAACAGTTCCTGCCTGTTCTGCCATTCCGACGCGGAGCTCAGCGTCGAGTTGAAGAGCGGCGAGATTTTGCGCCTGACGATTGACTCCACCGCGTACGACATCAGCGTGCATGGCGCAAACGGATTGAAGTGTGTGACGTGTCACTCCGACATCAGGACCTTCCCGCACCCGGAACGCACCACCGAGACCCTGCGCGAAGTGAAGGTGAAGTATTACACATCCTGTAAGCAGTGCCATGAAGAACAATTCAACCTGACGCTGGACAGCGCGCATCAGAAGGCGCTTGCCGCGGGGAACGACAACGCGGCGGTGTGTTCGGATTGCCATAACCCTCACGCGCAGCAGCGACTTACGAACAGGAACACCGGCGAACTGCTGGCTTATGCCCGCCTCCGCATTCCGGGGACGTGCGCCCAGTGTCACAGCGCCATTTTTGACGCTTACAAGAACAGCGTACACGGCAACGCCCTGACGCAGGAGGGCAACCTCGATGTGCCGACCTGCATTGATTGTCACGGCGTCCACAACATTCAAAGCCCCACCACCGCCTCCTTCCGCAACAGCACGCCGTTCCTGTGCGCCCAGTGTCACACGAACGACGCCTTGATGAAGAAATACGGTCTTTCCACAGCCGTGTTGGACACCTACGTGGCGGACTTCCACGGGACGACCGTCGTCATCTTCGATAAAACCTTTCCCGACCAGCCGACGAATAAACCGGTTTGCACGGATTGTCACGGCGTTCACGACATTACCCGCGCGGACGACCCGAACAAGGGGCTTGCCACGCGTGAAAACCTGCTGGCGCGCTGCCAGACCTGCCACCCGAATGCCACCGCGAACTTCCCGGATTCGTGGATGTCGCATTACATCCCCTCGCCCGAAAAATACCCGATCGTTTATTACGTCAATTTGTTCTACAAATTCTTCATCCCTGCCGTTCTCGTGCCGATGGCGATCCTTGTGGCGATGGATTTCGGGCGCATGATGATCAACCGCTTCAGGAAACCCAAGCCTGCAGTGGTGGAAGCGGGAGCGGAGGTTCCAG
>JABWAU010000097.1 GCA_013360875.1 Anaerolineales bacterium | reverse complement strand
TAATGCTTTTTGGCGTGGGCGTGGCTTTGTTTGTTTAGGCATAAACTCAAAGTTACATGCTCACGCCGCTTTTGTCAAACCTTTCATGCACCAAAGCCAATCCGAAAAGTTATTTTTCTGCCGTGCCTTATGCTAGACTTTATCCATTTGACATGCCTGAAAAGGCGTGAAGCGAGCGAGGAAAGAGATAAGCAGTGTGAAAGGGTTGAGTTTTTCGAATATCAGGCGGAATTAGTGAGGTTGGAAAATAGTATTTCATGAAAAGCGTTTCTTTCACTGAGCCCACGGAATTGGCGCCAACAACATCAGGCTCAGCCACCGCAAGCCACTGGCTTTCACAAAATGACTGTGGCTGGAACGCACGAGCAGTGAGGCTGGCGTGTACCCGGCATTGTCATTTCGAGCGAAGCGAGAAATCTTTGCCAAGCCAAGACAGGATTTCTCCTCGCGGGATTTATCCCGAGCGATGCTTGGTAAGGTCTCTCACGTTCGTTAGAGAGAGCGCTCGTCGAAATGATATCTGGCAGGGTTTTCAGACACTTTCTCAAGTCCAAATCCTCGTGGATTGGGTGAATCGGGGCGCGGCGTTGGTAACTACTCAGTCCTTCTCGCACGCAGACCCTTAAGGAAAAATCTGTTTTTATCGCTTGTCGAGCGTAATCTGCGCTCTCTTGCGCAGGGGCGACGTTAGAGAACGTCGCCTACACACCAGTTTTCAGACAATCTCTAAAGGTCTTTCTCGCAAAAACAAACGCGGAATTTGCAGAGACATCATGCTTGAAGTGCATTTTTGATTGCAAAGGAGACCTTTAGGGTCTTGCCTGAGCAGTTACGCGCGTGGAATAATTACTCGTCTTACGCATTACTGCAAGACCGAGGTTTCGCTTTCGCCACACAACATGAATGTTGCGTTACGGGTACACTGCAATAGAATAAGCATGTCAACCAGCGCGACTGACATATTCTTATTTCTGGTATAATCCCGTCGCCTTTTGGAGAGGTCGCGTAGCCCGGTTTAGCGCGCACGCCTGGAGAGCGTGTTTCCCGAAAGGGAACGCGGGTTCAAATCCCGCCCTCTCCGCTGAAAACGCTTCACGTCTGTGGGGCGTTTTTGTTTGGGGGACGCGCGCCCTCATTGAGAGGATGATATCCAAATCCCGCCCTCTCCGCTGAAAAAGGGACTGGCTTTTTCGAGCCAGTCCCTTTGATTCTTACGGCGAGGGCGTCGTTGTCGCGTCGGCTGTCTCTTCGGTCGGTATGATCCTGCCGGCGAAGATCACTGGTCCCTTGTCCGGCACGTCAGCCGTGCGCCCAAGCGGCATGATGGGACGACCAATCAGCGATTCGCCGTTCGGCGCGTAGACCATCTGGTATAGCAGGGAATCCTCCCACACGCCGCCTCCCAGGATGTCCTTGCCTTGCGGTTCACCGTTGGCGCGTCCCGACCCGGCGAGAATCCCGGCGTAACTGCTCAGGTCCATGTTTTGCAGAGCCTTTGCCAGGTCAGAGGAGTGGCAGGAGGAACACGATAAGGAGCCGGGATACCAAAGATTGGACTCGGTAAACAATGGCAGGACATCCCTGGCGAAGACCGCTTCGCAAGACTGCCCATTGACATCCGTGAAGGTGAATTTGTCGGTCTCCGGCACGCCCGCCGTCACCCACGCGCCCAGCAGGTCCACCGCGGCGATCTGGCATTTGTTGAACGCGGCGGCATCCCCGCCCAAGCCTTGAACGGGCAAAGTGGCAGGGATGAGGGTGGGGATCGGCGTACGGTCAATCAGCGGCGCGCCCTTGTTGCAGGTGAACGAAAACCCGCAGGACGAAATGTACACGATACTGAACCAAACTACGAGCGTGAGGATGAACCCGATCAGGGTTCCATAGATCATTTTTCGGACATCATTCATGGATGGCTCCTCCCCTATGGCGCTGCCTTGAGCGTGCGGATGAAGTTAACGACGTCCCAGCGCTCGCGGACGGTCAGATTTTCGTTGAGGGCGGGCATGCGGTCGGTCACTCCGTTGGTGATGGTCAGGAACAATGCCCCGTCGCTTTTATCCTGCACGACAGGGAGCGTCAGGTTGGCGGGTTTGAAATTCACCAGGAAGGGCGCGATCTGCCCGTTGCCTTCGCCGGTCACTCCGTGACACATCTGGCAATGGATGGAGTAGAGTTGCGCGCCACGCGCGACGGACGTTTCATCCGCCTCGACAGGGTTTTCGGGCGCGCCCAGGTTCGGGATGGAAACAGGTCCTTCGACCGGGATCGAGCGTTCGGGAGGAGGAAGCGGGTCTTCCATCGGGCGGAAGGAGGGTTGGATCTCCATAAAGGAGGGCCATTCGACTTTGATGACGTCGTAGGTGAACAGCATCATGACTGCGAGCAATATAACCAGCGTGCCTAGCACAACAAACAGTTGTTTGAAAAGCCTCATAGGTGTTGCGCCTCCGTTAGTTGCACGGACTCAGCGCCCAGTTTTTTCAGCAGGTCCGTGACCTTCTGTTCATCGGGCGGCGGACATTCGATCAGTATGGCGATCTTGCCGTCGCTGATCTCGGGGATGTACTTCATCGGGCGGTAGGATGGAAAGTAACTATCCAGGAACACGCCAAGAAAGGTGGAGAGCAACATGCCGAGCATGGTCATCTCGAAGACCACGATGACCGCCGGGGGAACCGGGGTGAAGGGTTGTCCTCCCACCAGGATGGTATACATGTCGGGGGTGATGAACGACAGAAACACGCCCACGAGGAAACCGGCGATGGCTCCGCCCAATGCCAGGCGCGGGACGTTCGTCCACTGGCTGGGACGGCCTAGCATGGCTTCCGTGACGGGGATGCCGGAGATGACGTTCATGCAGTCGTCGTGCACGCCCAGCAGGCGCAATTGTTCGATGGCATCGGCGGCGGGGTCAATATCCGCAAAGACCGCCAGGATGGATTTTTCTTCAGCAGTCATATCTTGACTCCTATTCCAATTCGCTGACCGTGACAACCGTCTCGCGTCCGAACTTCTTGAGGGAGTGCGCCATCTGACCCTCCTGCACCTCCCAAACCGGGATGAGCGGAATCAACTTGGATGCCGCCATGTACAGCAGGATGAAGAAGGCAAGCGTGCCGATGCCAAGCCAGACCTCGATGCCCGGCTCATACAGCCGCCAGGTGAACGGCATGCGGTTGATGGTCAATGAGATCGGGATGATGATGTAGCGCTCGAACCACATGCCCACGTTGATCAACAGCCCAACGGTGAAGAGAAGCCAGGGCATGGAGCGCCATTTGCGATTCCAAAGCACGCCCCAGGGAATCACTACATTGAAGAGCAGCATGGCGAACCACATCCATCCCATTGGACCCGCTTCGTGCCAGTGGAGCAACTGCTTGGTCCATTTGTCGCCGCCGTACCACTGGACGAGGTAATCGTTGAAGAAGAAGTACCCCCAGCTCATGGAGATGATGAGCATGAGTTTACCGATGGCTTCGAAGTGTTCCGGGCGGATGAAGTATTTCATGTTCTTCATCGTGCCGCGCACGACCGCCAGCACCATCACCACCGCGCCCATGCCCGAGTGCAGCGCGCCGATGACGAAGTACGGACCGAAGACCGTGGAACTCCAGCCGGGGCGGGTTGCCATGGCGAAATCCCACGAAACGATGGTGTGGACGGAGAACATGACCGGGATGATCGCGAAGGCAAAGATGTTCATCGCGTTGCGCAGGTGCACCCATTCGCCCTCGGTGCCGCGGAACCCCAGCGCAAGCACCTTATAGAACGTCTTGCGCCAGCCGTCGGAGCGGTCGCGCGCCATCGCAAGGTCCGGGATGAGCGGCAGGAAGAGGTACATGGTGGAACCAAGCAGATAGGTGGTGATCGCCAGCAGGTCCCAGGAAAGAGGCGAATGGAAGTTGGGCCACAGTTCGCGCTGGTTCGGTATCGGCATCAGCCAATACGAAAGCCAGACGCGTCCCATGTGCATGAAGATACTGAAACCAGCCTGGATGAGACCGAAGGTGGTCATCAATTCCGCGGCGCGCGTGAACGGACGGCGGTACTCCGCCTTGAACACGCGCAGGATGGCGGAGATGAACGTTCCGGCGTGGCTGATGCCGATCCAGAACACGGTGTTGACGAGGAAGATGCCCCAATACGCCGGGCGGTTGACCCCGGCGACGCCCAGCCCTTCCAGGATCATCACGCCCCATTTATAGAACAAGGCGTAAGCCACCAGCGCCGCAAGCATGCCGAACACGAGCCAAAACTTCCACGAGGTGGTGTGCATCGCATCCATCACCATCTCGTTCATCTTGCCGCGCGGCATCGGGTCGAGCATCAGGTGTTTTTCGCGGAAATGCTCCTCGTGCGAGCCGTTATCGTGAGCGACGCCGTTTCGGTTTTGGTTGTCAGCCATTGTCATCCTCCCTTGAGATAGGTCACACGCGGAAGCGTGCCCAATTCTTCGAGATGGTGAACGCCGCGGGAACTGTGAGCCAGTTGCGAGACGAGCGTTTCGGGATGGTCAATGCGCCCGAAGGTGATCGCGTTCGCGGGACAGGCTTGCGCGCAGGCGGTCGTGAATTCGCCGTCTTCCACCTCGCGTCCCTCGGATTTCGCCAGGTCCTGCGCTTTGTGGATGCGCTGGATGCAGAAGGTGCATTTCTCCATCACGCCGCGCCGGCGGACGGTCACATCCGGGTTGAACTGGTTGGCAAGGATGGTGATCTCGGGACGAAGACGGGGGTCCTGGTAATCGCGCCAGTTGAAGGAGCGCACCTGATACGGACAGTTGTTTGCGCAGTAACGCGTGCCGACGCAACGGTTGTAGACCTGCAGGTTCAACTTTTCAGACTGGCTATGCACCGTGGCAAATGCGGGACAGACCGGCTCGCAGGGAGCGTGTCCGCATTGCTGGCAGAGCATGGGTTGGTAATCGGTCATCCTGACCTCGGGATATTCGCCTTCCCAGAACCGCTCCGTGCGTATCCAATGCATCGAACGACCGTAAGCCGCATCCTCCTCACCGACATAAGGTATGTTGTTCTCCATCGCGCACGCGGCGACGCAAGCCTGACAACCCGTGCAAAGATCCGTGTCAACGACCATGCCCCACTTGCCGGATTCCTCCTCAGCCAATTTATATTCGGGAATTTTCAATTCAGTCGTCATAATCAATGCTCCTCGCCCATGCCTTCGCCGTACACGCCGATACGGCTCTCGAGGCGGGACAAAACCTGTGGTTTCTTGCCGGTCTTCCTAACTTCGACCTTCATTCCCGCAAAAGCGAGATCGCCCGCTTCATTGAAACGCACACCCAGGACATCTGCGGGATTCGTGCCGCGCCCTGCGGCAAACCGACCATAGGCAGTGTGACCCTGCCCGAACGGCATGGCGATCACATCCGGACGAATGGCTGGGTACAAGTAAACGGGCGCTTCCACCCTCCCAGCCTCGCTTACGATCTCCACAACGTCGTCGTTGTCAATGCCCATCACCTGCGCAGTCTGAGGATTCATCTCGATCCACGTGTTCCACATGACCGTCGTCGTAGGGTCGGGAAGTTCCTGCAGCCAGGGCTTGTTCGCGCCAGCATCAGCCAAAGTCGGCGAGACAAACGGGAGGAAAAAGAACTCTCCGTTCCCTGCGAACTCGGCGACGCCCGGGCTCACCGTTCTCGCCAGCGCGTTGGAAGCGGACGGGGACGACAACGCCGGCGCGGTCATCCACCAGCCGCCATGTTGTTGGAAGTAGGCGGTAAACGTGTTGATCTCGGGCGCAAAGAAGGAACCATCCGGCTCGCCGACGAGCGCCGCCAGTTTGCCTTGCAAAAAGGCAACCTCGTCCGCAAAGGGCATGGCTTCGGCAAATTTCCCGCCTGCCAGTTGCGCGGCGGCAATCAGCGCGTCCGCAGTGGCGCGGGTATTGAAATAAGGAGAGACGACCGGCTGCGCGCCCGAAAGGACAGGCTGCGAGGAGCCGGTGACAACACGTTGATAGCCCCAGGATTCGAGACCGTGATGATCGGGGAAAATGTAATCGGACGCCAGCGCGGTCTCATCGGGGAACGTGGCGAACGAGATCACCTGCGGCACGGTAGCCAGCGCCTCCGCAAAACCTAGGGAGGCGGGCAGTTCGAAGACCGGGTTGACGCCATGCACGAACAAGACCTTGATCGTACCGTCCTCCATCTTCGCGATAAAGTCCGTCATTTCCCGCGCGCTGGCGGGACGGTGATAGGCATCCTGGTTCGGCGAGAGCGGAGAGAGGAACACGCCGCCGGGGATTCCGAAATTGCCGAACAGGGCATTCAACGCCAAAACGGATTCGGCTGTCGCAAGTCCGTTTGATTGACCCAGCGCCGCGCCGCCGGGGATGGCAAGCGGGGCTTGCGACCCGACGACCAACTGGGCGACGTGTTCGAGCGTCTCCAACTTGATCCCGGCTGTGGAGGCGACCTCCAACGGGTCAACGGAGGAGAACGAGGCGGGAACTGAGCCGCCTTTCAATTCGGCGACGAGCCTGCCGATCGCAAGCGCGACCAAGCCCTCGGTCCCGGGGCGAATCGGGATCCATTCGTCCGCCTTGGAGGCGGTTTGCGACATCCGCGCCTCGAACTGGATGAAGTACCCGCGTCGCTTGGGATTGCCGCGTCGCATCTTCGAGAAATCGCGGGTGAAGGCGACGGGCGAAAGCCAGGTCTCGAGGAAGTTCGCTCCGAACGAAAGGACCATGTCCGCGTTGGCGAGATCGAAGAACGGCATGGCGGACCTGCCAAGCATGGTCTCAGCCGCCCTGCCCAGGGTGGCGCGCGCTTCGAACATGCCCAGCGCGCCAAATCGGAGCGGGGCGGGCGCGCCGATCGCTTTGGCGAGATCGGACACAAGGTCGAAGAGATGATCCGGCGCCATCCCCATCAGGAAGGCGATGCCGGCCGGGTCGGTGTTCTTCAACGCGTCGGAAATAATTTGTATCGCGGCGTCCCACTCCAGCGCATCCCCGGAAAGAGCGGCGCCGCGATTCTGCCTGGTGGGATTTTCGACGCGATCGGGGTTGTACAAGCCCTGCAAGGTCGCCTGCCCGCGCGCGCAGGTCTTGCCGAGGTTGACAGGGTTGTTCGCGTTGCCTTCCACTTTGATGGCGCGTCCCTGCATGGTGCGGACGACGAGTCCGCAGCCTGCCGCGCATTCGCGGCAGGCGGTGGCGTAATACGTGCTCAAGCCATTGTAGGTGTACTCGGGCATCCTCTGGTACGGTTCGCGTTCCACGTAACGCGAAGCGGGACCGCAACCGGTCAATACCGCCGTGGTCGCCGCGCCTGCAGTGGCTAACTTGAGAAAATCACGCCGGGAAATTTGTTTGCTCATAATCTCTTCCTTCTCTCACCCGGATTAATAATGACAGGTTCCGCAGTCGGTGAGTTTGATGAACTTTTCCTCATCGCCGCCGGCTCTTTCCTTGTGACAACTCAAACACCAGCCCATGTTCATCACCTGCGGATTCTCGGCGATCTCCACCTGGCTCATGTCGCCGTGACAGTTCTCGCAGTTCAAGCCTGCGGCAATGTGGGGACGATGGTTGAAATGCACGAAGTCCGGCACTTTCGCAACAGGCACCCAGACGAAATTCGCGCCGCTCGCCATCGCATCGCGCAGGGGCTTCAATTTGTCGCTCGTCTGCGTCTTTGCGATCTGCTGATGACAGCCCCAACATTTATTGATCGTCGGCAGTCCCGAGGAAGGTCCGCGCGCGGCGCCGGGATGGCAATACAGACATTGGACGCCCAATCCCACGTGAAGGTTGTGCGGGAATTGGATGGGCTGCGGTTTGAGCGCTTGTTGCGACCGATAGATGCCGAAGGCGGCAAGGCTGAACACGGACAACGCCACGATGACCACGGCAATCCACCCCATTGGGCTCATCACCCATTCGAATAATCTCCTGACCATGCAGTCTCCTGTTACAAGATTTGTTTCGCGAAGATCGCGCAAAATTATACTAAATCAAACCCGAAACATGAACTTTCCTTGCACAAAAAAATCGTCAAACCCGATCCAATCGCACAAATGCCGGTAAAACGCAAACAACAGACTCGTCCCAATCATCAACGATGCGACCGGGACGAGTTTACATAAACTTCAATAAAATCAGGCGTACGAAGGTTCAACTCATCTCCTCGCGTCACTGTTCCCCGCCAGCAACGGGGGCGATTATACTGCAAAAGCATATCGGGTACAACAGCCGGGCGGCATGTTATACTTCAACCGCCCTATGAAAAGACTTCCCCGTTTCGTCGTCATCCTTGCGATCAGTCTGGGCATTGCCCTCTTCAGCGCGGCAGTGACCTACACCGTCAACTTATCGAACGAGAAACATTCGACTGCCGCGTCGCTCATTTTTCAGACCACTCCCTCCCCGCCGGTAGAGGAAGACCGCTCGGAAGTCGGTTCCACGGATGGCATCGTTGCCATGGGAGGCGTCATTGCATTGATCGTCCTGATCCCGATCCTCATTCAGCGCAAATCGTGGACGCAGGTGAAGTAGGCTCACGCCGCCTTCCAATTGCGCGCTTTCGTGATCCGTTCGCCCAACGGGGGATGTGAATAGAACAGGAAGACCACCCATTTTTCAGGATCCACTTCGCCGAGGTTTTGATTCGCCAGTCTCGTAAACGCGGATGCGAACGCTTCGCCCTTACCCGTAGCCTGCAACGCGTATTCGTCAGCCTTTTCCTCCCTCCAGCGGGATACCGCGTTCCCGAGCGGCATGGTCACCAATCCATACGCGCCGAGGATGATCCCCAACGCGGGAAGAGCGGCGATATCTGCCACACTATTGAAACCGAAATAAACGATTGCCCAATTCAGTCCCAGCGAAGCAAGATACAAACCGAGGGTCGTCCCCACCGCTCCCATTGTGATCAACAACGGAATGTCGCGGTGGACGTGATGTCCCAACTCGTGTGCGAGTACGGTTTCGATCTCATCGGTTGAGAATTCATTGATGAGCGTATCGCCCAGAACGATGCGGCGCGTGTTGCCGATGCCGGTCAATGCAGCGTTGGCGGATTTGGTCCGTTTGGACATATCGAACTTGAAAACGCCGCGCACTTTGGTGTTGGCTCGTTCGGCGAGCGCAAGCAGGCGCTCCGCCAGTTCCTTGTGTTCGTCTCCCAGCGGAACGAATTTATTGAACAAGGGCATGATGAGGATCGGCGCGAGGTTTACGAGCAGAACGTTGAAAACGAGCAGCCCGCCTGCCGCCCACAACCACCACAAGTCGCCGGTGACGCGCAGGGCGAGATAAAGCAGTTCGAGCAGGATCAACCCGAGGGGCGCGCCGACCGCCATTCCCTTGAGTTGGTCCACGATCCAGCCTTTGACTGTCTGGTTGGATTGACCGAAGCGATGCGGCAGGATGAATCCGCTATAGTAACTGAGCGGAAGATTGACGAGAAAATAGATCCCGCCGAAGATGGCGGCGAAGGCGGGGACAAGGAACCACTCAGAACCAGTGGTCAGTGACCAGTAATCAGTGATCAGCGTCGTCAGCCATTCGCGCAGGGAAACCGCCCAGCCGAGGAACAACCAGGCGAGGGCATAGACCGCGCTAAAGGCGTTATCCACCAACCACAAGCGGCGGCGGATGTGGGCATATTGCTTTGCTTGTTTTTGTCGTTCGGGGTCGAGGGTGGTCATGCGAAGATTATAACGGCGTTATTTGTCATAATGAGCGATGCGGCGCAGGATCGAGAACTCCGGGATCTTGGGAATCCCGGAGTTCCGATTACGGAGCGTCCACAGCGCAACGAAAGCCAAGATTATGGCTCGTGTTATCCGGCGGCAAATTGTCGCGATCCGAGGAGCGTATGCCGACCGCTCTGCCCGTCAGGAAGGAGCCGCCACGTCTGACAATGGTATCGCCGGAAGCCGGACCGATCGGGTTGCGGAATTCCGACATCCCATAATATTCGGGCGCATACCGATCCGCAATCCATTCCCAGACGTTGCCCGCCATATCCAGAACGCCGTAGAAACTGGCACCTTCGGGGTAATTCCCGACGGGCGTCGTGTCCCCAACGCACAACGAGTTGCCTTTGCCGTAAAAGTTAGCGTATGAACAATCAATCGTATTTCCCCACGGATATTGCCGTTTTGTTTTCTGCTCATCGTCCCAACTCGCGGCTTTTTCCCACTCCGCCTCGGTGGGCAGACGACGACCCACCCACCGACAGTATGCCTTGGCGTCAATCCACGAAACATAGACCACCGGATAATTGTCGAAGGCGGGGTTTCCGTAATAGAAACTGTCGTTTGCCGCGTTCTGCGTAATGGAAGTGATTGCTCGCGGCGGATTGCATCTTTTACTTTTCACGCACTCGGCGTACATGGCGTTCGTCACTTCCGTCTTGTCAATCAAAAAGGCGTCCAGATATATCGTGTGAACCGGTCGTTCATCCGCGTCGTTGCCGTCGCTTCCCATTGTGAATTCACCGGCGGGGACCAGGATCAAGGGCATTCCGTCCTTGCCTGTTGAAAGATCCTCTTCCGTCGGCGGAATTGATGAGGGTGGATGTTCAGACGGCGGAAATGCGGGCGTTTGCAACGGCTTGGTAGCCACCACTCCTGTCGGCGCAACAGATTGGACGGGTTCGGGCGTTGCAGGTGGGACAGCGTTCAGTAATTTGTAGATTCCCCAGGCGCCCAGGAATAAGACCAAAAAAGCGACCGTAATTCCCGTGACAATTTTCGCATTGAACCAGAAAAAAGGCTGGGGGCTTTTTGGCCCGACGGGAGTTGCACCAATCGGTCCCGTCCAACCGCGCTTCCTCAGTTCTCTCCCGGCTAATTCCCGCAACTGATAACTGTCATCGGTATCGGCAATATCCTGCAGTTTCTCCTGCGCCGACCGCATCAAGCCCAAATTTCCGCCGTCCAAAAGGGCGATTAATTTCTCGATCCCATCTTTTCGCACTTTTGGATTGGGATGCGACAATAAATCCAACAGCCCGGACGAAAGCGGAACAGGTTTTACGTTACGATGCATCAGATTTTCGACGAGGATAATCTCACCGCGCTCGCGATAAGCCCACCGGCTCGGAGTTTGTTTCGGCGTGACACGGACAACTTTTTCGTAGGCGTAATCGTACAGTTCATCCACAGTGATACGCCCGTTCCCGTCCTGATCGGCTTCGCCCTTGAGACCCTCGATCAGAAAATGCGTAAACACCGATTTTTGAGTATTGCCTCTAACCCTATCCCCTTCCCAGGCGAATTGGGTGGCGTCTGTGGCGGTCAGCACCACGCGTCCAAATCCGTTGCCTTCGAAAGCGATTGCAATTCCCATGCTTTGTCCGACAGATTTGGAGCCATAATCGAACGCGCCGCTGTTGCAACAGTCCAGGATCAATACCTGTCGTTGAGAACGGCTGGCGTTCATGGATTTGGTGATGAACTCGGCGGGAACACTGCTCGCCTCGAGAATGTTCAATTCGGTATCCGTCGCGGCAAGGAACAAGTGCCCCTGTTCGCTTCGCACCCCGTGACCGGAAAAATACAATAACAACAAGTCGTCGTGTTTTCGATCTTTGAAGAAATGCCCGATTGCCCGGCTGGTCTTGCTTTCGCCCTCGTTCAACAAGACCTCGACCTCGAAACCCGCCAAATCCCGCAAGACCTGGGCAAACTCTTCCGCGTCCTTGCCGGGGGCGGTAAGTTTCGCAAAATTGGGATCCTGGTATTCAGTGTTCGCGATGACGAGAGCGTATTTGGATGTCATTTCTTCGTCTTCTTTTGTTTCTTTTCCAACATCCCGACCAGTTTCTCCATTTCGTCAAAGGAGCCTTCGAATTCAATGTTCTGACTGGCGATCCTCCCCTTGAATTTAATGGTGCGCCCTCTTCCGTTCAAACTCCAGACTTGAAGAAATTCCAGGATTTTGGGAAGTGCGGCTGGCAGGACAGCCAACGCAATCGCCCCCGCCGTGATCGGATCAACAGCCTTTGCGCCCGACGGGGGATGGCTACCCGGAATCAACTCCACCGACTCCACGTCGAAATCCTTCAATTCCATCAGCAGGCGGCGAGTCGCAATATCCAATTCCTCCTCTGTGCCGTCCGAAATTGCGATCGTCAAATTCAGGTTTACAACATCCACACTTGTCATGTAATCTCCTCCACAAGTAATGACGGGATTATACGCCTAAAGTTTCATTTTTCAAAAAATTCCGAGCAGCATTTCAAATCCCCTGTTGGGCTATTCCCTGTCACTTCCCTTCAACAATTCCTCCACCAGGGACTCCGGCACCTGCACAGCGACCACCTCCCCGCGTACGGTGACAATGCCATCCGCGAGGATCCATTCCTCGATGACGACCTTGCGTCCCTTGAGTTCCTTCACCCTGCCGCGCACCTCGAGTTCGACGCCGAGCGGCGTGGGTTTGAGGTAATCCACGCGGAGGGAGGCGGTGAGGGTGCGCGTGTTGGGTTCGGCGTTCGGGTCCTGTTCCTTCGCGAGTTTGTAGAGCGCGGCGGCGGCTGTCCCCGTGCCGTGACAATCAATCAGCGAGGCGAGCAATCCTCCATAGACGTAGCCCGGAATGGCGATGTGGTACGGCTTGGGCATGAAACGACAGACGGATTCGTCGCCGTCCCAGTAACTCTTGATCTGGTGCCCGTGTTCGTTGAGCCTGCCGCATCCGTAACAGTGGGCAAGGGCGTCGGGGTAGTAGTCTTGAAATGATTTTTGTTCGGTCATCTGATATATCCTATATAGTACTTCACGAAAGCGCGTATTTGGCGGTCTCTACCGCCGTATTTGCACTACAATTGCCCTGGCGTACTGTGCAGCGTGCGCGCTTCGTCTTCATTTGAAGCGAGGCATTTCGAAACAGGATCAGCCGTCCCTTAGTTCGGAGGCGGGGTCGGGGTGTCGGTCACGGTTGGGGAGGGAGAGGGAGTCGGGGAGAGGGTGGGGACGCGTGTGGGCGCGTCGCCCTGCAAAATGAATTGACCGACCACCTTCCATTCGAGTCCCACGAAGATCTGCACTTCGTAGGTGCCGGGTAAAAACTCCTCGGGAGACGCCTCCCACTCGGTGAAACCGTAACCGCCCACCTCCCCATCCCAGGGGATGGTTTCATAATGCGCCAGTTGACCGTCGCGATACCACAACGCGGTCCATTGCGAACCGGGGATCATCTGATCGTACGTGAATACTGCGCACATATAGCGGATGGGATTCCGGAAAACCGTCGCGGATTCAAAATCAAGGAAGTTCGAACAATCGAGTGTGAATTGAAGTGGGCTGAACACCGCGGCGGGGTTGGGCGTGACTTCGCTGACGAACAACGCCTCGATGACCGGCGGGATGAACGGCGTCGGCGTGATGGTGGGCGTATCGGTCACGGACGGCGTATCGGTGATGGTGGGCGTGAGGGAGATGGTGGGAGACAAGGTGATGGTGGGTGAAAGCGTGATGGTGGGAGACAAGGTGATGGTGGGCGAGGGCGGAAAATAGCGATAAGCGACCGGCTCGCCGAAGCGACCCAACAGGAAGGCAAACCCGAACAATACCAACGAGAGCAGGATGGTGAACAGCCCGCCTCTTTCGCGCTGACGCCTGATCCTGTAAAAGGTCAGTCTCCTCGCCGACAGCCACGCGCGGTACCCGGAGCGGAAGATGAACAGCCCCCCGATCACCGATAAGACGATGGCGGCGATGATGCCTGCGCGTATATCCATGCGAAGGATTATAGCAGGGGAGGAAAAAGGATGAAGGATGAAAAGCGTTCATTTCCGCCCGCTGCGATGAATTTTCATGGCGTTGGAGTGAAAAGCGGAACGGTTCTCAGGATGCGCGGTTCGACCCAAAGCGCACGGTCGCCGGAGGCGTCGCCGAGCGAAAGGACGGTCAGCACGAACTTGACGTCCTGTCCCGCGAGCGGACCGAGGTCGAGATCCACGCTAAAGTATTGACCTTCGTATTGCTCGCCGAACGCCCAGAAGTCGCGGACGATGCCGTCCGCGAGTTGGTAATCCACACGGAAGAGTGCGCCGCATCGGGTCGCGCCGCGTTCGCAGTTGACGATGGCGCGGAAGCGGTCGCCGTTCTGCACTCTGAACGATGGATAGACCGCGCGGATGTATCCGTTGAATACGTTTTGCGGGACGGTCAGCAGGCTTGGGGCGATCCTGGTCGTACCGTCTTCGAGTCTGGCGGCGCTTTGCAGGAGGACAAACCCATTGTGATCGCGGTCCTCGCCCGGGCAATCCAGCGTTCCCGCGCCGCTGGTCCATTGCGCGGAACAGGCGTCTGCTGTGAAGTCATACACTGTGCCGGAGAGCGGCGGCGCCTTGACGTTGATCTCCACAAAGAAGGGGCGGTTGGCTGTTGCGGTCGTACCGAAGATCTCGCCGCGATCGTTCCGGATCTGCCAGTTGCCGCGGTAATTGCCCTCGAAAATGGGCGCGCGGAAGTCCATCACCAGATCAATCGTCTCGCCCGGAGCGACTTCCCGCGGCAGGTTGATCAGGTTCCTTCCACCCAGCGAGTTTCCGCTGACCAGGACGAGGCGATAGGTTGTCCTCCATGTACAGGTCCCATTGTTTTTCAATCTCCAGATCTTGGTGAACGAACTGCCCGGCGCAAAGGTGGAACCGTCCGGTACAGTTACATCAGCCACAAACTCGATGCGGTCGCATCCACGGTTGGGAGTCGGCGTGGGCGATTGGAACGGGGTCCGCGTGGGGGTCGGCGTGCGCGTGGGTGTGTTGGTCGGTGTGTTGGATGGCGTGAACGTCGCTGTAAAGGTCGGTGTGAAGGTGGGAGTAAAAGTCGTCGTGTTGGTCGGGGTTCGCGAAGGAGTGTTCGTTGGCGTAAAGGTTGGCGTTCGCGTTGGGGTAAAGGTCTTCGTTGGCGTGTTGCTCGGCGTGCGTGTGGGCGTGAACGTCGCGGTCGGGGTGAAGGACGGCGTTTGCGTCGGAGTGAAGGTCTTCGTCGGTGTATTGCTCGGCGTGCGTGTGGGAGTGAACGTCAACGTGGGTGTGGACGAGGGAGTTTGAGTCGGCGTGTCCGTCGGCGTAAAGGTCTGCGAAGGCGTAGCCGTAGCGGTTGGAGTCAAGGACGGGGTTTGAGTCGGAGTG
>JABWAU010000199.1 GCA_013360875.1 Anaerolineales bacterium | reverse complement strand
AGAGCACGCCCTCCTCGACCGCCTGGGATCCCCGATGGATCTCCGTCCAGTCGCCTTCCGAGGCTGGGTTCTCGAGCTGGGCGCGGGAGAGCCGGTAGCCGGTGAACCCCTGCCCCTTGGCGGTGCCCTTGAAAGTCACGGTGCCGTCCTCCGCCTTGACGGCATAGAGAGCGGTCGTGGGAGGCGCGGCCGCGATCTGCACGGCCTTGAGCGCGTTGATCCGGCCCGTGCCGATGTACCTCGGCCCGCCGATCGGATCGACCGCGAAGCGCAGCACGTTCTCGACCTCATCGGGAGTGAACCCGGGGTGGCTGGCGCGTACGAGGGCCGCTACGCCCGCCGCGTGGGGCGTGGCCATCGAGGTGCCGGCCAGGCGATAGTAGCCGGGCGCCACCCGGAGCTGCGGCAGTTTCTGCGCGATCGTGGAGCCGTCCGGCGACCAGGTTGGGTCAATGTCATCGCGGTCGGTGAGCGGACGAGGATTACTGCCATCGGGGTGCATGAGCCAGAGTCCGTTTCCGTGGTTGGCGAAGACGATCCATTCGCCGTTCGGGGAAAGTTCGGGGGCGTAGAGGCTGCCGATGCCGTCCGTCAGTCGCATCAGGTTCCCGCCGTTGACATCCATGGAATAGATCTCAAAACCTCCGCTTTGCCTGGAGGAGAAGTAGATCGTGTTCCCGTCCGGTGAAATGGATGGGTAGAAGGCTGTGGCTTGAAAGTCTGTGAGTTGGACGCGGTTCGTCCCGTCCGCGTTCATCAGGCAGATCTGGTCAATTTGCTTGATGTAACAAGCGAAGACAATTTTGCCGGAGGGAGGAGCGGTAATGCCGTAAGTCGGAATTGGAGAGGGGATCATCGTCGCTTTGAGGGTTGGAAGGATGGACGGCAGGATCGTTTCGGTCGGCGGGGTGATGGGGAAAGGCGTGGGCGTGGATTCGGTTAATGAGGCCGAATCAACCGTCGGGTCGGGCGGAGGCGAGACGCGCAGGTTTTGTACGACGTAGGCAAAGTATCCCACGGCGAGACAGGCAAGCGCCATCCCGCATCCCAATCCGCCGAGGAGGAATTTGTCGTTCGAAGATCGCATCGAGAAGCAGGTCCCATTGCAATTTTATTCGATTATTTCCGGCAAAGGCTATGCTATACTGTATCCACAATCGGTACTCCGCGAGTGCGCGTAATTGGCGCTGCCGAAGGCGTCTAATGCTTCAATTGCGCGCAACACGAAGAGCGCACGCTGCGCAGTACGCGGGATTTCTCGTGATCTACTGATAATACAGGTAAACAAGATGAATACGACGGTTCTCGAAATCCCAACCGAATTACTGGAAGCCGCAAGGATCACGCCACAGGAAGCCAGAAGGGAACTGGCGATCCGTCTGTATCAGTTGCAAAGGTTGAACGGCAGGCAGGCGGCGGAACTGGCGGGCGACCCCGATGTGATCAAATCGCTGTCGTGGAGCAAGGACACAACGGGGCATTTCGACCTGGACGATTTCCTCTCGTGGGCTTCTCATGACTTGAAGACTCCGCTTAATTCGATCATCGGGTTTTCCAGCGTGATCTTGAAGGGTCTTAGCGGACCGATCAGCGAGATGCAGGAGACTGATCTTTCGACCGTTTTGAGAGCGGGTCAACGGATGCTGGCGTTGATCGGTTACCTGGTGGAGATCGCGCGCCTGAACAACGGTCATACCCATCTTTCGCGTGAAGGAGCAAACATCGAGGAAGTCATTGCCGAAGCGACGAAACATTGGACAAAACAAAACGAAGCGAAGCCGCTGCGCACGGAAATGACCCTTGCCGATCCCATTTT
This sequence comes from Anaerolineales bacterium, assembly GCA_013360875.1. GTDB lineage: Bacteria > Chloroflexota > Anaerolineae > Anaerolineales > Villigracilaceae > Defluviilinea. The sequence continues at coordinate 1,072 of JABWAU010000199.1, read as the reverse complement.
CAACGTGGATAAGGGCCAAATGCGACAGATCGTCTCGCACCTGTTGACCCTCGCCTCCCTTCACGTGACCGAGGGGACAGTTTCTCTTTTCGCAAGCGACTTGGAGGACGCCCTGAACGTCCGCATCCAAAGCCACGGAACGAAATCCGCAAACAGGTTCGAAATGGATTCGACAATGCTTCGGTTCATCATCTCTTCGCTGGTCAAATTGCACGGCGGGCAAATGGACGATCCACAGGAAACTGATGATGGATTGTTGTTGAAGTTTTCGGTTCCAAGATAAAACATGAAGCCCCTGGAGGAACATGACTTCCAGGGGCTTTTATTATCAGTAGCTCACGAAAGCGCATATTAGGCGGTCTCTACCGCCGTATTTGCGCCAGAGGGCGCAAATTACGCGCTGTTTTCGTGAAGTACTGATTATTGAACTATCGAATCACCGATTACACCACCAAACTTACCAACCGTCCTTTCGCCACGATCACCTTCTTCGGCTCCTTGCCATCCAGGTATTTCTGGACGACCTCGGAAGCCAGCGCGGCAGATTTGATTGTTTCCTCGTCCGCGTCCGCAGGGATAGTGATTCTGTCGCGCACCTTGCCGTTGATCTGCACCGGCAGTTCGATCACGTCCTCTTTCGCGGCTTCTTCGTCCACTGCGGGCCACATCTGCTGATGGATCGAATACGGTTTGCCCAGTTGATTCGTCCACAGTTCTTCGGAAATGTGCGGCGCGACGGGCGCCAGCATCTTCAAGTAGATTTCGGTCGCTTCATCCCATTCGGGAGTTCCAACTGCGCCGGCTTCGCGCGCCCTGTACATTTCGTTCAGCAATTCCATCAACGAAGAGATGATGGTGTTGAACTCGAAGTTCTCGAAGTCGTGGGTGACTCGTTTCAGGGTTTGGTGTACCTTTCGCCTCAAGACCTTTAGGGTCTCCGGAGACCCTAAAGGTTTGTCCTCAGGGCGATCCGTGAATAGGGTCCAGACGCGGCGCATCCAGCGGGCGGTGCCTTCGATGCCATGCGAATCCCACGGCGCGCCCATCTCCCAGCGCGCAAAGAACATCAGGT
>JABWAU010000009.1 GCA_013360875.1 Anaerolineales bacterium | reverse complement strand
ATCCTGCGCGGCGGCATGGGCACAGGCATGCCCATGTGGGGTTCGATTTTTACTGACCAACAAATCTGGGACTTGATCGCTTACATCTATTCGTTCCAGTTTGAATATCATTAACGCGTAGAAGGCGTTCTCCAACGCCGCAGACGCGTCATCCCTGCCCTGGTGAGCGGTGCCAGGGGAGAACGTGCCCTAAGCAAGAAGAAACAAGGAGGCTCCATGAGTAAAAAATACAAGAAACAAAAACGGAGGCAGTGGCAAAAATTCCCGTGGACGGTTGCAACGGTTGGGGGTATCCTGCTGGTGATCGCCGCGTTCCTGCTTGCAAACCAGGGAAACGGCGGGACACCATCCATTGCAGTGGATCAGCAAAGGATTGACTATGGAGATGTCAAGTTTGGTGTCAACAAGACCTTTGCCATCAAAGTCACCAACACAGGTGATGGCACGTTGCGGTTCAAGGAAGGACCATACATCGAAGTCGTGGAGGGATGCTGACCGCCCCAACTGACCATCGGTTCGATGGTACTCAAACCTGGTGAAAGCACGATCGTCCAATCCACGGTCTTCATGATGCACGAGGGTATGGACGGTCCGCACAACTTCGCAGTGCATCTGAAAACGAACGACCCCAATAATCCCGATCTGGTCGTGAACGTGTTATCCAATTGGATTCCGTAATCAATACGATGAGACAAAACGGCGGAGCGTTTCGAAGCGCTCCGCCGTTTTGTAATAGTAAATGGCGATCTTTACTTCTGTTTGAGAAGCCTAGCCGAATTTCCCATGATGCCAATATCAGGCAGGGATTGTGCCGCGGCGGCAAGAACAGGCGGGAGGATGCCAAACGCTGCCAGTGACAAGCCAATCAGATTGTACAGGGTTGTAAACCCGAGATTCAACTTTACAATCCGCATGGTACGTTGAGCGATACGCAGGACGTCTGGCACCAGGTTCCAATCCTCGCGCATGAGAGCGATGTGCGCGGCTTCGATGGCAACGTCTGTGCCTGCCGCGCCCATGGCGATACCGATGTCTGCTTGGGCTAACGCAGGCGCGTCGTTCACGCCGTCGCCGATCATGACCACCACGTGTCCCCTTGCCTGGTATTCCTTTACGATGTCTATCTTGTTTTCAGGTAAAAGGTTTGCGCGATATGAAACGCCTAAATTTTCTGCAAGCGCCGATGCGGTTCTTTCATTATCACCCGTAAGCAGTTCGACGTGGCGAATGCCCAATGAACGGACTTCCTTCAATGCAGACGGAACCTCGGAACGCAGGGTGTCGGCGGCAGCAAAAACGCCAACAAGTTCGCCATTGCTTTCCATGAACAGGAGTGTTTTGCCTTGCGCTTCGAGATCGGCGGTAACGGACAATGCTTCTGCGGCGGGGATCATGCGGCGGTTGCCGATGGCAATGCGGCGCGCGTCAATCACTGCGCGAACACCCTGCCCAGGCACCGATTCAAACTCTTGCGGCTCGCTCAGGGAAACATTTTCGTTGCGTGCGAGTCTGCGGACGGCTTCCGCGAGTGGATGCTCGGAATAGCGCTCGGCAGAAGCGGCGATGGAGAGGAGTTCGGTTCGGGATAGTCCATTCAACGAAATCACATCGGTCACCTGCGGTTGACCGAGAGTGAGCGTGCCTGTTTTATCCACAAGTAAAACGTCAGCGCGGGCGAGCAGTTCGAGATATTTGCCGCCTTTGATGAGTAGTCCGCGTTTGGCGTTGGCGCCGACGGATGCGAGCATGGCAACTGGAGTTGCCAACGCGAAGGAACAGGAACACGCGACAACCAACACGGCGGCTGTGGATAATGGGTTACGTGTAAAAAGAAATGTCAACGCGGCGATGACTGCAACTACTGGCAGATACCAGGCGCTGAATTTATCGGCGATGCGCTGGACATCGGCGCGATGCGCTTCGGCTTTCTCCACCATTTTAACGACTCGTCCAAAGGTGGTATCCACGCCGATGCGGTCGGCACGGATTCGCAGACTGCCGAGTTTGGCAATTGTCGCGGCGTAGACATGTGTTCCAATGGCGGCTTCAAGAGGCATGGACTCACCTGTGATCGCAGATTGGTCAATTGTCGCTTGTCCGCTGATGACTTCGCCGTCCACGGCGATCTTTTCACCGGGGCGGACGATGACCGTTTCTCCAAGTTGTACCTGACTGATGGCAGTCTCCACCTCCTTGCCATCGCGTTCCACGCGAGCGGTTTGCGGTACAAGGGAGGCGAGTTCCTTCACGGCGCGGCGCGCGCTTTCGGTGGTGAAGTTCTCCACGTAATCGCCAATCCGCATGAAGATGACAACAATCGCTGCCGTAACCCATTGCTCCAGCGCCAACGCAGCCAGCACGCCGAGAGTCATCAAAGTGTGCGAGAGGATCTGGCGTTTGAGCGTGGCGCGGATGACGTTCATGAAAACAGGATAACCGCCAACGATGACGACCACGAGTCCAAGCAGGAATGGCACGCGCTCATTCAGGAAATCGAACCATCCCAAACCTTCGCCAAAGATGACCACGCTGAGGATGATGGCGAAAACGCTGACGAGCAGGAGAGTCAATCGGCGGTTGAAATCGCTTGTAGAAACAGGAGCAAGCGCGGGTGAGTTTGAAGCGGGCACGTCATATCCCGCGCCTTGCACGGCAGCGCGGATGGCGGGCAAATCCACTTTGGCGGGGTCGAGTCTCACGAGCGCTTTTTCTGTGGCGAGAAAGACATTCACCGATTGCACACCAGGAAGTTTTTCGATGGCATGTTGGACGTGCTGGGTGCATTCGGCGCAGTCCATGCCTGAGATGGGGATTTCGAGAGTTCGATTAGGCATTGACTTTTTCTGTAGGGGAGTTGTAATGGGTACATCAATCGCGCAAACAGGCAAGGTGGTTGGAGACATTGGGCTGCGTGAGTCCCGTGGTTTGAACCAGATCGCTGACGGTGCACTCGCTCTCCCGCAAGGCTTCGAGAATGGAAAGTCGGGAAGGATCGGCAAAACCGCGAAACAGCTTGGCTTGCAGGTTAATGCTGGAGGTAGTGGATATGATTAGCATGGCTCCTCATATCATCGTATCAGTATGCGATGATGTTACGTCGTTTGAGAGCGATTTGTCAAGAGCTATATGGACATTCATTCTTCTTTACAACTTCTATAATCGAGCAATTTGGCGAACCGCGCCTCGACCGTCTTCAGCGACAGGTCCACGGCGAGCGCGACCAGGCTGATGATCTTATCCGCCATGTTTTCGATGATCTGCATTGCCGTGTGCGGATGCGTTCGAACGATCTCCTCCAGGGCATGACGCGGAATCAACCATATCCCCGATTCCTCCAACGCCATGGCTGTCGCGGGGTTGGGTTTCTTCGCCAGCACGCCGATCGCGTTGAAGATCTCGCCCGCGCCGATGAACCGCAGAACCTGCTCGCGCCCATCTGGCGAAGCCTTCAACACCTTGAGCAAGCCGTATTGCAGGTAGCACAGATTCGATTCCACGTCCCCCTCCCAGAACACCACCGCGTTGGGCGCGAACACCTTCCACGTTGCGCTGTCCGCAAGGCGCGCGAGGGTCGCGTCGTCCAGTCCGCGCAGGAAGTCGAAGGTTTTCAAGCGTTTAGAAGGACGTCGGTTTGCATGATTCAAGCCTGCGCGGGTGGAAGGAGGCGATCCCATCACGGGTGCATGCCCTCCATCTTATAGACGATTACGATATTGCACAACCTTTACGCGGGAATATCTCTCAAGAATGATGGAAGGGCGCATTCGCGCTGGCGCGGAGGGTCAACCGGTCGGCCGGCTCGATGCGGAAACCGAGTTTTTGAAAGATGTGCTGCATGACCTGATTGTCGCTTGTCAGAACGGCGCTGAGGTGTTGGAGTCCCTCGCGTCCGGCAACCTCCATGGCGCGGCGAACCAACTCACCGCCAAGCCCGATACCCTGGTATGGGTCGGCGACCAGGATGCTCAGACGCGCCTCATCCGTGCCATGCAGTTTACTCAAACGGACCACTCCCAGGATGTTGCGTTCCCCATCATCGTTCCTGCTTTCGGCAACCAGGGTGATCTCGCGCTCGTAATCGCAATGGCAGATGCGCGCCAGGCGCTCATGCACGATGCGTTCCTGGAACATCATGGGTTGCAGATAACGCAGGAAGACGCTGCGGTCCGATAACGCGGCGTGGAACTTAATCAGCAGCGCTTCGTCCTCTGGCAGGATGGGGCGAATGGTCACCTCCGTTTTGTCTTTGGCGATCCACGTCCCAACGTATTGAATGGGATAGGGACGGATGGCGAGTTTGGGCAGCTGGTCGTCCTCGACATCCGGGTCATAAAGCACGACGCGGGCGTCCAATGCAATCAGTTTTTCGGGCGAAGCCATCAGCGGGTTGATATCCAGTTCCTTGATCCAGCGCTGCTCCGTGACCAGTTGCGAGGAGCGAACGAGCAGGCGTTCGAGAGCGGCGAGGTCCACAGGCTCGCGGCCGCGGACCCCTTTCAGGGCGGTATAGATGCGGGTCTGTTCCATCATGCGCCGCGCCAGCGTGGTGGTTAGAGGCGGAAGACCCAACGCGCGGTCTTTGAAGACCTCCACCAGTTGACCTCCCAACCCAAACAGCAGTACCGGACCGAATTGCGGATCAATGCTGCTGCCCAAAATTAATTCGTACCCTTCAACCTTCGCCATCGGCTGGACGGTTACTCCCAGAAAATGCCCGGCTCCAGCCTTTTCCGTGACCGATCTCTGAATGCCCGCGTAAGCGTTTCTCACAGCCTGCGCGTCGGTCAGGTTCAACTGCACGCCGCCGACATCGGTCTTGTGGGTGATCGTTTCCGAATGAAGTTTGAGAACGACGGGATAGCCGATATCCTCCGCAGCCTCCACAGCCTCCTGCTCGGTTTTCGCGATGCGCGTCTCCACGGTGGGAATGCCGTAGGAAGCCAGAAGCAGTTTGGACTCATATTCGGTCAGGATCGTGCGACCCGCATCGCGCGCAGACTTGATGATCTGCGCGGCGCCTTCGCGGTCGAGCGGATCTTGAACCTCGTCCCCGATCGGCATCGGCGTTTCGTACAGGCTGCGCAGGTTTTCCGCATAGTGCGCCATGTAATCGAAAACGCGCGCCGCCGTGTCGGGATAGGGGAAGGTTGGGACGTTGGCTTTGTTGAGAATGGCTTCCCCCGGGGCGACCTCATCCCCGCCCATCCAGGAGGCGATCACCGGCTTGCCGAGCGATTGCGCGTACGGCTCCAGTTCCTCGGCGGTTTTGGTGGGATCCGTCATCGCCTGGGGGGTGAGGATCACTAGGATGCCGTCGCTGTTGGGGTCTTTGGCTGCGATTTCGAGCGCCTTGCCGTAACGCTCCGGGCTGGCGTCTCCCAAAATGTCCACCGGATTGTTGTGACTCCAGGCTGCCGGAAGCAGCTGGTCGAAGGACTCCATCGTCTCGTCGGAAAGTTGAGCCAGTTCGCCGCCATTGGAGATCAGCGCATCGGTAGCCAGCACGCCTGGTCCCCCGGCGTTGGTGAGGATCGTCAAACGGCGACCCTTCGGGCGTGGCTGTTTTCCAAGCACCTCCGCCATGTAGAATAGTTCAGCGATCCTGCTGACACGCAGCACGCCGCTTCGACGGAAGGCGACCTCAAGCACTTCATCGCTGCCGGTCAGTGAGCCGGTATGGGAGGCGGCGGCTTTTGCGGCTCCCTCCGTGCGGCCGGGCTTGATGACGATGATCGGTTTCGTCAGCGCAACCTCACGGGCGGCGGAGAGAAACGCTCTGGCGTTCCCGATGGTCTCCATGTAAATGACGATGCTCTTGGTGTGCGGATCGTCGCCGAGATAATAGATCAGGTCGCTCCAATCCACGTCCAACATCGAGCCGATGGACACGAACGCGCTGAACCCGACGTTCTCGCTCAAACTCCAGTCGAGGATGGCGGTGCATAACGCGCCGCTCTGGCTGATGAACCCAACGCTGCCGCGCTGCGCCATCGCGCTGGCAAAGGTGGCGTTCAAGCCGCTGACAGGACTCATCACGCCCAGGCAATTCGGCCCAATGATGCGCATGCTTCCGCGGCGCGCGTGTTCCATGATCCGGCGTTCCAACTCCGCGCCTTCGGGACCCGTTTCCTTGAACCCGGCGGATATAATGATGGCGCCTTTTACATCCAGTTCCACGGCTTCCTGGATGATGCCTGGCACGGTTGCGGCGGGAGTGACCACCACGACCAAATCCACCGCCTCAGGCACGACGGAGAGATTGGGATAGGCTTTGATGCCCAGCACGCTCGAACGCTTCGGGTTGACGGGATAGATGGTCCCGCCAAAGGAACTGCTGATCAAATTCCAGACGATGGTGCGCCCGACGCTGCCGGGCGTCTCCGTCGCGCCGACGACCGCCACGCTTTTTGGCGCAAAGATGGCGTCCAGGGGCTGGCGTCCATAATGCAGGACGTCGTGCGCGGGATCAAAACCGGGAGTGACGGGTGCATCCATCTTTTCTTCCTTTCATGACATATTCGCTTTGATTCTTCACAACTTTTTTGCAGGGGTCGTTACGAATTATAAATCACAAAAAATGAAAGCCGCTTTTCCGGTGATTGCCCGCAAGTTACTCCATGTTACTCTAAGTGATCCCTTCGACAGGCTCAGAGGAAACGTCGAGATCTCGTTATATCTTTCCGATCTTTCGATATATAATGATTCCAATGGAAAATCGAAATAAAGGCTGGAGGCGCCATGACCGAATGGCATACCCTTGATACACAGGAAGCCGTCCGCAAAGTTGACAGCAATCTGGAAAACGGCTTGAGCGCGGCGGAGGCGGAACGTCGGCTCGCGGAACACGGACCGAACGAACTCGTCGAACGCGCAGGCAAAAGCCCCTGGGCGATCCTGCTGGAACAGTTCACGGGCGTGATGATCATCATGCTCATCATCTCCGCCATTGTCTCCGCGTTCCTCGGCGAGACCACGGACGCGATCGTCATTATGATCATCGTCGTCCTGAACGGCGCGCTTGGCTTTGTGCAGGAATACCGCGCCGAACAGGCGATGGCGGCTCTCAAGCGGATGGCGGTCCCGCACGTGCGCGTCCGTCGCGACGGACGCTTGCAGGAAGTCACCGCCCGCTCGCTGGTCCCCGGCGACGTCATCCAGTTGGAAACGGGAAACACCGTCCCGGCGGACGCGCGGTTGTTGGAGGCGGTCAATTTGAGGGTGCAGGAGGCAGTTTTGACCGGGGAGTCGGAGGCGGTCGAAAAGCACACGGAGTCGCTCGCGGGGGAGAATCTCCCTCTGGGCGACCGCGTCAATTTGGTCTACATGGGAACAATCGTCACCTATGGGCATGGTCTGGCGCTGGTGACGGGTACGGGGATGAACACCCAATTGGGCAGGATCGCCGACATGCTCCAGTCGGTCGGCGCGGAAAAAACTCCCCTTCAGCGGCGTCTCGATCAACTGGCAAGAGGGCTGGCGCTCGCCGCGCTGGCGGTGGTCGCAATCGTCTTTGTCCTCGGCTTGTTGCGCGGGGAAGACTGGATCGAGATGTTCAAGGTCTCGGTAGCGATGGCAGTGGCGGCTGTTCCCGAAGGCCTGCCCGCTGTGGTGACGATCGCTCTGGCGCTCGGCGCGCAGCGCATGTTAAAGCGCAATGCCCTGATCCGAAAGTTGCCGGCGGTCGAAACGCTCGGCTCGGTGACGGTCATCTGCTCCGATAAAACCGGCACCCTCACTCAGAATCAGATGACCGTCACGTTCGTGGACGTGGCGGAGAACACACTCAATTTGCAGGCGCGGCTGCGCAGTTTCAGCCCGACGGTCAACGCCAACGATGCGCCCGAACCCTTGTTGCGTGAAAGTCCTCCCATTGTTTTGACGCTGGCTGGAGGCGCATTGTGCAACGATGCCGTGCTGGAAGCCGTTCCCGGCGAACCAGGCGCGTTTTCGACCATCGGCGACCCGACCGAGGGCGCGCTGGTGATCGCCAGCGCAAAGGCGGGGTTGTGGAAAGCGGATTTGGAAAAGGCGTTTCCGCGCGTCGCCGAACTGCCGTTCGATTCGGACCGCAAGCGGATGACGACCGTTCACCGCCCCGAGCCGGACCTGGTGCCTGCCCTGCTGAATCCCTATCAGGACTCGCGCCCGGACTTCTTCCAGCCGGGTCATTATCTCGTGATCACCAAAGGCGCGGTGGACAGCCTGATGGAAGTCTCGAACCGGGTCTGGGCGGACGGTCGGACCGTACCGTTGGATGAAGCCTGGCGGGAACGAATCCTAAAGGCGAACAACGACATGGCGCAAAAAGGGATGCGGGTGCTGGGGCTTTCCTTCTGTCAGTGCGATGAGCCGGAACCGGTCGAGCGTGATCTGATCTTCATCGGCATGGTCGGCATGATTGACCCGGCGCGTCCCGAGGTGAAGGGCGCGGTGGCGGAAGCCAAAATGGCGGGCATTCGCACCGTGATGATCACGGGAGATCATCCGCTGACCGCCGCGTATATCGCTTCGGAATTGGGGATCGCCGAAACAAACAAACCGCTCACGGGGCACGACCTGGATGGGATGACCGCCGCGCAATTGGAAGCGGCGGTCGAGGAAGTCCCGGTCTATGCCCGCGTCTCCCCCGAACACAAACTCAAACTGGTGCAGGCGCTCCAAACCCGCGGACACATCGTCGCGATGACCGGCGATGGAGTCAACGACGCGCCCGCGCTCAGGAAGGCGGAGATCGGCGTGGCGATGGGGATCACCGGCACGGATGTTACGAAAGAAGCCTCCGATATGATCCTGCTGGACGATAACTTCGCCACCATCGTCGCGGCGGTGAAGGAGGGACGCCGCATCTACGACAACATCCGCAAATTCATCAAGTACACGATGACATCCAACGCCGGTGAGATCTGGGTGATGCTGCTCGCGCCGTTCATCGGCATGCCGCTGCCGTTGACGTCGCTTCAAATCCTGTGGGTCAACCTGGTCACCGATGGCTTGCCCGGCCTGGCGCTGGCGGTGGAGCCTCCCGAACGAAACGTCATGCAGCGACCGCCTTATTCGCCGAGTGAAAACATCTTCGGGCGGGGCATGGGACGCGACATTATTTGGGTCGGCTTGTTGATGGGGCTGGTTTCTCTCGGCGTGGGCTTCCTGTATTACCGGCTGGAGCCGTCCGCCTCGCCGGCCGTCTGGCAGACCGTCACCTTCACCACACTCACCCTGGCTCAGATGGGCAATGCCCTCGCGACCCGTTCGGAACGGGATACGCTCTGGCGGATCGGCTTGTTCTCGAACAAATCCATGCTGGGCGCTGTGTTGTTGACGTTAATTCTCCAACTGGCTGTGATCTACGCTCCCTTTCTCAACAAGGCTTTCGCCACAACCCCGCTCAGCCTGCGCGACCTGCTGGTCAGTTTCGGTTTCGGCGCGGTCGTCTTTCTTGTGGTCGAGCTGTTCAAGTGGATTCGGAGGAAATAGCCGTTTGCTTAATGGTCACCGGGTATTGCTCGATTCTCTGCCGCATATTATCGTTTTCCAAAGGACGGCCGGCTGACGCGCCTGTTTTGATGCAGGCAGGCGTTTCGATTTTTGCCGCAAAAGGGGATGAATGTCATTTGCCTAACGTTTCCCAAAATGTCATAATCATTGTGAGATCATTCCGATAAATAAATTCAGCGAACCCAACGGGATGGATGATGACATGAACAAATCTGGTTCCGGTTCCGGGGAAAAGATCCGCGTCCTGATCGTGGACGATCACGCCATGGTGCGCCAGGGACTGCGGACATTTTTGGAATTGCAGGACGCATCCACTTTGCCCATCGAAGTGACGGGAGAAGCCGCCAATGGCATACAGGCGGTGGAACTGGCGCGCAGTATGCAACCCGACATCGTGCTGCTCGATCTGGTCATGCCCGAAATGGACGGCATTCAAGCCACGCCCAAAATCATCGAATGCAGTCCGCGCTCGCGCGTCATTATCCTGACCAGTTTTGGAGAGGAAGATAAAGTATTACCTGCCATCCGCGCCGGCGCGCAGGGATACCTGCTCAAGGATATTCCGCCGCACGAATTGGTGCAGGCAGTCCGCGAAGTGTATCTCGGCAGGGTGCAGTTGCATCCTGAAATCGCAAAAAAATTGATGGCGGCGGTGGCGGCAAAAAAGGAGGAGCCAGCCACAAGTCACGCGGCGACGCGTACTGAGAATGGGTTGACCGAGCGCGAGCAGGAAGTCCTGCATCTGATCGCCGACGGCATGAACAACCGCGAGATCGGCGAGAAACTGGTCATCAGCGAAAAGACCGTCAAGACGCACGTCAGCAGCATCCTGAGCAAGTTGCATCTGGATGACCGCACGCAAGCCGCCATCTACGCGTTGCGTCACGGGTTGACCGCGGACAAAAATTGATGCGCACGATCGGCGTATATTTGATCTTTGCCGCGGTCGCCCTGCGCGGCGCGGTGGTCGCCGCGGACGAGCCGTACTTCACTGCCGTGCTTGGGCTGCTCGCGGCGTACGGTCTGCTTCTCTTCGTCGAAACGCGGGACATTCATCGCAGGTCATCGGGCTTGTTTCGATCCCGAACCTCGCAAGCGATTTATCTTCTTTTGCAATCCACCATCGTGATCGGGTTGTTGATCGTTTCCGACTATGAGGATTTTTTCGCAAACCTGTTCATCCCGCTCAGTCTCGATGCGGTCGCTTTCTTCGGCAGGCGCGTCGGGTATTTTTATATTGCGGGCTTTTCGCTGACTCTCAGCGGCGCGCTTTTATTTTCGAGCGAAGGTCAACTTTTCGGGCTGGCGATGGGCGGGTTGTACAGCGGCGTGTGTTTCCTCTTCGGCGGTTATGCCAGCCAGGTGCTGAAAGCCGAAGCCGCGCGCAATGAGAATCAACGCGCCTTCGATGAACTGCAGAGCGCGCATCATCAACTTCAGGGATACGCCGATCAGGTGGCAAGCCTCGCGGTGGAACGCGAACGAAACCGCCTGGCGCGCGAGTTGCACGATTCGGTCACGCAGACGGTCTTCAGCATGAACCTGACCGCCCAATCCGCGCGCCTGCTTTTGGATAAAGAGTCGGTTCGCGCGTCGTGCTCCGTACAATTGCTCCGCCTCGAGGGACTTGCCGCCAACGCTTTGAGCGAGATCCAATCCCTCGTCTCCCAGTTGAAGCCGCGCTCGATTGCAGAGGAGGGATTACCCGCCGCGCTTCGACGGTTGGCAGACGAACGCGGCTCGCGCGATGGCTTGCAGGCCTCGCTGGAAATACATGGAGAGAAGTTCTTATCCGAGGCGGAAATACTGGGACTGTATTCCATCGTCCACGAAGCGTTGAGCAACGTCGTCAAACACAGCGGAGTGAACAAAGCAACTGTGCGTTTGAATTTGGACGAGGAAGCCTCCTGTCTCGAAATCGAAGACCACGGACGCGGCTTCGATCCGCAGGCGATATCGAATCCACGCGGGCATTTGGGGCTGGCGGGCATGTCGGAGCGGGCGCGCGAGATCGGATGGAATCTGTCGGTGGAGTCGAATCCGCGTCAGGGGACACGAATTCTTGTGAGGCGGAATCAGGCTGAGGTGTCGGAATGAAGCGGGCGCATGGTTATCAGGGCAGTTATCTGATCGGTTTCATCGTCATCGGCGCGGTGGCGCTGCGCGCGATCCTTTTTTATCAGGGTCAATCGAATCTCGTCCCTGTCGTTTTTCTCCTCGCCATTTATGCGCTGTTGTATGCTTTGGAGCCTGCGCTCTCGAGCCGTTTTCCCCGGCATAAGTTTTTCTATTTTCCATTGCAGACCGCGCTCGCGGCGATCCTTTCCAACCTGCGCCCATTCCTGGATTTTCAAACCCTTTTGTACATCCCGCTCTGTATGCAGGCATTTCATTTGCTATCGCGCCGAGCGGCGACGATCTGGGCGATTCTATATGCGGCGCTGCTCAGCGTAACCCTGATGCTCGGAATGAGTTTTCTGGAAGGCTTGGCGTTCATCCTGCTTTACCTGGCTGTTGGCGCTTTTCTGATTTCTTACGATTTTCTGTATTCGCGCACGCAAGCCGATGAGGTGGAAAGCCAGCGCCTGCTCGCGGATTTGCAGTCCGCACACGCGAAGTTGCAGGAGTACGCCGCGCAAACGGAGGAACTGGCGGCGGCGCGTGAACGCAACCGACTGGCGCGCGAACTGCACGACTCGGTCAGCCAGGCGATCTTCAGCATCACGCTGACATCGCAATCCGCCCGCCTCCTGCTTGACCGTGAACCTGCGCGCGTCCCCGAACAACTCGACCGCCTGCAAACGATGACCGAACAAGCCCTCGCCCAATTACGTTCGTTGATCGCACAGTTGAGACCTCCACAAAGTTAAATGTCGTTGCGAGGCGGTGTTCTTTCGCCGAAGCAATCTCCTCGTCAACAAGGGAGGGGATTGCTTCGCTCCGCTCGTAATGACGGAAAGAATGTGAACCGAGTATTTCAAAATTCAAGAACTTCCCATCCCCTTTTCCCTCGCCCGCACGATAGCCTGCGCGCGGTCGGCGACCTGCAACTTGTTGAAAATGTTCGAAACGTGGTTGCGGATTGTCTTTTGGCTTAGTGTCAGCGCGTTGGCGATTTCGCTGTTGTTCATTCCCTTGGCGATCCTGTCGAGGATTTCGCGTTCGCGGTCGGTGAGTTCGGGGAAGAGGTCGGATGACTCGATGGGCTTGACACCAGCGAAGTAACGCATCATGCGTTGGGCGATTGCCGCGCCGAAGACGACTCCGCCTCCCCCTACGGTTTGAATGGCTCTCAGTATTTCGGCTTTGAGCGCCCCCTTGAGCAGATACCCGCGCGCGCCCGCGCGCATCGCGGCGAAGACTGAGTCGTCGTCTTCGAACATCGTAAGGATGAGAATGCCGATGTGGGGGCTGGTGTTGAGGATGCGGCGCGTGGCTTCAATGCCGTTGACGCCAGGCATGTTGATGTCCATGAGGATGATGTCGGGCTGCAACTCCGCGGCGAGGCGGATGGCTTCACTTCCCGTTTCCGCGTCGCCGACGAGCGCGAGTTCATTCGCGGATTTGAGCAAGGCGCGCAGTCCGCTTCGGAAAGCGGGTTCGTCGTCAGCGATGAGGATGGAGGTTTTGTCCATAAGTGATTAGTGAGCAGTGATCAGTGATCAGTAAACAGTGATCAGTTATCAGCGGACTGATTACTGGTCACTGATGACTGTTTACTTGTACAGCGGAAGCCGCGCCTTAACTCGCGTGCCGCCTTTTTCTGCGTTTTCGATTGCGCACGTTCCGCCGATCTCTTCGGCACGTTCGCGCATGGAGGAGAGACCGACGCCTGCTTTGCGCGTTTGGGAGAGACCGATTCCGTCGTCGCGGATTTCGATTTCAAAATCTTTGTTTATGGCGAGAGTGACCGTGCAAGTCTTTGCGCGGGCGTGACGGGAAACATTGGTCAAGGCTTCTTGTACGATGCGATACGCGGCAACTTCCACAGCAGCAGGGAGGGCGGGCAATGAGTCGGGGGCGGAGACGGTGACCTGCAAACCGTTCATTTGATAGTGAGCCGCCTGTTCGCGGATGGCGGAGAGAAGACCAAGTTGATCGAGCGCGGGCGGGCGCAAACCGTAGACGAGGCGGCGAATCTCGGTGATGAGCGTCTGCGATTCGGTCATGCTTTCTTTGAGCAGGGCGCGTGCAGTTTCGGTTTCGCTGTCGAGCGCGTCCATGGCGGCTTCGAGTTTGAGGGTTTGCCCCGCGAGTTTGGGTCCAAGCCCATCGTGCAGGTCGCGGCGCAGGCGCAGGCGTTCTTCTTCGCGGGCGGCGACGATTTGTTCACGCGAACGCTGCAAGTCGGCGGTGAGGCGGACGTTGTGGACGGCGACTCCCGTCTGCGCGGCGATGTCTTCGAGCAGGCGGCGTTCGGCGGGGGTGAACGGTTCGTTCGCGGAACGTTGGGCGACACGCAATTCGCCGATGGTCTGGTTTTGGTGGGTCAGCGTCAGCGTGAGAAAAGGCTCGGTGGGCGAACCCGCTTCGGCGGCGGTCTGAAGCGTTTTTCCATCCGCAAGCAGAATCGCGGCGTAGGGAAGTTTCAACGTCTGGGCAATCGTCTCCACGATCGTTGTCAAAACCGAGTCGGGAGTCTGGGTCGCTTCGAGATGCTGGCTGAGTCGCGAGAGGACTTTGTAGGGGTCGTCGCGTTCGCCGTACATCAGGCGGTTGACGAATTGTTGCAAACGCAGGCGGAGCGGATTGACGACGAGGGCAATGACGCCCGTGGCGAGGAGGGAGAAGAAAAAGTTGCCGCTCGATTGAAAGAGCGCGCCTAACCCGCCGACGACCAAAACGTAAAACGCGACGACGAACGCGGTGAGCGTCCCGTAGACGAGGGCGCGGTTGATGAGGAGGTCAATGTTCCAGAGGCGGTAGCGCATGATCGAGAAGCCAATGGCAATCGGCAGGGCAGAGATAACGGGGGTGAGGAGCCATTGCCAGAACATGTACGCAAACGCCTGCGGATTCGGCTGTTCCTGACCAAGCAAATCGTAGCCAGGCACGAACGCGCCGATGATCGAGAAAAGCGCCATTACAACGATGATCAGCGACACCGCAAAAACAATCCACCTGGTCTGCTGGCGTTCGATATCGTTTGAAACGCGCCGATAACGATAGACCTGGCTGAACAGCCATGACGCCCAAAAGGAACCGACAACCAACGAAAACAACCATGATTGCCAGTTGAGGGGGTTCCACGGAGAATCTGGCAGGTAGTTCCATACAATGCAAATGGGAGTCCAGAGCAGAGCCAGCCAGCGCGTCCAGCCTGGGACGAAACGCCCAGTGGGAAACAGGTAGAAGAACCAGGCGAAGGTTGTCCAGGATATTGCCCCGAAGGATTGGTACAGCAAATCAAGCACAGGATGTTTGCCAACCAGCGCGCCCATCGTCAGAGTAAAGGAGCCGCTGCCGACTCCGAAGACAACGAGGAAGAGCGAGGTGAGCAGGGCGATGCGTTCATCCCCGCAACGGCGAAAGATGATGAAGCCAACGATGGCGAAAGGCGCGGCGATGACGATTTCCCAGAATATCGTGTACGCGGCATAAAGTGTAGGCGCGATGCCGAGCGCGTTCAGGTTGGAAAGGTTTGTTGGGGATGGGTGCGTCAACTGTATCCAGCGAAAAGGCAAGGCGACAAGAAAAGTGAGGGTTGCGGTCACGCAGACGACCAGCCACAGTGAGCGGGCGACCGCGAGGGCGCGCCCGCTCAAGCGGATCACATTTGTGGATGGGTGGGCGAGGGGCAAGCTGTTCATTGCGCGAATATCATTCGATCCAATCTACCAACGATTATACGGGATTCAAGGCGCTCTGCTCAGGCATTTCCTTTTGCCGCCAGCGCGGAAGGTCACGAAGATTGAGTCGCTGTTTGCCGCGCGAATAAGAAGCCTGTGATGATGATAGCAAGGCTAACGACGATGAAGCCGCTCTGAAGCGTTGGGTCAAAGCCAACCGCAATGAGATACGCGCTATATCCGATCCCGTGAAGGATTTCGAGCCAGATCGCGAGCCAGACTACGCTTACGTTCTTCAGCGGATTGCGCGACGCCCAGAGCAGGAATACGCCCATGCCGAACATCTCGAAAACAGCGTATCCCCAGCCGTCTGCAAATGCCCTTGCCGCGTTTTCGCCTGCCGTATAAGGGAGAGAGGACGCGAACAGTTCGTAGTTGAAATAGCCAGGCAGATTGATAAACGTCAGGAGCAGGTAGAATACCCCGACAATGCGGAACCACCATTTGAGTTTGTTCATTTTGTTTTCCTTTTTATTCGGTTGAATTTATTCGAGATGTCTGGCATTAATTTGCTGGCGACACCACGGCTTGACGGGCTTTGCCGAATGCAAGGGCAATGCCTGTCCACATCGACCAAATCAACAGCAGAATGAAGTATGCGAGGTATAGAGCCATTACCACACCCGTCAGCGGATGATTGGGATTCGTCGGATTCACGCCTGCGCCAAGAGCCACAGCGTACATTGTCCCCGCCACAATGCTGTTCGCAAAGCCGATGAAGGCAAGAGCGCGGGGCAGTTTTCGAGTGTTGTACGCCAACCAACTAAACAGTGCGACGCCAATGATGTTGGATAGTGTGTCGGCAAGGACGACAGCAATATCTCCAGGCTTGGATGGGGTGAACGCTGTCGCAAGGAACAGCAGGTAGCCGAGCGTAGAAAGGAGGACAGCAATCAGGCTCAAGGCAGGTACTTCTTTGCGATACAACAGGTAAAGCCCGATCGCGAGGAGGATGCCAGCCAGTCCGCCGCCCACCACAAATACCCAGTACAGAGGCGACGTTGGGGCATAAGTCGTTTGGTCAATGGTAAATGAAATGCCGATTGTGCATACCGCTGAGACGATCCCAGCGATGCCAGCGATGCGGATGAGGTTGTTGGGTGACATTTTTATCTCCTTTTTGATTGATAAGTTGAAATTAGTATAGAAGGAGAGTTGTCCTTTTGTCATGGGACTGGTGTCCCGATTTGGATGGGAAAATTTCGTCTCGAAAAATTCTAAATTCGGACGTGGAAAAACGCGGAAAGAAATTCATCCGCGAAATCCGTGCTCGTCCGCGTCCTATTTACCTGCTGCGACTTCCGACCTACTCCTACATCTCAAGTCGCAGTCCATAAATCCGTCTCGATGCGCAGGGTAAATTCCATCCATCGCCAGATGCGCCTTTGTCCCTCTGCGCGTATAGTGGGAATGTAAGTTTCAAGAAAAAGGAATATCCCATGATCACACAAACCCTGACCAGCCCTTCCATGACTTGCAACTTCGTGGTTGCGCCTGCCGAAGAATTAGTCCAAGCAGACTCCCGCGATTATGGCTTCGATTTTGACGAAGAGGAATTGGCGAGCGAATTGCTCGCCCCGCTTCCCGCCGGTCTCGCCGACCAGCCAATCCCTGAAGTGGGCGCGGGCGCATTCGAGAAGGTTTTCCAATATTTTCTCTCGTGAGAGGCGAACAATGACTCCCACCCGCGTACTCATTGTAGATGATGTGGAACAAGTGCGCCGCGATTTGTCAACGGCGTTGTCCCTCTCCGGCGAACTCGAAATCGTCGGCGAAGCCGCGAACGGGTCCGAAGCGATCCGCATGATCGAATCCCTGAAACCCGATGTGGTTTTGATGGATCTGGAAATGCCGGTGATGGATGGGTACGAAGCGACGCGCAAAATCAAATCGCTTTATCCCTTGCGTAGGGTGATTGCGCTCACAGTACACGATTACGAGTCGGCGCGCATGAAAGCCGAACAATCTGGCGTGGACGGCTTCCTCGTCAAAGGCGCGTCGGTGGAAAGCATTGTTCAAGCCATAACCGAAAACGTCCCGCAGGTTGATCAAACCCAAGCCATACCCCGCGAGAAACCTGCGGGACAGCAGCAAATACAAAAGGAGTAAGTCATGGACACAAAAACTGTTCAAAGAAGATTCGATCTCGACTGGCTGCGCGTGTCTGCCATTTTTGCCATCTTCGCCCTCCACCACGCGGCGCGCTTTTTCGATACGGATGATTGGTTCATCAAGAACGCGACCACCTACCTATCCATGCAGGTCTGGCTGGAGTTCTGCACTAGTTGGGGCATGCCGCTGATCCTGATTATTTCGGGCGCCAGTGCTTTCCTGGCATTGGAGAAGACCCGCCCGGGCAAATTTGTTGGAGGCATTTTCCTGCGCCTGTTCGTGCCGCTGATCGTCGGCATGTTCACCCATGTCGCCCTCCATATCTATCTTTGGAACCTGCACACAGGGAGATTCAGCGGCTCGTTCTTTGCCTTCTACCCGCACTATTTCGAGGGCATGTATGGCTTCGGCGGCAACTTCGCCTGGATGGGCTCGCATCTGTGGTACCTGGAACTGCTTTTCATCCTCTCCCTGTTATTCCTGCCGCTTTTCATCTGGTTCAAGCGAAACCCCATTGGTCAGCGCGTTTTGCAAAGCATGGGGAATTTGCTGATAAACCCTGCGTCGGTTCTGCTCTTGGCTCTTCCAGCCATCCTATTGATCCTGAACCTGGATGAGGCGGGCCCGGGCAACACGTCGAGCAGGTCATCCACATGGTGGACCTGATGCGCCACCTCCTGGGCGACGCGGTCAGCGTTTACAGCCGCCAGGAGAATCTTTTCCACCGCGAGGTCGCAGATTACACTGTGGAGGACGTCAGCGCGACCGTCTTCGGATTCCAGGGCGGAGCCATCGGCGTCATTTACGCGACGAACGGCGCCATCCCCGGAAAATGGATCAACGATTATCGCCTGGTCTCGCAAAGGCTGACTGCCGAATTTTCCAACGCCAACAATGCCCTGCTCCATTTCACCGCTGAAACGCCTGTCCGAACGGAAACCATCAACAGCGAAAAAAACGTTCACTTTGCCGAACTGCAGGATTTACTGAACGCCATTCGCACGGATGGGCAAACGCGCACCCCCATGCGCGAAGGAGCGAAGTCGCTCGATATGGCATTGGCGGCGACCCGCTCGGCTGAAACACATCGGGAAATTGCCCTGTGCTAACCCTCTCCCTTTCTGTTGACAAGACGCTGACCATCGAAAGCCCTGGCGTGACGTTACGCAGGGCTCAGCCCCTCCTCAACGGCTCGCCGCTCGAGGGCTGGTCGTGTGAGATCATCCGTTCGGATGGTGAACGGATCGAGACGCGCTATACGTCTGCATCATTGTCCGGCGGCGCGTTTGGGCTGAAGGCTGTTCATGAAGATACCCGGGATCGCATTTGGATCCAATACTGGGTGGAGGGACTTCCGCAAGACCTGATCCTGGATTCGTTCGGATTGCGCTTCGAGCAGACGGAGAATTTGCGGCAGTATCTTCGCAACGGTTATTTCAGTTGGGACGGAAGTTATTACGTTCAACCCGAAGCCATGACGGATTTTTCAGAGGATGAGCCTCGTCCTGAGACGGGTTACGCGATGACGCAACTCCTGCCGCGCCATGGCAGCGGGGGATTGATCCTCGGCTTCGACCGCCATGACCGCTTCCAGCAGACGTTTACCTTCGACACGCGCCGCCAGTCTGTTTCACTGACAATCCAAACGTGGTGGGATCGCAAGGATCGCTCCGGGCTGGCGCGATGCGAATCGGAGCGGCTGGCAGTTTTCGGTCACGCGGGACCCGAGGCTGGGCTGCGCGAACGTTTCAGCGATCTGTCCGAGGAGGAGATCAAGTCTCTGGCGATCTACGCCGGTATGAGCGGCGGTGTGACGATGACCAGAGACCATCTCGGAGAACTTTCCCCGCATCGTTTACGCCTCTGGAGATTGATCCTGCCCGAGACGCGCGTCTCCTGCGACTTTCCCCTGCTGGGGCGATCCAACATCTCTTATGAACGACTGCCTGCAGACGTTGGATCGAACCGCGCGCGCCACGTTCCCAAAGCGGATGATCCGCTCCTGGTGCAGGTTCGACATCCGATTCATGAAGGAACGCTCGGCGCGATTTTCTTCCTGAACACGGGCAGTCACACCGTCCAGCGCAGTTATTCTCTCCCGGAACTGGGAATAAAAGATTCGGTTTATCTTTATCGCTGGGAGGACGGATCCGCAAGCGAACAGGTCGCGGCGAGGATTACCCTGACCCTTGCGGGTCATCACAGCGCCCTTTCCTTTTTCGGTCGTGAGTCGATCAGGGAGGCGCCGGTCCGATTGCCCTTGTAGCGCATGGGGAGGGTGAGAGAGTGTCTGAAAACTTTCGGAAAAGGTAACTGCTCAGGCAAGACCCTAAAGGTTTCCTTTGGCTTTAAATTGGTCGGCTAAACGAGAATTCTGTTGCGAAATTTGCGTCTGGTTTGCGGTAAAAACCTTTAGGGTCTGTCTTTTCAGACACTTTCTGAGAGAATCCCTCCGCCAAAAGTCCGACCTGAAATTAAGTCCCACGCCTGATGTCGGCGCGTGATGAAACGTGGATACTGTGGGCATGATCACGCTCGTCATTGCAGACGACCAGCCCGCCGTCCGTGAGGGTTTGCGGATGAGGTTGTCTCTTGAATCAGATTTCCAGATCGTTGGCGAAGCGCGGGATGGCAGGGAGGCGCTCGAGATCATCCCCCGCCTCAAGCCCGACGTTGTCATCATGGACATGGAGATGCCCGGCATGGACGGTCTTGCCGCCGCGCGCGCATTGAAAACCCTTGCGCCTGACTGTCGGGTCATCATTCTCACCATCCACGACGATGAGACGTCCCGCAAACAGGCGCGTGAGGCGGGCGCGGCGGGATTCGTCTCCAAGCACGCGGATGATATTGTTTTATTGAACGCTATTCGCACATTGGCAAATCGTTCAAGTGACAACAAATGAGAGGCTGAAATGATATCCACACTCAAATGGTTCAACGTTTGGTTGCGCGCCGTCATGGAACTTGGCATTGTCGTCGCGTTGGGATATTGGGGATACAAAACAGGCGAAAGCGCAACCATGAAAATCGTGTTGAGTATCGGCGCGCCGTTAATCGGTTTTGGGATTTGGGGGCTGGTTGATTTCCGCAATGCAGGCTCGCTGGCTGAACCCCTGCGTTTAATTGAAGAACTCGTCATCTCCGGGCTAGCCGTGTTCGCGTGGTATGTCGCGGGAGCGCAGTCAATGGGTTGGGCGTTGGGAATTATTTCCATCGTTCATCATGTGTTGGTGTACGCGCTCGGCGGCGCGTTGTTGAAAACCCACAAGGAGGCATAACCATGTACTCAATGCTCATCATGTTGATATTACTCATCGTCGCAGGCTGGCTCGATTCGCGTCTCGATTGGAAAGAAAACAACAAGGAGAAGAAATCATGATTACAGGTCACTTTGGTCTGGCGGCGGGCGTCAAGAAGATCGCGCCGCGCCTCCCGCTTTGGTCGCTATTACTCGCCACGTTTTGGCTGGATGTCATCTTTACCGTCCTCTCGGTGTTCGGGTTGGAAAGTTTCGCGCCGATGAATCCTGCGAAACCTGTTTACGGAGAAGTCGTCATCCACGCGTTTTACACCCATTCGCTCATCGGCGCGCTGTTGATTTCCGCGCTCACGGGATGGCTGGCAAGCCTGCGCTGGAAGAAAGAGGGCGGGATGGTCGTCGGCGCGGTCGTGTTCTCGCATTGGATTCTCGATCTGCTCGTTCATCGCCCCGACCTGCCGATTCTGCCTGGAAACCTCGGCAATCTCCCGCTTCTTGGATTTGGACTGTGGGAATATCCCGTCCTCAGTGCACTCATCGAATTGGTTCTGGCGCTCGGCGGTGCATATTTCTATTATCGCAGTACGATGGAACTCAAAGGCGTCCAGCGCAATCGCGCGTTGACTGCCAGCGCGGTGACGGGCGCGCTGCTCCTCCTGTTGTTCGTTGTCAATGTGAGCGGACTATGATCTATCAACGATGTGTGTTTAGAACGAGCCATCAGATGGCTGGAACTCCGCCAAAAGTCCGAGAGCCTTCCACTCCATTCTCCTGATTTCAGCAGTTTGGCGGGATGATATAACGGAATCACGGAAACAAAACCGCGCACGCTGTCGTCGTCTCTGCACAAGTGAAATCCAATTTATCGGTGAAAGGAGAATATAAAATGAAACCCAAATTCTTTTCAAGCCTGGTTCTGATGGCAATGCTGTTTCTCGCCGCCTGTGCTCCGACGGAAGCCAACGAACCAGCCAACCCGCCCGTTTCTTCGCACGGCGGCGCGGTGGAAGACCAGGTCAGCCTGATGGACGCCCTGCGCGCGGCAGGCGCGGACGTGGAACCCGGCGACCCGGTCGAGCAGGCTTTCTTCTCGGTGACGGGACAGATTGTCAAAGTGGACGGCGCGGACGTGCAGGTCTTCGAGTACGAGTCAGCGGAGGCGATGGAGGCGGATGCGGCTCAAGTCTCACCCGATGGCGGCTCCATCGGCACGAGCATGGTCATGTGGGTGGAGGCTCCGCACTTCTTCAAGAGCGGACGTGTGCTGGTCCTCTACGTTGGCGAAGATGCCGCAATTCTCGACCTGCTGAAAAACGCACTGGGTGAGCAGTTTGCCGGGAGGTAAAGCATCAGACGAGATGACGCTCCTGAAGCAGAATCAAGCCGAGATGAGTCCCGAAGCGAAACGTGTCCGAGTGAAATATCTCGGACACGTTTTCATCTCCGCCTTAAGATGGAGGTGGGTTTCCATCCGTTGAGAGATGTGAACCAGATGGTGAATGCCTATAATGCAAGCATGTGAAGAAAGGAGAACAGCCATGTCCAGCCAATTCTCATTCATGTTGTCGGGCAGTTCAAGCGGCATGAGGTTGATACGCTTTTTCAAATTGGTCGGCTTTCTCGGCGGGATGATCTGGTTCAGCCGCGTCTTGATGGCTGTCGCGCTCCTCAGCGGCATTCTGTTCCTGGTGAGATAAGACCATGACACCAAAAATCCAACTGCTTGAAACTTTGAAATCACGCCGCGCCGAATGGGACGCGTTGCTTGCTTCCGTTGGCGAAGAGCGCATGGACATCCCTGGCGCGGCGGGGCATTGGTCGGTGAAGGACATCCTTTCACACGTCACTGCCTACGAACGCTGGCTTGTCGAATGGCTGACCGCCGCGTCGCAGAATACTTTTCCCGCGCCTTCCCCATTGGATGATGCGGACATTGAACGCAGAAACGCGCGCGTGTATGAATCGACTCGTGTCATGTCTTTGCAGGATGTGATGAACGACGCCCGTCAAAACTTTGAAGCGTTACTGGACATCATTGAAATTCTTTCCGACGATTATTTCGACAACCCGCAAACTGCCGAATGGTTCATGAAACCGTATTGGAGCAAGATGAAAACCGTCCCCGACGCGGTCATCAACCTCAGCGTTGATCATTATGAGGAGCATATCCCGTCCATCATGGCGTGGGTGGGCGGACGTTACACCTGCCCTGGCGGGCGGTGCCAGGGGAGAACGTCTGCTACGCAGTAACGGCGCGTAAGAGACGCTCTCTAGCGTCGGTGTAAAAAACAAAAGGAGAAATCAAAATGAGAATCGTTGTTTTATCTGACGTTCACGGAAATTGCTTTGCGCTCGAAACCGCATTGGCAGATATGAAGAATCTCGGCTACGATCACATCGTCTGCAACGGCGACATGATCCAGAGCGGACCGCAGCCGCACGAGACCGTTCAACTCCTGCGCGAGATGAAATGCTCCATCGTGATGGGCAACTCGGACGCGTGGCTGATGACAGGCGTCGAGACCGACGCGCATCTTATCTCGGAGGAACGCCGCAAAAAACTGGATATTGTGCGAGCGTGGTCGTTGAGTAAACTAACCGACGAAGACCGTGCCTTTATCAATGCCTTCCCTCTGACTGTCACGGTTGATTTGGGTCACAACAGAAAACTCCTCGCTTTCCACGGCTCGCCGACATCGTTTGACCAGTTCCTTCTCCCGTCCACGCCTGAGGATGAATTCCAGGAAATTCTCAAGCCGTATGCGGACAGCATCCTCACGGGCGGGCACATGCACCTGCAATACACGCGCCGCCTGCGCGACAGCCAGAATTTTTTCTTCAATCCTGGCAGCGTTGGCGTGGCATATAACCATGAACAAACCAACGAAAACGGGTTGCTTGATCCGTGGGCGGAGTACGCGATTCTGACACTCGAAGGCATGCGGGTCAGTTTGGAATTTCGCCGCATTCCGTTCGACATGCAGAAGATGGCGGAGATTTACCGCAAGAGCAATCGTCCATTTGCGGATACCGCCATGGAACAATACGCACGATAGGAGACAGCCATGTCCAAACTCAATCAATTCATTCAACTGCCCGACGGACGGAAACTGGCTTACAACGAATATGGGGCGTCGAACGGTAAGCCGCTCTTTTATTTTCACGGCTCCCCAGGCTCGCGTCTCGAAGCGACGCTGTACATGAGTGAAGAGATGCTGCAATCGCTCGATGTCCGTTTGATCGCGATGGATCGCCCGGGCATGGGACTTTCCGACTTTCAGCCGAACCGCCGCCTGTTGGATTTCCCCAACGATGTCCTCGCGCTTGCGGATCACCTGCGCATCGAACGCTTTTCCATCCTCACCTATTCGCTTGGAGGTCCCTACGGTTTCGCGTGCGCTTTTGCGATTCTGCAGAGACTGCACAAGATCGGCATCGTCAGCGGCGCGGCGTTGTTCACCGAACCCGAACTGGCGAAGAACATCAACGAAGGGACGCGCAAATTCCTGACCCTGCCGCGCGAAAAACCGATCCTTGCGCGGTTATTCATCGGGATAATGCTGGGCGTCATGCCGCGTCTTGCGCCAAACAGGTTTGTTGCCCAAGCCAACTCGCTGCTTCCCAAAGCCGACAGTACGCTTCTCACAACAAATCCTGCGCTCCAAAAAGGATTCGTCAACACGGTGCGCGAGGCAACGAAGCAAGGGACGCGAGGCGCGTTCCACGAATCCCTGCTCACGGTCACAGATTACGGTTTTCGTTTGCATGAGATTCAAACTCCCGTCATGTTGTGGCATGGGGAGGACGATAAAAACATCCCTGTGGCAATGGCGCGTTACGCCGCGTCCGCCGTCCCGAAGTGCGAAGCGAAGTTTTATCCACACGAAGGGCATCTATCGCTGTTCAAAAAACACGCGGAGGAAATCGTCCGCGCGTTGGTGAATTAGTCGAAATGAAAAACTTGATTCGACTCTTGATTATTCTCTCCACCGCCTCATGCGGACGCGCGACTCCGCCTCCCTCCACGCCCGCGCCTGATTCAGCGACCCAAGCCTTTCGCGCCGCTGAGGTGACGATTGACACAGGCGCGGTCACGCTTGCAGGGACATTGCTCCTGCCGCTCAATGAACCGCCCGCCCCCGCTGTCATCATCATCCCCGGTTCCGGCGCGGCGACTCGAAACGGCAGTTGGAACATGTACCGCCGCATCGGCGAGTATCTTGTGCAGCGCGGTATCGCGGTCTTACTTTACGACAAACGCGGCGTCGGCGGCTCGAGCGGAGATTGGAAATCGGAGACCTTCGACGAGCGCGCGCAGGATGTTGCCGCGATAGTGGAGTACTTGCAATCCCGCGCCGAGATTGACCCGACTCGAATTGGACTCATCGGTCACAGCCAGGGCGCGTACATTGCGCCGCTGGTCGTTGCGGACTATTCGAGCGATGTAAGGTTCGTTGTTTTGCTCGCAGGTTCAGGCGAAAAAGTTTGGAATCAAATATTGACCAACGAACGCGCCGAGTCGATTGGTAACGGACTGAACGAAGATGAAGTGGATGAAAGAGTCGCGGATTTGGAAGGTCAACTTCAGTTCATTCAAAACGTTCAAGCCCCGTGCCGTTTCCTCAAAGCGCATTACCTGTGCTTCGTCCTGGATTACGACCCCGCGCCCGCTCTCCAATCCCTGACCGTGCCGACCCTAGCCCTCTACGCCGAACTGGATACGCAAGTCCCGCCTGATGTGAACATCCCGTTGGTCGAGTCCGCGTTGGAAACGGCAGGCAATGACGATTACACGGTTCACACGTTCGAGCGAGCCAATCACTGGTTCGCGCAGGCTGAAATCGGCACCACGACCGAAATGCGCGAACTCATGCAAAGTCGTGGTGGTTACCAGTTCGTCACAGGATTTCTGGAGAGGATTGGAGATTGGATTAAATTGCAGGTCAGCATCATCGAATGATACAGAAGGAGAAAATATGATCGCAAGAATCTGGCACGGCATAACGCCCGCATCGAAAGCGGATCAATACGTCGAGTTTCTAAACAGGACAGGCGTGAAGGATTATCGAGCCACTGAGGGCAATCTTGCCACGTATGTCCTGCGCCGTGTCGAAGGCAACCAGGCGCATTTTCTGACGCTTACCTTTTGGGATTCGGTTGAATCGATCAAGAAGTTCGCGGGCGAAGAGTACGAGAAAGCCCGCTATTATCCCGAAGACAGCGATTATCTTTTGGAGTTCGAGGAGAAGGTCGCGCACTACGAGGTGATGTTCAGCGCGCCATCGTCGGAATCGTAACCTGAATCCGTGTCCCTGCGTCTGGCACGCTTTCGATGGCAATAGTCCCGCCCGCTTTCTCGGCGCGCTCCCTCATGGTGTGCATTCCGAGATGACCGGGGAATTGCTGGCTGGTATCGAACCCCACGCCGTCATCGGAAATTTCCAACGTCAACTCATCATTTCCCACTTTCAATTGCAGGGACGCGTGCTGCGCCTGCGCGTGTTTGGCGATGTTGTTCATCGCCTCCTGCGCGATACGATACAACGACTCTTTCACCTCAATCGAGACATCGGGTTCGTCTCCCGCCTCCAGCCTGACTTCGAGCTGGTGGCGCGCGCCCAAAGCGTTGACCAACTTCCCCAGCGCCGCGACCAGCCCCTCGGTCTGAAGCGATTCGGGACGGAGTTCGAAGATCAGGGCACGCATCTCGGCGAGTCCCGCTTCCGAGAGCGAGAGGATGTAATCCAGGGGTTGTGCCGCCTGGGCTGGGTCGCGATCCAAAAGAGTCCGCGCGGTGCGGGCGCCCAGCACGATCCCATACAACGCCTGCGAAACGGAATCGTGCAACTCGCGCGCCAGTTTTTGCCGTTCCTCGAGCGCGGCGAAGTAACGCGCCTGTTCGTAGAGGCGGGCGTTTTCGATGGCAACCGCAACCTGATCCGCCAGCGATTGCAGGACGACGAGGTCGCTTTCATCGAAGCCGTCCACCTGGTCACTCTCCACGTCAATCACGCCGATTACCTGCCCCTTGATCTTGATCGGGATCGCCGTCTCCGAACGGGTCTGGTCGTTCTTCGAGGGGATGAAGCGCACATCCTTCATCACATCAGGGACGATCAACGATTCGCCTGTGCCTGCCACCCAGCCTGAGATGCCCTCCCTGCCGACGATCGGGGTTACATCTTCACAGCATTGGAACACTTCATCTTCAGGATTCGCGGCATTGCGAGTTTTGAACACAACTCGTTCCCCCTCCACCATGCCGATGTGGACGTGATGATAATTAAAAGATTCTCGAATGGTGCGGGCGGTTTCCACGAGCAATTGATCCAGTGAAAGAATGGATGTGATGCGCTTACCCACTTCATGAATGACGCGGAATTGCTCGGCGCGGCGCTGCTCGGCGGCAAAGAGGCGCGCATTCTCGATGGCAACCGCGGCTTGATTGGCAAATGCCATCGTCAAATCCACACGGGATGCGTCGTAGTAATTTACCTGTTGGTGCGCCAGTGCAAGGAGTCCCACACTTTTTTCGCGAACCACAAGCGGCACATTCATCCACGTGCCCATGCCATAAAGTTTTTGCAACTCGAGATCGCTCCGCATCTGCCGCGCCTTGGGCGTATCGGCGTTTAGATCGGGGACGAAGACGGGCTTGCGCTCGATCAGCATGTTGCGCGCATCGGAATGTTCACCGAGCGGCAGGCGCGTTCCCGGTGGAGGCATTCCCTCGCCGCGTACGGCAAGGATCAACAGTTCATCTTCATTTTCGAGGATGCTTACACTGGCAAGATGATATTCAACAACTTCGCGCAATTGATCGAGAATGAGCCCAAGCAGCGGCTCCAGTTCAAGAGTGGTGGTGATGTTGTGCGAAACACGGAGCAGGGTGGAAATTTCGCGCGTACGTTCCCCCACGCGCTGTTCCAACCGCTGTTCACTTTCCCGCAATGCGTCGTTGACCTCGGCAAGTTCCGCATTTCGTTTCTGGAGTTCCTCCTGCAAACGGGAGAACTCCATCGGTAACATGCCAGGCTCTTCATGCGGGTTGAGTGAAGTCATCAGGGTTCATCTTGCGCGGACGCAAGCGGGCGTCCGCCGCGCCATGTCATTGAGATACCAAGCCGATTCGCACCGCGTGCAGCGCGGCTTGCGTGCGGCTGGTTAATCCCAACTTCATCAGGATGTTGCTCACGTGTGTCTTGACCGTCTTTTCCCCGATCACAAGTTCGCTGGCAATCTCTTTGTTGGAACGACCCAACGCCAATAATCTCAAGACATCCGTTTCGCGTTCGGTCAATTTTTCGGGGCTGTCGGGCGCTTTGATCTCGCGCACCAGTCGCGCCGCGGCTTGCGGAGAGAGTTGCACCTGTCCATTCGCGGCGGCTTTGATGGCGCGGCGTAATTCGTCGGCTTGTGTGTCTTTCAGTAAATAACCGATTGCCCCCGCGCGCACCGCGCCGATCACTTTATCGTCTTCCAGCACGCTGGTCAATGCGATGATTTCCATCTCGGGGAACTCTTTTCGCAATTGCCCAATCGCTGTGATGCCATCCATGACGGGCATGAGCAGGTCCATCAACACAACATCGGGCTTGAGTTTGCGCGCCTGTTCGATTCCCTCCGCGCCGTTCGACGCCTCGCCTACCACCTCCAGTTCGGGATCAAGCGACAGGAACATGCGCAATCCCTGACGGACTACGCTGTGATCGTCAACGAGCAATATGCGGATGGCCATGGGGGCGATTATATGAATGCGGGAGCGGTGTGTCAATTGTTTTGAATCAGAGTTATGACGCCGCACGTGCTCCTGGAATCAAACCCTGGCTCTCTGGGAATTCCCATGATTCTGGACACGGACAGCGCGGCTGACACGGAGACGCACGGAAAAAATCCAAAAAAATCTGTGAAAATCCGTGTATCAAAAAGGGGTCAATCACGGCGATACCAAATGAGGCGCAATTCGTCAAACAAGCCGAATCTCCCCGGATGTTATAATCCCCAAATGCAAAGACGACCCGTCGCGCTCCTCGTTGCAGGGATGCTCGCCCTTTGCCTGCTGGCGGTGTTCGCGTACAACCTACCGCCGATCCACGAGCGGCTGGCTTGGCGGGTGGACACCCTGCTCGTCCAGATCAAACGATTCTTCAACCCGCCGGAAGAGGTGGTCTTCACCCCGCAGGAACAGGTGCAAGCCATCGTCAATGCGACCCTGACGGCGCTCGCGCCCTTGCCGACCGCTTCGCCCGCCCCTCCCCTCCAGACGGAAACGCCGCTTCCGACCCCAACCCCCAGCCTGACTCCAACACCCATACCGGAACGCGTCGCTCTGAGCGGCATCCGCCACGAATACCAGCAATTCAACAACTGCGCGCCCGCCAACCTTTCGATGGCGATGTCCTATTGGGGCTGGAAGGGAAGTCAGTTCGAGACGCGCGCCTACCTGCGCCCCGGTTATGAGATTGACGACAAGAACGTCAACCCCTTCGAACTCGTGGACTACGTGGAGCAGTTCACCGAATTCGACGCCCTGTGGCGCGTCGGCGGGGACCTCGAACTGCTCAAACGGCTGGTCGCGGCCGGCTTCCCCGTGTTGATCGAAAAGGGATTGGATCCCTCCGACGACGCGTGGCTCGGTCACTACCAAACCGTCAGCGGATACCGGGACGACGCCCGCCAGTTCCTCGTGTACGATTCGTACGAAGGTCCGCCGGAGGCGTATGGCGTGTCGTACGATTTCGTCGGTCAGTTCTGGAGGCACTTCAATTTCACCTACGTCGTCGTCTTTCCCCCGGAGCGCGCTGCGGAGGTACATTCGATCCTCGGTCCGCACAGCGACCCCCAGGTGAATTTCCAATCCGCCGCGGAACTGGCATTAAGGGAGACGAACAGTTTGAGCGGACGGGAACAGTTCTTTGCCTGGTTCAACCTCGGCGCGAATCTTGTCCATCTTGGAGATTACGCCTCCGCCGCGCAGGCGTACGATAACGCCTTCGCCTTGTATGTGGCGCTGCCCCTCGAGGAACGTCCCTGGCGGGTGTTGTGGTATCAGGACGGTCCCTATGCAGCCTATTTTCACACGGGACGTTATCAGGACGTGATCAACCTGGCGCACACCGCGCTGGTCAACGTGGATAAACCGGTTCTCGAGGAGACCTACTATTGGCGCGGGATGGCGAAAGAGGCTTTGGGCGACCGCGCAGGCGCGATCGAGGATTTGACGCGGGCTTTCGATCTCAACCCCAATTCCACGCCGGCCGGGGATGAACTCCGGCGCATCCAGAACTCACCCTGATTCTTCCCATCGTAATCGTCGCTTCAGCGAATCACCCCTCGAACCACCACCACGCCATCGCCCCATTCCGCGGACGTGAAGCGCACCGGCAACCGTTCCGCGCGCTGCAACTGGGTCTGGATCTCCCGTTCGATTGCGTCCTTCATGGATGCCGGGAGCGGCAGGTCCAATTCCAATATTTCCACCACCGGTAGTCCATTCTCCAGCGTGACGCGCGCCTCCCCGCTGACGTGGAAATGCAGACCGGTGATGATCACATCGCCTTCGCCTGAAATGGAATCGGGGGTGATCTTGATTTGTGGATAGGCAAAGGGGATCTGCGGGTAGCGGTTCAGATACCACGTGATGGTCTGCTCCGCTTCGAGTTCGGTCAACGTCACCTCCCACGTCTCGCCGGAATGTTCCCCCGAATGGATGTAATCCAATAAAGCCCGGATTTCCGGGTCCATGATCGGTTCCACCACGTGTGGGTTCGAGACCGCCAGCAGCAACTGTCCCCAGGTGAACAGGTTGGCGGCAATCAGCCCCAACGCGAACCACAAATTCAGGCGTGACCTTATCGCAGCCATAATTTCAATCCTGCGATGCCCGCTGGCACGATCGCAATGAGACAGGCAAACGCCCAGATCGCAACCGCCCGGTCGGAGGGGACGAAGCGGGCATCCGTGGAGACAGCCTCTTCCGTCGGGAGGATCGGTTTGTCGTGTCCGTAGGCGCGCCCGATCCACAAAGCGGATAATCCCAACACAATGAGGAATGCCAGTGTGGTCCCCGCCGCAGAGAGACCCAGCACGTCCAGTTCGGGAGGCAGGTCTCCGAAGAAGCGCGCCCCGCCCAACGTGATGACGAGAAGCGAGCCTCCGTTCCACGCCGCGTGAACCGCCACTGCGATCCCGTATCGCTTCAGCCAGTTTTTGCCCGCGTCCTTTTCGCCGCGCAACACGCCGCGCCAGCCCTGCGCCACCAATCCCGAACCGAGAGGATGCAGCGCGCCACCCAACGCGCGCACGAGCAGGATGCCTCCCCAAATCGAAAAACCGAACGTGGCGTAGATCACGTTTTCCAGCGCGGCGAATCCCGCGCCCGCCAGCGCGCCGACCCAAAACGCCTCCCGCCTGCCGAGATGACGCAACAACGGCAGTGTGATCAGAGGCTTTGCGATCTCCTCCGCGAGCGGCGCGATGACCGCGATCTGCACAAAGATAAAAATGAAGCCGGGGTTGGTTAGCGCCTCCGCCACCTCGTCGCTCGCCAAGGCGCGGAACAGGTCGCGGAGATTTCCCGATAGCGTGTCCGCCAGGTTGAAGACCAACGACAACACGATGACCGGCAATAGAATTTCCAATACGATGGCGATGAAAACGCTGACCGTCGCGCCGCCCGCAAACGAAAGCAGACCGCGCCTCCAGGTCAGAGCGTCCGTGATCGTTCCACCTTGTTCTTCATCAGTAGTTGTTTCCTCTTTCTTTTGAGCGCCAGCCTGCGGAACGGGCGCGCGCGGGATCATCCACGCGAGCGACCATAACGCAGGCAGGCTTGCGGCGGTCAACAGGATGGGCGGGAAGAACAACCCCGCCCCGATGGCATTCCCGCTGATGGACAACCCCAACCCGATCAGGAGCAGAAAGACGCCCACCAATGCCACAGGCGAAGGAATCCGCAAGGGATTGGATGGTTTGTTTTGCAAGGAGCGGTTGGCGTGCCAGAACACCGCAACACCCGCGCCCAATGTGAGCAAAGCGAATGTCAGGCTGACCACGCCAAAGATCACGGTCTCCGTCCCGCCAGAACTCAGCAACACCATCGGAACGATGCAAAAGAGGTTGATCGCGAGTGGAGTTCCGACGATCATGGCGATCAAGCCGGTCATCATCACAGCGCGCTTGAACCAGCGGGGCGCGCCGCCTGTGGCGTTTACGTCGGTGATCACATTTTGCTCGTTGTCGCTCATTCCCAGGTCTCCAACACCTGCTGCCAGGCTTTGATCGCTTCGAGTTTACGCTCCACGATGATCGCCGCGACGACCAGGATCAACCCGATCAAACCAAACGTGATCCACTGGTTCACCTCCTGCAACGCGTTGAGCAATTGTCCCAGCGCGGCAAGGATCACGCCGGACATTCCCGTGTAAAAGAATCGCCTCAACCGCCGCGCGCTCCCCCACCAAAACGCTGCAAATCCTTCGCCGCCCAGCATCAACGCGAACCCCCAGCCAAAGACGAGCGTCTGCCAAAAGAGCGAACCCAGCAATAACAATATCGCCGCGTAATCCAGCCAGCGCGCCAGCGTCTTGTTGCCTCTCCGCCATTCCAGAAAACCAATCCCCAGCAGATACAGCCCGGCGGGCAGCGCGTACCATTGCAACTGCCTCAGGTTATCCCACGCATTGACGTAGAACGCATACAGGTACCAGCCTGTCAGCAGCATCCCCACCGCCAGATACCCAAGCCTCATCCGCCTGTAGACCGCGGAAGCCGCCGCATACAGCAGACCGATCAGCGACAGCGTCCATATCGCCATGTAAACCGTTTCCACGTCCACGATCCGGCGGAACGACAACCCGAAGAGGGCGCGCACGCTCCAGCCTGCGAGGTCAATGCCCATGACGAATCCCAAGCCAAGCGAAAAGATGGAAAGGATCATCGCGGAACGCTGCAACGGGACTTCCCATACGGAATGCCAACTCTCTTTCGGATCGGACGCCGCCTCTCTCTCCCCCGAGCCTGCTTGCCGTTTCAACAGGCTGTATCCAAACCCCAGAACGCCGTACCCCAAAGCCAGCCCCGCCAGATGAACCGGCAGATTGATTCCCATCCAATCCGCCGCGGCGCGCCATTGCATCAATGCGACCAGCCCGAGCAGCGCGCTGAAATAGGTCAGCCCCGGCGACCTCCACGCGGACGCCAATACCGCGATCATCAACAAGTTGACGAGCGATACCTCCGCCCCGGCAAACGTCCCGCGCAGACTGCCAGACTGCGATAACAAAATATCCAGAAACACGAAAACATAAAACGGACGCGACCAGCCCCAAAACCATCGTTTTGTGTGAAGGGGCGAGCCTTCGTTCAATCGTCTTTCGATCACCAAGCCGCCGACCAGAAGGATCACCGTCAACGGCAGGAAGCGCAACCAGGCTTTCTCGGCGTTTTGCCATAAGCCGAGGTGTTGCAGGAAGAAGCCCAGGGCGTAATGTGCGGAGAGGAGCGCCGTCAGAAGCCAGAAACGCAACTTGAAACGGTACACAGCCCACCCGTGGAAAGAGGCGAGCAGAATCAGGTTCAGGGCGATCAAGTCCTCGCGCGCGTCCGCAAAGAAGGGCGCGGCGGTCGCCAGTCCCAATCCCAAAACGTAAAGCGGAAACGCCCACCATTGAAACAGTCTTTTTGCGAATTCCGCGAACCAGGCGCCGGGCTTGCTCCAGGGGAAGCCCGTCCACGCGCCGAGGCGGCGATCCAGCGCCCAGCCCAGAGCCAATGCCATGAGCGCGCCGGGGAAGAGACTCAAGCCGTAATATTCGGATGGGATCGTCGAACGCTGGATGAGGCTGGCATACGGAATGACGATCAATGCGGAGGCGGGAGTCAATAACAGCGGCTGGCGCAGCCAGAAGGCGCTGATTGCATAAAGCAAAGCGGCGCTGCCGTACCCCCAGATGGCGCCGGTCTGGTCGAGGCTCGAAGGGGGCAAGCCCAGCGCGGTCAACGCGAAGCCCGCAACGATCAAGACCGAAGCGTAGGAATTCAATCGAACGCGTCGCAGGACCCATGCCGTGAGCAGATAGACCGCCGCCAAGCCGATCAGCCACCAGCCCTGTCGTTCGGCGGGAACGCCTGCTTCGTTCAATGCGATCAATAACGATAACGCCGCAAGCGCGGTCCCCGGATACAACCACAATGAGTTCCTGAAGATCACCGCGGAAGCGACCATCAGAACGGCGTCGTACAGCAACGCCCATGCCAGTGTATTCGACAGGTGGGCAACCAGCATCGTACCGACGATAATCGAGACGTAACCCGTGAGATAGGCGGGCAATCCATAGGCGCGTCTCAATGACCCTTCGACAGGCTCAGGGCGGGCGGGTCGCGGCGCGATATGCTCGAGCCAGAGACCGGATGCCAATCCCAGCGCGCCGAACGCCAGAAGCATCAAGCCGAAGTGTTCGTGCCGCGCGGATGGAAATAAATAATCCAGCCAATACACAGCCCACAAGGGGATCAATCCCAGCGCGGGATAGAAGAATTTGGTCGCGCCAAGTATGGATACTTTCACGCCCGACTGCTTGGATCGGTTGTGATCGAACCACGCGGAGAGGACGTACAGCGCAATCGAAAGCCCAACCGTAAAGAGACTTGCCTCCGTGTTCGCAATCGCCCAGAACATCGAGAAGGGAAGCAAAACGTGGGTCGCGGTTTTCAGGGGGATCATGTATGCCCGCGGCGCGCGGCGCGCCACCCATAAGCCGATGAGAAACAGCAACCATCCCAATACCGTCCAACTGACGGCGAAATCGGGCAGGGTCGGCTCGAAGGTCGTGAACCAGCCCAGGTTGGTGAGGATCGTCCACGGGGCAAAGACGACGATGACCGAGAACCAGACGAAGCGCGCTTTGTGGAACATGCGCGCCGAGAGCGCGTAGAGCGCAGTGATGATCAGAAGTCCGATTGCCGCCCAGGTTTGCTGGATCCGCCCGCCGCCCAGCAGGATCAGGTTGCGGACCAAAGCCAGGATGATGATGCCGACCGAAGCGATCCAACCTGCGACGAGAAGCGGTCTTTGATACAGCCTCCATGCCAGGCGGAAGAATGCGCGGATGCGTCTGCGAAGCGTATCGCGTTGTTTTAGATAATTCAGCCCGCGTTCCGCAAGCACCATCGCCGCGGCGATGAGCGCGCCTTTTGCGGCGAGGGAACCGTGTCCACGGCTGTACACAATGGCGATGAACCCGCCTCCGATCATCCCAAGCCAGGCGGCGACGTGTCCCCAGCGTTCCTGATAGCGTCCCCAGGCAAAGACTACATAGACGAGCGCCAAAAGCAGTTGATCTGCCGCGCCCCAGAGTTGCATCGCGTTCGACCATTCGGGTCCGC
Source organism: Anaerolineales bacterium (assembly GCA_013360875.1). GTDB lineage: Bacteria > Chloroflexota > Anaerolineae > Anaerolineales > Villigracilaceae > Defluviilinea. The sequence continues at coordinate 21,992 of JABWAU010000009.1, read as the reverse complement.
CCGCGAACTCCTCGAGGGGACGAATGTAGATCCGAAACAGGATCACGATGAAGATGATGTGCGCCGTTTGATACAAGGGCGCCAAAAATTTGTAAGTTGCGATTGGGATTTTTCTGCGCTCCGCTTCGAGCCCCGCAAGGATATAGACCGCCACCAGGAGGCATAACGCAAACGTAATGACTTCGCGATCCACCCGCGCGCGGTCGAGGATGAGCCACAACCCCCAGGCAGTGACAAGTCCCGCCGGGTAGAACTCCGCAGAGGCGCGTGACGCCAGCGTGTCGGCGAAATACAGGATGCCAATCGCCAGCAAAGTGATCGCCGGAGTATATCCATCGGGCGCATTGATGAATGCAACGATCGGCGCAGCCACGCTGACCGCCAGTCCGGTCAATCGCCAGGGAAGGCGGCATGCTTTGTTCGTGAACTTCAACCAATAACTGACGAAGACCATGATCCATGCGAGCGCGACCAGGAGGAGCGGCAATACGTGATCGGGGAATTCGTTGTTTTCCGCGACGATCCACACCCAGAAGGGAAGGGGCAAGGTCGTGAACCAGTGATAGATCGCACCCGTGTTCAACAGGCGTTTGAAGAAAGACAGTTTCCCTGTTTCGGTTGGGAGGATGGGGACAAAGCCGGGCTGTCCACGATGAGCAAGGTGCGCTCCCCACGCCGATAGGACGATCCAGTTGCCGAGGGCATAAGCAAGCAGGTGTCCATCATACGTAAAAATGGGAGGCAGGATCGCCAACGCGGCAATGGTGTATGCAGAAACAATGAGAGGGATCAAGAAGGGTTTTCTGTTTTCAACATGCTCCGGGCGGCGGGCAAGACGAAGAACGAAAAGGACGTGCAGGATCGCCAGGGACGCCCATCCCACGCCCAACTGATTCAACGACAGGTTCAACTCCGTCATTGCAAAGGTGGAGGCGGTGAACGAAAAGAAGGACGCAGCGTAGAGGGAACGAGGTCGCTTCCAAAGCAGGGCAAAAAGGGCCGCGCTTCCGATCAGAATGGCATGGGACGCAGCCGCGGAGGTTCCGTTTCTCAGGTCGGTGAGCGAAAGCAGCGCGGAGGCGACGATCAACACAATGCCCCAGCGCGTGGCGGTCTGTCCGTGGGAGGAAAGGACGGGGTCCTCTTTGTTCGATAAGAGCCTGTGACCCGCATACAAATACAACGGGGTCAAACATGCCAGCCCGAAGGCGTGCCAGGCGGGGTTGATCCCGGTGTGATAAAAGAGCGCACCCTGCGCCATGTAAACAGAAACCGGCAAAGACAAGGCGGATAGAATTCCCAACCCCCGCGAGCGGTGATGGATCGCGCCCCAGGCGAAGATGAATCCGCCGAGGAGCCAGTTCACCGACATGGCATAGTGCAGGGAATCGTACGCGTCGCGCGTGACGAGCCGCAGTCCCAGCGAAAGAGGCATCAACGCGGCGGGAATCCAAAGCGCCAGGTAGCGAAAAGGCTCGGAAAACACGCGCCAGCGTCCGGGTCGGGGAAGACGCGAGAGCCGCGTCCCCAAAAGAATCATCCCGACAGCAAGAACGGATAACGCGGCGGAGTACCAATCGCGCGACACATCCGTGAAAACTTCGAGCAGGGAGAGGATCGTACTGCCAGCCGCCGCGCCGGTGATGTATCCGAAGAAGCGGCTTTGGATGAGCAGGGCGGCAAGGATGTACGCGATCAGGCACGCCAGCGACGTGATCAGCCAGAATTCGGGCAAGCCTTCGGGGGGCGATCCGTAGTTGGCGTAGATGGTGTAGGAATCAATGGGAATGAGAAGCGCGGCGATGGCGCTGAGTGCGATGGCGGAACGATAGAGGCGGGTCCTGGTGCGCACGATCCAGCCCAGACCGAAGAACAGCGCCGTGAACCCAAACGGGATCGCCACCCGCACCGGCGCGGAGAAATCCTCCCAGCCCCAGACGACGAAGGATATTCCCGCCACAAAGAGCAGGAAGATGCCGAGGAAGAGCAAGGCTTGCAGTGTGCGCTCCGAGAGGATGGAACGCCACAGCCACTCCCTGAGCGGCGGACGCGGCGCGGGAGGCTCGGCGGGCTTTGGTGTAGTTACCGGTAGATCAGCGGCTTGAGCCTGCGCGGGGACGGCTTTGGGTTTGACTTCCTTCTTTATTTCGGGAGGGGAAGCAAGGATCTTTTCCAGTTCCGCTTTTTCAGCCAGAAGCGGAGTAGTGACGTTCCTTCGGGCATCCCTCGAGGTGAACTCATTCCGTCGTTCGAGTTGCCGAATGGCTTCCAAAAGGAAATTGATTTCATCCAGCCTTTCCTGATCCGTCTGGGGAAATTGAGCGCCCTGGTAATCTGCCAAACGTCCGCGCAGCAGGATCGAGCGGGCATGGTAATCCGGGAGAAAGCCAGTCTTGACGTAACCCTTCGCCAGCCATGTTTCGATCTCTGCGAAGAGGCGTTCGTATTGACGAAATTCGCGCCATGCCTGCTCCGCCTCCCGAAGCGTGAAGGGGAGATAAGACAGACCCAGGTCGGTCAGGAGTTCGTGACGGCGTGTCGTGTAATGTTTTTGCAGTCGTTTTGGAGTTTGTTTGAGGATGCCCTGCCCAACCCACGTTTCCATTTCCCTCAAAAGCCATTCCAGGCGCGAGAGTTCTTCGATCTGATCGGGATCCCCGTGGAAGCCGCATTTGGGGCAGGTCCCACTCGAGACGAAGTCGGGATGCTTACACCGTGGGCAGTGCATGATTTCATTATGACACAGGAGGAATCAATAAGCAAGCACGGTTTACATCGGTGTTTACCCACATCCCCATTAATGTCATTTCGAGGGAGCGAAGCGACCGAGGAATCCTCCGGTTCAATCGGGTGAGTCTACTGCAAAAAGGTCTTTTTTACCGCGAAGACGCGAAGGGCAAAAAGGTAAACTGATCCCGCAAGGAAACGTCCAAAGGAAAGATATCCGTGCCGCGGGACGATCCGCTCGGCGAAGGAGAATCCCGTCAACCGCATGGTAAAATCGCCAATTGCCAACGGAGGAGGCGCAAACATCCTTGCCTGAAAGCCGCCAAACGCGATAAAAAATACGGCCCGAATGGATTCCGAATTGCGCGAGGCTGCTTCTCCACACCGGCGGCGAAAAGGTTTCGACTTCTGGAGCGGCAGAGATGATCAAACTCAGTTACAGCACGTTCGGCTTGACGAATCTGGATTTCATACGCGCCATCGAGGCGGTAGACGAGGCGGGGTATCCGGGCATCGAACTTTCCTTTCACCGGGATCAATTCAACCCGTTCGACATCACCGACGAGTATCTCGACGCGGTCAAAAAGCGGCTCGATTCGCTCGAGGTGACTGCCGCCTGCGTATCCACGGCTTCGCATTTCTTCACACCCCAGCGTCCGCACGAACCTTCGTTGATGAGTCCTGACCTGGCAGGACGTAAGCGGCGCATTGACCTCGTCAGGCGCGGGATCCGGGTTGCTCGAAGGCTGGGCGTGCCTCTCGTCACGTTTGGAAGCGGGTTCATCCGTGACGAACACGTGAGCAACCCGTCGGTCAACCCGCGTGAACTGCTAGTGGACAGCATCCATCAATGCCTGAAGGAACTGCGCGACGACGAAGACATCACCCTGTTGATCGAACCGGAACCGGGCATGTACATCGAGACACTGGAACAGGGCATCAGCCTGGTCAATGAGATCGGCTCGCCGCGCTTCCAACTGCATTTGGATTTGAATCACAACTACTGCTCCGAGCAAAATTATCTGGAAGCGCTGGGGAAAGCCGCTCCGCATGCCAAATTCCTGCACGTTTCCGATTCGCGGGAGGGTTATAACCTGAAACTGGTCAAGTGGGCGGAAGACCTCAGAATGGATTTGAACTTCGCCAAATACCTGATCTATTTCCCTGAAACGGCGGAATACCTTTTGGTTGACCCCGACCATCCCATGTATTTTCACGATGAAATGCCGGACGCAAAACAAAAGAAACGCATCGAATCCATCCTGGGGTCGGTGGACATTTCCAAGCCGCCCGCCTTTGTGGATTACAACAGCCTGTACGCGGGCGCATCCCCCTTCGACAGTGAAATCTTCGTTTACCTCATCTCCGTGCCGGGGCTGAGTTACGACATATTGGAACGGGCGCGTCCCATCATAATTTATCTGCGCAGCACGAAGGACGTGAACGGCAAACTCCTGATGGACAAAATGGTGGCGAACACGCTGACCGGCATCGTCCACTTCCACGAGATCCCCGGCGAAGGGACGATGGACTTCGCCGCCAGTTTCAAGGCGCTGACCGACAACGGCTTTTCCGGCTACGCCTCCGTCGAACTGTACCATCACGTCGCCTCGTGGGAGAAGGCGCTCGCGGATAGTTACAGGCATTTGTCACAGTTTGTATGAACGTACCGCAAGATGTGTCTTGCGCTTAAAATGCTACACTGCGAAGCGTATCGCAGTACAACAACTTACAGGAGAGAGTTATGATAGACGTTACTCAACTCGGCTGGGAGGCTGGGACGGTTGGGGAATTGGATCATCGCCTGTTGAAAGCCCCGCACGTCAAATTGCGCGCGGCTACACAGGGTCCCACCGGCGGCGTGGTCTACGCGGTGGACCTGCGCATCAACCAGCCCAACTCGACCTTCCTTTCATCCACGGAAATGCACTCCTTCGAGCATTTCCTGTTGTGGGGGTTTCAAAAATACATGCCGCAGAATTTCATCTCCGTCGGCCTGATGGGATGCCAGACCGGCTTCTACCTCATCCTTTTCAATGAGGGGCGCGCCGGCGCCATCATGGACGCCTACGAAAAGATCCTGAACGACATCCTGGCCGCGGGCGAGGTGCCTTATGCCAACATCGCGCAATGTGGCAATTACAAAAATCACAGCCTCGAAATGGCGCAAGCGCTCGCCAGAAGGGTGCTGGATGCCAAAGCCAACTGGCGGCAGGTGGTATGAGGGATGGAATGAGCGCGCGACGAATCGCCTATCGGCACACCATCGAATACGAGGTCGTCAACACCTCGAACCTCTTCCATCCACAGAACTGGGCTTTGCTCTCCGCCGGGCGCATCGAAGACGCCCGCCGCTTCGTGGTGGTGGATGGCAACGTGGAAAAACATCATTCCGCCGCGATCCGCGAATATTTCGCCTATCATCACGTGGAGGCGAAGATCGTCGTCTTTCCCGGCGGCGAGGAAAACAAGACCCTCGACCACTATCTCACCATAGCGCACGAACTGGACGCCTTCCCCATCCACCGACGCGACGAGCCGATCATTGCCATCGGCGGCGGCGTGCTGACCGACCTGGTCGGATACGTCGCCGCAAGTCACCGCCGGGGCGTGCCTTACGTCAAAGTCCCAACCACACTGATGGGTTACGTGGACGCCTCCATCGGCATCAAAACCGGAATCAATTTCAACGGGAACAAAAACCGATTGGGCGCCTTCCACGCGCCGCACATGGTCCTGCTCGACAAATCCTTCCTCAAAACCCTGCCGCACCGTCACATCCTGAACGGCGTGTGCGAGATCGTCAAACTCGCCGTCATCAAGGACCCCCTTCTCTTTCAAATGCTCGAAACGCACGGCGCGCAAAGTGTGGAGGCGCATTTCCAGGACGAGCAGGGCGGCGTCATTCTCGACCGCGCCATCCAAGGGATGCTGGAGGAACTGGAAACGAATCTCTTCGAGGAGGAATTGGCGCGCAAGGTGGATTTCGGTCACACTTTCAGTTACGGTCTGGAGACGCGGCACGAGACGCATCTCCTCCACGGCGAGGCGGTTCTGCTGGATATTCTTATTTCCACGCTGATCGCGCGCAGGCGCAATCTTTTATCCGACGAAGAGACGGATCGCATCTTCCGCCTGACCGACGCGCTGGGATTCGAACTGGACGCTTCGATCCTCGACCCGCGCCTGCTCTGGGCTTCGCTGACAGAACGCACCTACCACCGCAACGGACTGCAGCGCGTCCCCATGCCGCGCAGCATCGGAGACTGTGTCTTTCTCAACGACGTCCGCGCGGACGAGATCGAGTCCGCCGTGAAAACTTTAGAAGATAGGATAGGCATCAAACATGAAATCATTTGAGAACGCAGACAACAACGAGATCGAAAAGTTCGACCGGGTCTCCGACATCTGGTGGGACCTCAAGGGCGAGATGGGCACGCTTCACGTCATCAACCCGCTGCGGACGAACTTCATCATGGAGAGACTTGCCATGCCCAACCCCAAAATCCTGGACGTGGGATGCGGCGGCGGGATCCTCTCCGAAGCGCTGGCAAAGGCCGGGGCGCAGGTAACAGGCTTGGATTTGTCCGAAGCGTCCATCCATGCCGCAAGACAGCACGCGCAGGGCCAGGGTCTGAAAATTGATTATCGCTACGAAAGCGTCCACGACCTCGCCGAAAGAGAGGCGGGGAGCTACGACGCCGTGGCGTGCATGGAAATGCTGGAACACGTTCCCGAACCGGCGAAGGTCGTCGCCTCGTGCGCCAAAGCCCTGAAGCCCGGCGGACACGCCTTCTACTCGACCATCAACCGCACGCCCAAAGCCTTCCTGTTTGCGATCGTCGGAGGCGAATACATTTTGCGCCTCCTGCCGCGCGGCACGCATACCTACTCGAAATTGATTCGCCCGGGCGAGATGAAGGCATGGAATCGCCAGGCTGGGCTGGAATTTGTGCGCCTCGCCAGCCTGATGTACAATCCCCTTACCCGCAAATGGAAGGTCGCCGCGGACAGGGAAGACGTGAACTACATGGCGCACTTCAAGAAATAAATATGCCATTGCGAGCCGCCGTCGGTCGAGTAGGACGAAGTTCGTACACTTGCACCTGCGCGCAAGTGCAGGTGTCGAGACCAGGCGGCGAAGCAATCTTCCGCACACGAGGGGATCGCTTCACTCGCAATGACAAAGACCCTGGAGATATTTTCAATGAAACGTTTCTTCGCGCTTTCCCGAACCACCCACGGAGTTTTGGACCTTGCCGCGCCCGGCTTCGTCGCCCTGTTGTGGCTGGGAGGATTTCCCCCGCTTGGGACGATCCTCCTTTCGGTGTTCACCGCCTTCGCCGCGTACACCGCCATCTACGCGTTGAACGACCTCGTCGGCATTGCGGTGGACAGGGAAAAATTTTCGGGCGGGATCAACGAAGGATATTCGGTTGAGGCGTCCGATATGCGCTACCCATTGGCGCAAAACATTCTTCCCTACCGCAGCGGATTCCTGTGGTTTGCCGTGTGGTTCATCCTGGCGCTCGCCGGATCATACCTGCTCGACCCATTCATCGTCGTCATTCTGCTCTCCGCCGCGATCCTCGAGGTGATCTACGTTCTCCTGCTCAAGGTCACCTACCTGCGAACCTTCGTCAGCGGGCTGGTCAAATCGAGCGGACCCATCGCCGCCATCTACGTCGTGGATCCCAACCCCGACCTCGCCAGGCTTTTGCTCGTCCTCGCCTGGGTCTTCGTCTGGGAGATCGGCGGGCAGAACATCCCCGCGGACTGGAACGACACGGTCGAGGATCAACGCGTCCACGCCAAGACCATTCCCCTGCAACTCGGTACACAGAGCGCGGGCGTCATCGTCCTCCTCACCCTCGGTCTGACCGTGACGATCAGCCTGTTCCTGCCCCGGGTCTCGCCGCTCGATTTGGGATGGGCTTTCCTTCTTGCCAGCGCGGCGGCCGGGATCGTCCTGCTCATCAAACCGGGTTACGAACTCTACAAACAACAAAAGGAGGGGCGTCTCGCGGCGAGACTATTCGACAGCGCCAGTTACTATCCAATGGCGCAACTGGCGATCATTACCATCTATGTGCTGATCCAGTGAAACCGATTCCCTTCATTTTCCTTGCCATCCTTGCCCTGCTCGCCGCGCTGTGGGCGGGACTGATGCGAATCGGATGGGAATTGCCCGCGTTGACCCCTTCGCTGGCATCGGCGCACGGTCCGCTGATGGTTTCTGGATTTTTGGGGACTCTGATCACGCTCGAACGCGCCGTCGCCCTGAAACAAAAATGGATGTACCTCCCTCCGCTTCTCGCGGGACTGGGAGGTCTGCTCACCCTTCTGACGCGGACTCCGCCTCTGGGACCGATCCTGCTCACCCTCGCCAGCCTGGGCGGAGTCGGCATCCTGACCGAGATCACGCGGCGGGAGTTCGCGCTCCACACATTCACCATGCTGCTCGGCGCGCTGGCGTGGTTCGCGGGTAACCTGCTTTGGCTGTTCGGCTGGCAGATCTTTCAAGTGATCCTCTTCTGGCAGGCGTTTCTGGTGTTGACCATCGCGGGCGAACGGCTGGAGTTGAGCCGTGTTTTGCGTCCGCCGCGCATTCAGCAGGGGTTGTTTGCCGCGATCCTCCTCCTCTTTCTCGCGGGAACGATCATCGCCGTTTTCGACATGCAGTTCGGCGCGCGCCTGAGCGGGGCGGCTCTGCTCCTTCTCGCGCTCTGGTCGCTGCGCAACGACATCGCGTGGAGGAACCTCAAACACAGGCTTCCCCTCACGCGTTACATTGCGTGGTGTCTCGCGCTGGGGCTGGTGTGGCTGGGCGTCGGCGGCGCGTTAAGCCTGGGGTTCGGCGCGCAGGTCGCGGGTCCAAGATACGACGCGGTTCTACATGTCGTCTTCGTCGGTTTCGTCATCTCGATGATCTTCGGTCACGCGCCGATCATCTTTCCCGCCATCCTGGGAACGCCGATCAACTTCCAGCCCGCGTTTTACGTCCAATTGATCCTGTTGCACGCTTCGCTGTTATCGCGCGTGATCGCCGATTACGTAAACCTGCACCCGCTCCGCGCCTGGAGCGGAATGTTGAACGTGATCGCCATCCTGATGTTCATCGGCATGACGGTCTATTCGATCAGGAAGGGAAGCACGGGAAAGTAACCATGCCGCTGCTCACCCGCATCTTCATCAAGACCGCGCTGGTGTATTTTGCGCTTGCCCTGGCGTTCGGGATATTGCTGACGCTGCGCGCGCCGATTAGCCTGTTTCCCGTGTACATTCATCTGTTCGTGTTCGGATGGTTGACGCAATTGATCTTCGGCGTGGTGTATTGGATGTTTCCGAAATATTCGACGCAACTCCCGCGCGGACATGACCCGCTGGTGTGGATCGCGTACGGCGCGATGAACCTCGGGCTGATCCTACGCGCCATCGCCGAACCGATGCAGGCATTTCAAGCAAACAATGTGTTCGGCGCGTTGCTGGCGATCTCCGCCGTGCTGCAATGGCTGGCGGGGATAGCGTTCATTGCGAACACCTGGGGACGCGTGAAGGAAAAATAATGCCGCGCCTGAGCGTCTGGTTCGTCCGCCTGTCGTTCGTTCATCTCTTTTTGGGGTTGACCTACGGCGGACTCATCCTCGCGAACAAGGGCATTCCGTTCGCGCCCTGGACCTGGAACCTGCTCCCCGCCCACATCGAATCCCTGCTCCTCGGCTGGATGGCGCAACTGGGAATGGGCGTCGCCTTTTGGATCTTTCCGCGCTTCGGGACGGGCGCGCCGCGCGGCAACGTCCGGCTTGTCTGGCTTGCGTTGATCCTGTTGAACGCGGGGATCGTGATGGTCGGCGTGCAGCCGTTCATCGGCGGGAACTGGTTGTCCCTGACGGGGCGCGTTCTGGAAACGTGCAGCATCCTGCTCTTCGCCGCCGTTTCATGGAAACGGGTCAAGCCCCTGCAATTTTCGAACCGGGAGGCGAGCAGTTGATATTTTCCCTCGAAGGACCGCTTGACTTTGAAAATTCAAATCTTATAATAGACCGCATCAATCGTTCCCAGGAAACAGGAGGTTCGCATGGTTGGTTCGATCATCGTTTTCATAGTTCCGGTTGTTTTCATAGGACTGTCGTCGTGGATACCCATTCACCTGCGATGGATCATCACGATCGCTCTCTACACCTGGTTTATGGGCGTCGTCGGTCAGCACGTTACCGGGAGCGAAATCGAAGGGAACAACGGGCGGAAAAGATTCGTACCGGGGCGTTTTGCGGGCGTCCTGATAGACAGCAGCAATAAGATGAGTCTGTCGCGACTCCAGATCACCTTGTGGACCATCCTGATATTCTCGGTCACCACGGTCATCGGTCTGGATAGGAGCATTCCAGTATTGGAGGGCAGGGTCTCGCAGAGTGCCGGGGAAACTTCATCCGCAGAAAGCGCCGGAGAACAACATGGCGCGTTGAACATCGTCTTTCCGGGCGAATTGCTCGCCGCGCTGGGCATCAGCACCACCTCCCTGGCGGCGGCATCTCTGATAAAAAGCGGCAAGACCGAAACGAAAAGCAACAAGGTGACCATGCTTCTCGACGACCAGATCAGGCTGACGCAAAAGGAGATCGAAGATATCGAAGGGCTGATTCAAGAACGAACCAAGATCACAGAAGAAATAGAAAAATGGAGTCTCGTTGACACGGAGGAAGCGCGGGCAAAATTAAACCTGCTCCGCCCGAAACTCTTGACGATTGAAAGTGAACTGAAAAAAAGACCCCTGGATAAAGCGCAGGAAAACCTCAAGCAACTCCAGACGCTGCAGGATGAATCGAGGGCGGACATCCGCGTAAACAAAAACATCAGCGAGGCGAAATGGAGCGACCTGTTCAACGGCGATCTCATCAGCAATTTTGGCAAGGTTGACGTCGCCAAGGTGCAAATGTTCTATTTCACCGTTCTGTTGATCTTCACCTACGGCACGCTCCTTTGGGGATTGTTATCCCAGGAGCCCGCGTGGCAACTTAGCGCGGCGGTCGAATTGCCTCCCTTCTCCGACAGCCTCGTGGGACTGCTGGGCATTTCCCACGCCGGATATCTTGCCGTAAAACAGACAGGCGGATGAAGCGACCAGACGTTATGTTATAATTGTCACGCGAGCGTGGAGTCTCGCGTGGATTTCCATCCGAACATAACGACCACGGAAAATTTCCACTTAGTGTTTTCGTGAAATCCTTTCAATAAATATTAAGAGGCAAGTATGAGCAGAAAACCAACCCGCAAACCTGAAGAGATCAAGATCGGCAAGATCACTTTCGTATCTCCCGATGAAGGCGCTTTCGTACAGTTGCTCTCCGAGCGTGAAGGAAGCGCGGAGATCTTCGTCCCGAACAACATCATCGCCAAGAACTTCAAATCGCCCAAATTGCTCAGGAGAAATGAACTGGTTCAATTGAAAAGATCCGGTCAAAACATCCTGGATATTTCTCCTTTCTAACCGCGGAGAAACCTTCATACTGCCCGCTTCGGCGGGCAGTTTCATTTTTTCCATTGACCGTCCACAATTCATCTCGTAGAATCCTTCGAAATTATATACAATCAAAAAGGTCGTCATGGCAAAGTATCGCATCACGTATTGGAAACACATCCCGCAATCGTTTACCGTGGAGGGGGACGGACGCACGATCAAAAGAGAACTCTCGCAAAAGATCCAGAACGCAATCGACGCGTACGCGATGGCGGAGGGCTTGACCTCCACATCGGATTATGCGAATCAGTTCAAGCGCGGGGATTGGATCGAACGCGACGGCGCGCCCGAAGAGGTCGCGTCTGCGCTTCTCGCGGAACTGGAAACTGCGTTCGCCAAAATTGAGATTCCCAAGCGAAATGGGAATGGCGCCTAAACCCTCACCCCTGCCCCTCTCCCGAGAGGAGAGGGGAATCCGTATATGACCAAACACACCATCATCCTGCAGCCCTCCGGTCGGCGCGGACAAGTGGAGGAGGGGACATCCGTCCGTACCGCGGCGCGTGAATTGGGCGTGGAGATCGAGTCCATTTGCGCGGAGAATGCCACCTGCGGCAAGTGCATGGTTCTGATCGAAGAAGGTCGCTTCGAAAAATACAACATTGACTCGAAGCGCGAACACCTCTCCCCTGTTTCCATCGAAGAAGCGAATTACTTCAAGCGCAGACCAAAGCTATTAAAGGATAAAGGCTGGGAAGTCGGACAGGTGCGGCTCTCCTGTCAATGCAGGATTCGCGGCGATGTGTTGATTAACGTCCCGGAGGAGAGCCGCGGCAACAAACAAATCGTGCGAAAAACTGCGCGCGAGCGGCAGATCGAAATCAAGCCGGCGATTCGGAAATATCTCGTTTCGATGAGCCCGCCCACGCTGGAACGTCCGATTGCCGATTGGGAGCGGCTGGCAAAGGGGTTGGAAACTTCGATGGCGCTGGTGCGCGGGGAGGAGGAAAAACTTCCGCGCTGGCATGAATTGAAGATTGACTATCAGTGTCTGCGGACGCTTTCGAAAACGCTGCGCGAGGCAAAGTGGAATGTCACCGTTTCGGTGTGGAATGACCGCGAGGTGATTCAAGTCCAGCCGGGGTATGTGGAGGATAGTTACGGCGCAGCGGTGGATATCGGCTCGACGACGGTGGCGCTCTATCTGTGCAACCTGCGGACGGGCGAACTGCTGGCAGCAGAGTCGGAGATGAATCCGCAGATTGTGTACGGCGAGGATGTTATGTCGCGCATTCAGTACACAATCGAACACCCCGACGGGCTGGAGAAATTGCACAAGGCGATCATCGCCACGCTGAACAAGTTGCTGAAACAGGCGGTGAAGACAGCAAACATGTCATTCCCCGTTGGGGACGATGTGCGAGCGCAAACGAAGCAATCCCCCGATAACCGGGAAGCACTCCTCGAACAAGAGATTGCTTCGGACGATGGTCTCGATACGGCGGGCGAACACCGCCTACTCGACCAACGTCCTCGCAACGGCATCAGTACAGAAGATATTCTGGAAATGGTTCTGGTAGGCAATTCGACCATGCACCATCTTGTGTTGAATCTCCCACCGAAGGATTTGGGGCTGGCGCCGTTCGTGCCTGCCATTCACGAGTCCATTGACGTAAAGGCGCGCGAGTTGGGAATCCAAATCAACCCGTCGGGGAATGTGCATGTCCTGCCGACGATTGCGTCGTTTGTGGGGGCGGATACGAGCGCGATGATTCTCGCCGAGGAACCCCACAAGCAGGATGAGAACTGGCTGTTGATTGACGTGGGCACGAACGCGGAACTGGTGCTGGGCAACCGCAAACGGCTGGTCTGCACGTCCACGCCGACGGGTCCCGCGCTGGAAGGGGCGCATGTGGAATATGGGATGCGCGCCGCGCCTGGCGCCATCGAAAGAGTTCATATAGATGAAAAGACCCTCGAGCCGCGCTATAAAATCGTCGGGGAGGAGGAATGGAACAGCGGCAAGGCAAAGGGTATTTGCGGCTCCGCCATCATTGACGCGGTGGCAGAATTGTTCCGGGCGGAGATTGTGGATTCTCGGGGCAGATTCAGGAAAGAGTTAAAGTCGAAGCGTGTGCGGGAGGGAGAGGCGGGCTGGGAGTATGTCATTGCCTGGGCGGAGGAAACGTCCATCGGGCGCGACATCCCTATCACCCAACAGGATGTGAGGCAAATTCAACTGGCGAAGGCGGCATTGTTCACGGCGGCGCGCACGCTGTTGAAGCGGATGAACCTGCAAAGCCCTGATAAAATCATCCTGGCGGGCGGCTTCGGCAGTTACATTGACAAAGAGAAGGCGATGCTGATTGGCTTGATTCCCGATTGCCCGCTGGAGAATGTGTACGCGGTGGGTAACGCGGCGGGCGACGGGGCACGGATTGCGCTGTTGAACATCGAGAAGCGCAATGAGATTGACAGCGTGACGCGCAAGGTGGAACGCTTCGAACTGCCAACCGATCCGGAGTTTCAAAATCAGTTCATGCTCGCCACGAGTTTTCCACACATGAGCGAGCCGTTTCCGCATATCGCGCATTTGATTCCGCACCGCAAGGCGGACCCGATGGCGAAGAATTTCATGAAGTAACCCTCACCCCTGCCCCTCTCCAAATGGGAGAGGGAAGTTAAGGAGAACCATGAACAAATTTCTTGAACGACTGAACAGCGGGGAAATTCTCGTTGCGGATGGGGCAACGGGCTCGAATTTGCAGAAGATGGGTCTCAAGCCCGGCAAGCCGCCCGAAGACCTGGTCATTGACGCCCCCGATACTATCTTCAAGCTCGCTTCGTCCTTCGTCGAAGCAGGGTCAGACATCATCCTGACCTGCACCTTCGGTGGGACGCGCATGCGGATGAAGGACTCGAAATATCAGGAGCGCGCGCCAGAGGTGAATATGCGGGCGGCGGAGATTGCCCGCAAAGCCGCTTCGCAACGGACCGATGTGCTGGTCGCCGGTTCGATGGGACCGGTTGGCGCGTTGATCAAGCCCTACGGTCCGCTGGAGGCGGAGGAGGTGCGGGCAACGTTTGCGGAGCAGGCAAAGGCGCTCGCCGAGGGTGGCGTGGATTTGCTGCTCATCGAGACGATGTTCGCATTCGAGGAGGCGACTGCCGCGTTCGAGGGGGCGCGTTCCGTCACCGATTTGCCCATCGTGGTCTCGTTTAGTTATGACCGCGGCACGCGCACGATGATGGGCGTCAAGCCGAAAGATGTCATCAAGCGATACAGCGAAATGGGTGCGGCGCTGGTCGGCGCGAACTGCGGAACGACACTGGAAAACATGGAAGCGGTGGTGAAGGAATACGCGGCGACCGTGCCGAACTTTCCGCTTTGGGTGAAGCCCAATGCCGGCGTCCCGCACATGGACATCGAAACCGAACAGGGCGTGTACGACATGACCCCCGAAGACATGGCAAGATTTTCGTTGAAATACATCGAGTTAGGAGCCAAGGTAGTCGGCGGGTGTTGTGGGAATACGCCGGAGCATATCGCGGCGATTGTGAGGGCAGTGAAGAAGTGAACGGGCGTCAGTGAGCAAGTGAGCAGTCATCAGTCATCAGTGTTCAGTAGTCAGTGAGGTAGTTACGGATGACGAGTTACTGGAAATGTAAAGCGTAATCTGTGATTGGTAATTGGTGATTGGTAAAAGGAAGATGCGCGGAAAAATTCTCTCGCTGTTGTCAGGTCAAAAGATGGACGTGGTTCCCGCCTTCAGCGGGTTGATTCATGTCACGGTGGAGGGGCTGGAACACGAGGGGCTGATTTGGCATGAAGTGCATCGCAATGCGCAGAAGATGGCGCGGGCGGCGGCGAGCACCTTCAAGTTGACGGGGATTCCGTCGGCAACCCTGCCGCTGGATTTATGCGCGCCCGCCGAGGCGCTGGGGGCAGAGTTGAATTTTTATGAGGATGGGAGAATGCAATTTCCGCAGGTGAGGAAGGTGGTATACAAGAGCACGAAAGAGATCAGAGGAGTAGAAAATATAGGACTAGAGATTGGGAGATTGGGGGTTATTTGCGAAGCGATTCGTTTGGTGAAGAAAGACGTGGGGGAGGATGTGGTCATTTCGGGGTTGATCCCTGGACCGTACACATTGTTGTTGTATCTTTGCAACCTGCCGAACATGGTCGTGGAAATGAAAAACGAGCCGCAGGCTGTTCTCGATGCGCTCTTTCGTCTTTCGTCCTTCCTTGCGGAGATTGGCAAGGCGTATCGCGAGGCGGGCGCGGATTTCATCACGATCCACGATATGGGTGGGTCTGCGGGGTTTGTTGGACCGTCCGTGTATGAAAAGTTCGTGTTCCCGGCAGAAAGGGATCTGATCGAAAGGCTGCCGAAGCCGAGGGTTTTGTCCGTGTGCGGGAGGATGGACAAGGCATTGCATTGGCTGCCGCTAACGGGCGCGGAGGCGGTCTCACTGGATCAGTTGACGGCTCTCAAGTCAGCGCGTGAAGCATTGAAGGACACATTGTTGTTCGGAAACATCGATCCGGTCGCGACGTTGTATCGGGGAGACGAAGCAGATATAACGGAAGCAGTTATCGGAGCGAAAGAGGCGGGCGTGGATGCGGTCTGGCCGGGCTGCGACCTGGTTCCGGAGACGACCGCAAAAAATCTACAGGCTATGTTGGAATAGAGCGTCCGTTTTGCGTCGTTTTTTTTCATCCCACCAATTCCCTATCCCACAACTTGACGCTTGAATTGGGATATGCTACCATCACTGAAACTTTTGTTCGAGATCGAGGAGAACTCCATGTCACGTACGAAACGAGGCTCGACCATTGCCTCAACCCTGTTCCTGGTTGCCATGCTGATATCGGCATGCGAACAACCGTATTCAACGCCGCCTGTTGTCACCAACACGCCCATTGATCCCAACAGCTTTTTCTCGACGCCGATCGCAAGCCAACCGACGAGTATGCAGGACGTGGAGAACATTACCACGCTCACCGCGATTGCTGCTCAGGCAACGCCAACGCCGATCATCGGCGGCACCGAAGCGCCGGATAGCGCAACGTTGACCCCTACCCCGATCATCGGGATCGTGCCAACCGCCACACAGGCAGTGGCATCCGCGCCGACGTCCACTTCGGTGCCTGTGGGGTCGCGACCGACGACCTATACGTTGAAAAAGGGCGAGTTCCCATACTGCATCGCGCGCCGATATAACGTTGACCCGGAGGCGTTACTGCGGTTGAGCGGTTTGAGTTCCGGCGTTCTGTACCCTCCCGGCACGGTCCTGGCCATACCGCAGAGCGGGGCCTTCCCGGAGGAACGCATGTTGCGAAACCATCCCACAACCTACACCGTAACCTCCTCCGACGAGACTGTGTACAGCGTCGCCTGCCTGTTCGGCGACATCGAGCCTTTGACGATCGCCCAGCACAACAACATTTCCGTTGACGCCGCGTTGACCGTTGGACAGACATTGAACATCCCATAGCGCGCCTGAGCGTTGTAACCCAGCAAACCCGTGAATGTAAAGCCCGGCTGTGCGTCCGGGCTTTTGTCTTATAATCACCGCATCTTCATCGAAACGAGGTAAACGATATGCCATTCGAGTTGATCAGATCCGAAATGCTCATGCAGGGGCGCGCCTTCAAGATTCGCCGCGACCATCTCAAAACCCCCGACGGGCGCGAGACGAAATTCGAGATTATCGAACATGGCGGTTCGGTGATCCTCGTCCCTGTGGACGCGGACGGGAATCTGTTGTTCGTCCGCCAGTACCGCCACGCGGCGGGCGTTGATCTGCTCGAACTCCCTGCGGGGACGCGTGACGGCGACGAGCCGTTCGAGGAATGCGCGGCGCGCGAGATCCGTGAAGAGACGGGCATGGAGGCGGGCAGATTGCAAAAAGTCGGCGAGTTCTATCTTGCCCCCGGTTACTCCACCGAATTCATGGTCGTTTACATTGCCACAGACCTGAAATATAATCCGCTCGAAGCGGACGACGACGAATTCTTATCGGTTGAAAAGATCCCAGTTAGCGAGGCAATTCAAAGGGCGGAAAGTGGCGAAATTCCCGACGCCAAATCGCTGGCGGCTTTGTTGCTGGCAAAACCGTATCTCAAATAACCGATGTTTCGCAGCCATACCCTGTAAGGCAAGACCATGGTCCCTCTTTTCAGGCGCTTCCCAGCCAAGAGCGTCATGAATGTCGCATGACAGTGACCCAAAGGGTTTTATCTGCGTAAAATCGTAACTGCTCAGGCAAGACCCAAAGGTCTCCTTTGCAATCAAAAATGCACTTCAAGCATGATGTCTCTGCAAATTCAGCGTCTGTTTTTGCGATAAAGACTTTTAGAGTCTGCGTATGCGAGAAGGGCTGAGTAGTTGCGAAAAATCAGCCAAATGAAAGCGGCATGCGTCCAATCCCACCATTTTTGTCCGAAATGTGACAACAGGCACAAGTAATTAAGCCATTCATAACTAACAGGTTTTACCTGCGGGGGATACACTTGCTTGAATGGAAAAATCCGGGCACTTAAGCCTGTCTCCAAAGGAGCAAGTAATGAAACAACCAGTAATCATGATAGACGGCAATGAAGCCACGGCGTCTGTCGCGCACCGCTTGAACGAGGTGATTGCCATCTACCCGATCACCCCCTCCTCCGGCATGGGCGAATTCGCGGACGAGTGGTCAGCCAAAGGCAAACCCAATTTATGGGGCACGATTCCGCTCGTGATCGAGATGCAATCCGAGGGCGGCGCGGCGGGAACGGCGCACGGCGCGCTCCAAACCGGCGCGCTCACCACCACGTTCACCGCCTCGCAGGGTCTTCTGCTGATGATCCCCAATATGTACAAGATCGCGGGCGAACTCACCAGCACGGTCTTTCACGTGGCAGCGCGCGCCATCGCGGCGCATGCGCTCTCGATCTACGGCGATCATCAGGACGTGATGGCTGTCCGCCAGACGGGTTGGGCGCTGTTTTCCAGCGGATCGGTTCAGGAGGCACACGACTTTGCCGCGATCGCGCAGATGGCAACCCTAAAAGCCCGTGTGCCCTTCCTGCATTTCTTCGATGGATTCCGCACCTCGCACGAGGTCAACAAGATCCTCCAACTTACGGATGACGAACTCCGCCTATTAATAGACCCGGACCTGATCCGCGCTCATCGAGCTCGCGCCCTCTCCCCGGAACGACCTGTGCTGCGCGGTTCCGCGCAGAACCCGGATGTCTACTTTCAGATGCGCGAGGCAGCGAACCCATACTACGTGGCAGTTCCCGCCATTACGCAGGAAGCCATGGACAAGTTCGCCCGGGTGACCGGCAGGCAGTACAACCTGTTCGATTACTTCGGTCACCCCGAAGCCGAACGCGTAGTCGTCATCATGGGTTCCGGCGGCGAGACGGTGGAAGAGACCGTGCAGCGCCTGTCGGAAAGAGGCGAAAAGGTCGGCGCGATCCGCGTGAGGCTGTATCGCCCCTTCTCTGTGGAGCATTTCGTCAAGACATTGCCCGCCAGCGTGAAATCCATCGCCGCGCTCGACCGCACAAAGGAACCGGGCGCATCCGGCGAACCGCTGTACCTGGACGTGGTGAATGCTCTGGTAGAAGGTCGCAGGTCAAACGTCAAAGTTATCGGCGGGCGTTATGGACTTTCCTCGAAGGAATTTACGCCCGCCATGGTCAAAGCCGTGTTGGACGAAATGAGCAAACCCGAACCCAAGAACCATTTCACCGTCGGCATCAAGGACGATGTTGCGTTCACCAGCCTGGAGGTTGACCCATCCTTCATCATCGAACCCGAAGGCGTGGTAAGTTGTGTGTTCTTCGGTCTCGGCGCGGACGGCACGGTGGGCGCGAACAAGAACTCGATCAAGATCATCGGCGAGGAAACGGACAACTTTGCGCAGGGCTATTTCTATTATGACTCGAAGAAATCCGGCACGGTGACCATGTCGCATTTGCGGTTCGGTCCGCAACCGATCCGCGCGCCATACCTCATCGAATTGAACCAGGCGAATTTCGTCGCCTGCCACCAATTCACATTCCTCGAGCGCGTGGACATGCTCAAATATGCAAAGCCGGGCGCAACATTTTTACTCAACAGTTTGTACGGTCCCGACGAAATATGGGACAAACTCCCCGTCGAAGTTCAGAAGGACATCATCGGGAAGAACCTGAAGTTCTACGTCATCAACGGCTATGAAGTCGCCGAAAAGACCGGTATGGGCGGGCGCGTGAACACCATCATGCAAACCGCGTTCTTCGCCATCAGCGGCATCCTGCCGCGCGAAGCCGCCATTGCGGAGATCAAGAAAGCCATCGAGAAGACATACGGCAAGCGCGGGGAAGCCGTCGTAAAGAAGAACTTCGAGGCGGTGGACAGCACGCTCGAAAATCTGTACGAGGTCAAAGTTCCAGCAGAGATTACGTCGAAGATCACGCGCCGGCTTCCGGTGCCGAAAGAAGCGCCCGAATTTGTCCGCAATGTGCTTGGGGAGATCATCGCCTCCAACGGCGACAATATCCCCGTTTCGGCATTTCCTGTTGACGGTACGTTCCCGCTTGGTACAACACAATGGGAAAAACGTAATATCGCTTTGGAGATCCCCGTTTGGGACGAGAATATCTGCATCCAGTGCGGCAAGTGTGTGATGGTCTGTCCGCATGCAGTAATACGGCATAAAGTGTATGACGAGAAACTGCTGGCGAACGCGCCTGAGACGTTCAAACACATGCCGTCAAAGTTCAAGGAGTTTTCACAGGGTTATGCCTATACCGTGCAGGTCGCGCCGGAGGATTGCACAGGCTGTACGTTGTGTGTGGAGGCTTGTCCTGTGAAGGACAAGACGCAGGTCGGACGCCGGGCGATCAACATGGCGCCGCAGCCGCCTCTGCGCGAACAGGAGGCAAAGAACTGGGATTTCTTCATGAGCATCCCCGACCTCGACCGCAAGTTGATCAATCCCTCGACGATCAAGAACTCGCAATTGCTCCGCCCGCTATTCGAGTTTAGCGGCGCATGCGCGGGATGCGGCGAGACGCCTTATGTGAAACTGGTCTCGCAATTGTTCGGTGACCGGGCGGTCATTGCCAACGCAACAGGTTGTTCCTCGATCTACGGCGGCAACCTCCCCACCACACCTTGGGCTGTGGACTCGAAGGGGCGCGGTCCGGCGTGGTCGAATTCGTTGTTCGAGGATAACGCGGAGTTCGGTCTCGGCATGAGGCTGACGCTCGACAAGCAGAACGAATTTGCGCGCGAACTCCTCCCCACTTTCGAGAAGGAACTTGGCAAAGAGTTGATCGAAGCCATCCTGAACGCGGATCAATCCGACGAGGCGGGCATCGACGCGCAGCGCGAACGCATCGGCGAATTGAAGAACAAACTTGCCGGTTCGGACGATCCGCGCGCCAAAGACCTGGTCAGTCTTGCCGATAGTCTCGTCAAGAAATCCGTGTGGATCATCGGCGGCGACGGCTGGGCATACGATATCGGCTACGGCGGTCTCGATCACGTGATGGCAAGCGGGCGCAACGTCAACATCCTCGTGCTGGATACCGAGGTGTATTCGAACACCGGCGGTCAGGCGAGCAAGTCCACGCCACGCGCGGCGGTCGCCAAATTTGCCATGGGCGGCAAGTCCCTGCCCAAAAAGGACCTCGGTCTGATCGCGATGACATACGGTTACGTGTACGTCGCCCGCGTCGCGATGGGCGCCAACGACCAACAGACTCTGCGCGCCTTCCTCGAGGCTGAGTCTTACGACGGTCCGTCGCTCATCATCGCCTACAGCCCGTGCATCGCGCACGGTTACGACATGGCGCGCAGCCTCGACCAGGCGAAACTGGCGGTGCAGTCCGGTCATTGGCCCATGTATCGCTACGATCCGCGCCTCGTCCGACAGGGACAAAATCCGCTCATCATCGAATCGAAAGAACCAAGCATCCCGATCTCAAAGTATGCCTACAACGAGACGCGCTACAAGATGCTTACGCAAATGGACGAGGAACGCGCCGAACAACTCATGCGTGAGGCGCAGCAGGACGCCAAGTCGCGCTGGACGTTATACCAGCAGATGGCTTCGATGCACTACAACGGGAACGGAAGCAAACAGGAATAGGCGCGAACGGGGCGGGACATCCTCCCGCCCCATCCATTTGGAGACTACCATGACGGATCTTTCCACAACCTATCTTGGTCTGAATTTAAAGAACCCGCTCGTCGCCTCAGCCTCTCCCCTCTCGAAAAAGATCGAACGCGCGAAGAAACTCGAGGAGGCAGGAATATCCGCGATCGTGATGTATTCGCTCTTCGAGGAGCAGATCATCCACGAAAGCCTGGAACTGGATCACTACTTGAATCGCGGAAGCGAATCGTTCGCGGAGGCTTTGTCCTACCTGCCGGATGGCGGTTTGTATGGCATCAGCCCGGAAAAGTACCTGAACAACGTGACAGGGTTGAAGAAGGCGCTGTCCATTCCCGTGATCGGCAGTTTGAACGGCGTCTCGAAGGGCGGCTGGACGGGTTATGCCCGCAAGATCGAAGAAGCGGGCGCGGACGCGCTCGAACTCAACATGTATTACGTCGCCACCGACATGGACATGACCTCCGGCGACATCGAGGATATGCAGGTGGAACTTGTGGCGGAGGTGAAGTCCGCGATCAACATTCCGCTGGCGGTGAAGATCAGCCCCTTCGTCACCTCGATTCCCAATTTTGTAAAACTGATCGCGGACGCGGGCGCAGACGGGCTGGTTCTATTCAATCGTTTCTACCAGCCTGATTTCGAC
>JABWAU010000008.1 GCA_013360875.1 Anaerolineales bacterium | reverse complement strand
ATATCAGTAGATCACGAAAGCGCGTATTAGGCGGTCTCTACCGCCGTATTTGCGCCAGAGGGCGCAAATTACGCGCTGTTTTCGTGAAGTACTGAATATCGAGCAGGCGGGATTGATAATCGAAAATTCCCTGCCTTACGTGATTGTTTTTCAGCCGCGAACCTTTCTCCCTGACAAGCGATCCGCTTCATCCTTACCCCTCCGCCATCTCAATCCTCCGATTCTTCAATCCTCGACTTCACAGGCGCAGGTTTATTCGGCGAGCCGGGTTTAAAACACACGGGCAACAACCCTGCGGTATAATCCCCTCGCCATGCCTAGAAGGAAAGCCCCCGAAGATCTGTCGGTCGAGGAGTTGCGCCGTTTATTGATCGAGAAACGGCGCGGCGCGCGTCGCGAACGCCTTGAACATTTCAAACGGACGGGGCGCGTCGTGGACGTGGCGCCGGAGCCGTCGGCGCCGGTGGTGGATACGCTCGAAGAAAACGGGAGCCAGCCTCAGGTCCAGGTTTCGACGCGCCGCCGGGTGATGGACCGCATCCTTTTGGCGGTGGAAGTCCTGGCGGTGGTCGGATTGGTCGGCGTCCTCATCAGCGGGTTCGGAGTGCTGCGCGATCTCAACGAGGAGGTGGCGGCGGCTCTGATCCAGGAAACGTTCACGCCGACGCCGCTGGTGATGGCGGTCGTCCTGCCTTCCGGTCACACGCCGCCCGACGCGCAGGGGAACACGCGCCCGAACGACGCGGAGATCCCCGAACACCTGCGCCCGATGGTGCAGTCGTTGGCGAACCTCCCCATTCCCACGCCCGCGCCGGACCAGGCGATACGCATCCAGATCCCTGCTCTCAACATAGATGCACCCGTCGTGCAGGGCGATGGATGGGAGCAATTGAAGAAGGGCGTCGGGCAGCACATCGGTTCCGCCAACCCCGGACAGAATGGGAACGTGGTCCTTTCGGCGCATAACGATGTGTACGGCGAGATCTTTCGCTACCTGGACAGGCTTGCGCCGGGCGACCAGGTGATCCTTTACACTCAACAGCGGCAGTACGTGTACGTGGTGGATCGCACCGTCATCGTCGAGCCGACCGCGGTGGAGGTGATGGCGTCCACGGGAAGCCCGACCACAACCCTGATCTCTTGTTACCCATATCTCGTAAACAACCAGCGCATTGTGGTCTTTGCGCGGTTGCAAAATTAAGGAGCATCGAATGGCAAAGAAAAATAGACGAACAACAACCACGGTGAGCGCGGCGTCTGCCCCGAGCCGGAGCGAATTCAATCCCGATTACACCTACGTCAAAAAGGACCTGAAACGCATCGGATCGCTGGCAGGATTCTTCGTCCTCGTGTTGATCGGCATCTCGTTCTTTTTGAAATAACCAACGTACCGCATTAAACGGAGTTCTTATGTCCCGCATGTTCGTCCCCGGCCCTGTGGATGTTGCCGACGAGGTGTTGCAGGCGCAGGCTGCGCCCATGCTTCCGCATCGAAGCAAGGAGTTCGAAGCCATCTATCGTCGCGCCGCTGAAAAGGCGCAGAAACTTTTCCACACCCAATACCGCGTTTTCCTCACCGCCTCCTCGGGAACCGGCTTGCAGGAAGCCGCCATCCGTAACTTTGTGAACAGGCGCGTGCTTTCCGTGGTCAACGGCGCGTTTGCGGATCGCTGGCACGAGGTCGCGATATCGAACGGAAAAGAAGCGGAGAAACTGTCCTTCGAATGGAATGCGCCCGCTTCGCCTGACCGGGTGGCTGATACCGTCCGAAGGGGCGGATTCGAAGCCCTGACCGTCGTCCACAATGAAACCTCCACAGGGATGCAGAATCCCGTGAAGGAAATTGCCGAGGCGGTGCGAGCCGTCTCCCCCGACACGCTCATCCTTGTGGATGCCGTCTCCTCGCTCGGCGGCGCAAAGATCGAAATGGATGCCTGGGGGTTGGACATGGTGCTGACCTCCTCGCAGAAATGCCTTGCGCTTCCGCCCGGTCTCGCGCTGGGGGCGGTCTCCGACCGCGCCATGAAAAAAGCCGAAACCGTCGAAAATCGCGGCTGGTACTTCGACCTCCTCCGCATGGAGAAACATCGTCTCAAGGATTCATCTCCTGCGACGCCCGCCATGTCCCTCATTTTTGCGCTCGACTTCCAACTCGACCGCATCCTCGCGGAGGGACTGGAGAATCGTTTTGCGCGTCATTCCGCCATGGCGAAGCGTGTGCAAGATTGGGCGGAGGCGCACGACCTGTCCATGTATGCGCCTCCCGGTTTTCGTTCGCAAACGGTCACGACCATCAAAAACGAGCGCGGCATCAACGTCTCCGAACTCAACGCCTTCCTCAAGGGACGCGAGATGCGCATCGCGGGCGGCTATGGTCCCATCAAGGAATCAACCTTCCGCATCGCGCACATGGGCGAGACGCAAATGGAAGATATCGAAAAACTGCTCGAAGCAATGGAGGAATTTATCGCCGGTCGTTCGTAAGTTGTGACACACGTCATTGGAAATAAAGCCATGCCCGCCTACGACTTTATCTGTAACAACTGCGACCAGCGCTTCGAGGTGTTCCTCACCTTCAGCGAATATGGCAAAAAGACGGTCAAATGCGCCTTCTGCGGAAGCAAAAACGTCCGCCGCCGCATGACAAAGGTGCGCATCGCCCGCTCCGAGGAGAGCCGCATGGAATCCATGGCGGACGATTTCAGCGGGTTCGAAGGTCTGGAGGAGGACCCCAAAGCGATGGGCAGGATGATGCGCAAAATGGGAAAGGAAATGGGCGAGGAACTTCCGCCCGAATTCGACGAGGTGGTGGATCGCCTGGAAAAGGGTCAGACCCCCGAAGAGATCGAAAAGGAGATCCCCGACCTGGGCGGGGACGCGGGCGACGAGGAGTAAACGGGACCAGCCAGAAGTCCAGAAAAAGAACCGCCCCTCGAAAAGAAGGGCGGTTCTTCGATTTTGTCACTCTTCCCTGCTGACAGCCTTCTCCACCTGCTTGACCGTGTCCTTGATGTTGCGGACGCGTCCGAGCATGTCGTGCCAGAAGGAACTGCCCGCGCTTGCCGCAAGTCCCGTGATGACGATGCCGCCGAACTGCCCCGCTGGGGAGGAAAGCGTGCGCGCCACGTCCGCCGAGAAGAACGAGCCCAGGATCTCGAAGGTGTTGATCTGCAGGGCAAAGGCGATGGCAACGCCGATGATCCCCGAAAGCGTGCGCAGGATGGTGATGCGCTGTCTTTGGCTGGCGGCGTATCGCTCGCGCAGGGCGGCGAGTTTGATGGCGATCTTCTTCTTTTCGATATCCACCTGTTCGCCCAGCCCCAACTGTTTCAACGTTTCCTCTGCGTTCGTCGCCACCTCTGTCGCTGTCCTTTCCAGTTGCGCCAGGTCGGTGCGGGTCTTTTCGGCAACCGCCTGGATGGCAACCACCTTTGCCGCCTCCCCTGATCCTTCGGGAAGCCACTCCTGCACCGACTTCACCACGTCGTCCGGGTTGACCTGTTTCTGCAAGCCCTTGAAAAATGAAAACGATTCAAGGATGGTTTCCACGCTGACCGACAACACAAGCAGGATCGCGAAATACGCGCCCAGCACGCCGAGAACGGCTGAAATACTGTTGATATCGAATTCCATGGGAAATCTCCTCCGGGGAAAATGATTGGGAACAGTGGATAGTATATCACCGGGACATTTTTTCAATCGTCCTGCGGTGTTCCGCGAAATGGTCGGTTGTATCGCCCAACACCCACAACAACATCGGGCGTTTCTGCGGGTCGTCCGCGTGACGCGGCGCGAGCAAATCCTCGAAGGGCGTGGCTTCGAGTTTCTTCATCAGTTCGGCGTACACGCGCTTTAACTCCGCCAGCGTGTCTTCCGTCGAACGATCCTTGTTGCGTTCGAATAACGCGGGATTGATGACCTCCATATCCCAGTCCCTCGTCACGTCCTCGGAAACGCCAAGAACCTCGTGAGGCGGGCGGCGGTCGAGATGATACCCCATCAATACGTTCATCCATTCTGTCAAATGCGCCAGGTTATCCTTCGGACTCCACCCGCCTTCGTCCGGCGTCGTCATCTTCGCCTCATCGAGTTTCGACACGACCTCCATGAGCAGATTCCATTCGCGTTCGATGGCGGACATCAACTCGGATTTATTGCCGGGAACCCAGGTCTCCTCTTCGGACATCTTCGCCTCTTTCTGCGGGAGGTTTGTCCCGCCTTCGACTCAATTTTCCCTCCCCGAGCCATATCGCAAAATCACAACGCCGGTATGCGTGTCCACAAAGTCAAAGCGACGGCTCATCGCTGATCCAACCTTTCCTCGATCACCCTCCGCAACTCCTCCTGCACCTCGTCCCACTTCCGCCCCGCGTCCACCACCACCCAGCGGTTCGGTTCCTGCCTGACCATCTCCAAATATCCCGCGCGGACGCGCTGGTGGAACTCCACCGTGTACGCGTCCATGCGATTCCATTCGTTATCCTTCTTCTTTCGCCTCAGCCCTTCCTCCACGTCCACGTCCAGCAGGATGGTCAGGTCCGGGACCAAGCCTCCAGTCGCGTACTTCACCAGCGCGCGCACCTGCTCCAGGTCCTGTTGGTGACCGTAGCCCTGATAGGCAATCGTGGAGTCATAGTATCGGTCGGAGATGACGATCTCCCCATCCGCGAGACGCGGCTTGATGACCTGCTCCACAATCTGGGCGCGCGCTGCCTGATACAGGAGCGTCTCGGCGCGCGGGTGCATTTCCACGTTCTTCAGGTCGTGGATGATCTCCCGTATCTGTTCCCCAATGGACGTGCCGCCCGGCTCGCGCGTGGGGAAGACGACGTATCCCTTCTCGCGGAGGTATTCCACAAGATAGGGGATGTGCGACGTTTTGCCGGAGCCTTCGGGACCTTCGAGCGTGATGAACATGGGATCTACACGGGCAGGCTTTCCAACTCGTCCACCATGCGGCTCAATACGTCAAAGCCGCCCTGCCAGAATTGCGCGGAGTTGATATCCACGCCGGCCTCGGCAAGGATCTTCGCCGGCGATTCCGATCCGCCTGCAGAGAGGATCTTGAGATACTTCGGTTTGAACGAATCGCCCTCCGCTTTAAACTGCTGATAGAGCGAGAACACCAGCAATTGACCGAACGCATAGGCGTACACATAGAACGGCACGGCGTAAATGTGCGGGATGGACACCCACTCCCATTTGAACTCGTCGCTCAGTTCTACCGAATCGCCAAACTGCTCCCGGAGGTTCGCCATGTAGGCGGCGCACATTTCGTCCACGGTGGCGTTCTTCTGCGCCAACTCGTGCGCCTCGCGTTCGAAGAGCGCGAAATAGATCTGCCGCAGGATGGTCGCGAAGGCATCGTCCATTTGCTTGAAGAGGATGTCGCGGCGCACGGCTTCGTCGGTCTCCCCCGCGAGCAATTTTTCGGTGAGCATCATCTCCCCGAAGGTCGAGGCAGTTTCGGCGAGGGGAAGAGACGAGTGGAAGGTGAAGACGCTGTGATGCGAAGCCAGCATCGCATGGATGGCGTGTCCCAGTTCGTGCGCCAATGTCGCCACGTCGCGGGCGCGTCCCGTGTAGTTCGTCAACACGAAAGGCGTATCTTCGGGGTTGATCGAAGCGCAGAACGCGCCGCCCTGCTTGCCCTTGCGCACCTCGCTGTCGAGACGGTTCTGGTCGAACACGCGGCGCGCCAGTTCGCCAAGTTTCGGGTCGAAGGCGTTGAACGATTCCAGCACCATCCCGGCGGCGTCACTGAAATCGAACGCCTTGTCCGATCTGGCGACGGGCGCGTAAATGTCGTAACGGCGCAGTTTTTCGACGCCGATGTGTTTCGCCTTCAACCTGAAATAACGGTGGAAGACCTTTGCGTTCTTCTTCGCCACGTCGAGCAGGGTATCCACCGCCTCGTCGGGGATGTCGTTCACGAGATTCCGCACCGACATGGCGCTCCTGAACTTCCGCAGGTTGATGTTTTCGTTGTGCCAGTCACGGGCGCGCGTTTGATACATCTGCCCGAGGATCGGACCGTCGTCCCCGTAGACCCGGTACAGTTCCTGGTAGGCTTTGGCGCGCAGGTCGGGGTCGGGTCCCTGGATGTACGGCTGCAACCCGTCGCGCGTCAGTTCCTTTACCTCGCCGTTCACAGCCAATTTGAAGGCGTAACGGTTCGTGATCGCCTCGTACAGGTTGACGAGCGCGTTCGCGCCGGTCACGTCCTTGATATTGATGATTTTCTCCTCCGCCTCGCCCAGCGTGTAAGGCTTGAACTTGCGCATCGCTTCGAGGTAATAACGATAATCGCCCGAGGCGGACATCAGGCGCTCGGCGTTGGCGTCGTCCAATTCCTTCCACCACAGGCTGAAGAACAGCGTGCGGTTCTGCATCTCCGCCGCGAATTGCTGGACGCGTCCCATCAGGCTTTGCGCGCTCTGATTTTGCGTATTCTCGGCAAAGGAAAGTTCGGCGAAAACATAGATCCTGTTCACGATGCGGGTCGTCGCTTCGGAGGCGCGCACCACGTCGAGGAACGTGTCAGCGTCCATATCGGGTTTGAGTTTGTCCCGCGCGCCCTCGAAAGACGCGACCTGCTCCTCCACGTTATCGAACGCGGCTTGCAGTTCGGGGCTGTCGAAACCGGGAAAGAGTTGTGCAAGGTCCCATTTTTTGATTGCGTATGCCATGATGTCTCCTAGGTTTGGATTCAGGGAGTTTGCTCCCGTAATACACCAGCAAGTGATGCCACGGCGCTGCTGGCCGAGTCCATAATTTACAAACTGGATCTTATGTGGACGATATCCCCGTCCTTGACGACGTAATCCCTGCCCTCCAACCTGAGCCTGCCCTTTGCCTTCGCTTCATTCATGGACCCGAGGCTGATGAGGTCGTCGTAAGCCACCACCTCCGCCCGGACGAATCCTTTCTGCAAATCGGTGTGGATTTCGCCTGCGGCTTCCTGCGCGGTCATGCCGATCTTCGTCTCCCAGGCGCGAACCTCGTCCTCGCCCACCGTAAAGAACGACTGCACCTGGAGCAGGTCGTACGAAAGGCGGATCATTTTATTCAGGCTGAGTTCCTTGATGCCATATTCCTGCATGAACATTTCAGCATCCTCGGAGGAGAGTTGCGCGATCTCCATCTCGAGTTTGCCCATCAACGACACCGAGGGCACGTCAAGTTCCATCCCCGGCGCGGACTGTCCCTCGCCGAGGTTGAAGACCACCAGCACCGGCTTGCGCGTGAGCAGTCCGTAGGAGGACAGTTCCTTCTGCTCCTCCGCGGAGAAATCCAGTTTGCGGAGCGGGGTGTTCGCGTTCAAGGCTTCGTTCAACCGCGTGAACAGGACGGTCTGCCGTTCGTTGACCGCCTTGTCGGTGCCGCCCTTGCGTTTCTCGTCGGCGAGACGTTCGAGTTTGCGCTCGACCGCGATCAGGTCATTTAGCAGCAGTTCGCCCAGCATGGACTCGACGTCGCGCTTCGGGTCCACGCTCCCGCTCGGGTGCATGACCAGGTCGCTTTCGAAGGCACGGACGACGAGGATGAAACCGTCCATTTGCGCGAGTTGGTTCAGGAGTTGACCGGAAATGCCGCTTTTTGCCGCGCCAGCCTCCAGTCCCGCGATATCCGTGTATGTCACTTTGGCGTAGATGGTCTTTTTCGGGTTGAACATCTCCGAGAGTTTGTCCACGCGCGGGTCGGGGACATCCACCACAGCGGTATGGACTTCGAAGCGTCCCGCTGAGGCGGTGGTGGGCGCGTTCCCGCGCGTCAGGGCGTTGAAGATGGTTGTCTTGCCAGATTGGGGCAGTCCGATGATTCCTAATTTCATCTATCTTGACCTTCTCTTCCAGAGTGGTATACTTGCGAACGCGCGGGACAGATTGTCAATTCATCCCACGAGCCGAAGTGGCGGAACAGGCAGACGCGCACGACTCAAAATCGTGTTCCCTACGGGAATGAGGGTTCGATTCCCTCCTTCGGCACTGCTGACAAGATACCCGAAGCGGTATTATACCAACGCCCTCCGCGTGGAGGGCGTTTTTGGTTGGGCGGTTTTCGGGGGAATAACGGACGGTGGGGCGGACAGGCATCCATGCAAAATCACGTACAATACGAACATGGAGACGCCATCCGTGTTCCAGGTCCCGCCGCTCGACAAACGCAAACGCATCCCGATGAAGACCATCCGCCGCGTCATTGCCAGACACAGCGCGGAGAGGTTCGACCCGGAGCAGATCATCCTCTTAGGATCGCAATTACTTCTTTTTTGTCTTCGTTTTTGTTACTGGCTTTTTCGCAGCGGGTTTCTTTGCAGCCACTTTCGTTTTCACCTTTGACTTTGCCCCCTTCGGGGATTTCACCTTCGCCGCCGGTTTCACCCTTGCAACCTTCCTCCCTTCGACAGGCGCAGGGCGGCGCTTTCCACTTCCCACTTTCCCCTTCGGGGAGGATGTCTTCTTTTCACCCTCCACAAACCTCTCCACCATCCACGCCACATTGACCGAGACCGCCTCTTCGCCGGGTTTCACCTCCACGACCGCGTCTCCCTTCGTGGCGGCGCGTTTGCGGATTCCCGCCGCGTCCAGCCGCGTGGATTTGGGCGCGCCCTTGCTCAAGTGGATGGTCGCCAGATGGTTCGGTTTGTCGCTGACCACGCCGACGAGTTTGGTCTTGCCTGAAAGTTCCCAGGCAATGACTCCTTTGCCGTAGCGTCCCTGGGTGGGGAAGTCCTTTTCGTCCACGCGTTTGGCTTTGCCGTCATTCGTGAGCAGGAAGAGTTCGCCCGCCGCGGGCAGAATCTCCATACCCACCACCTCGTCGTTATCGTCCAGTTTCATGCCGTTGACGCCCGCCGCGACGAGGCCCATCGGACGCACGTCATCCTCCTTGAAGCGGATTGCCATGCCATTCGCAGTGACGAGCAGGATTTCCTTCTTCTTGTTATCCGTCAACCCCACTTCGATCAGGCGGTCGCCTTCGTTCACTTTGACCAGGGTAAACGTCTGCGCGGAAGGCCCGGGCAATTCGCTGATGAGACTCTTCTTGATCATGCCGAAGCGTGTCGTTGTGATGACGCACGTCTCTTCGGGCAACGCCGATTTTCTGGATGGCAGGGCGAACACTGCCGCAAGCGAATCTGTTTCCTGTAATGGCGTGACCTTGTAGAACAACGAACCCTGGGTCAACTTTTCGGCTTGCGGGATGACATGCACCGCCACCGCCGCGGCACGTCCCGATTTCGCCACGAAATACACCGTGTCCGATGTCGAAGCCTTCACCAGCCAGCGCGGCGCGTCATTGCCCGAATGTTTCGGTTCCTTTTCATCCGCAGTGCGCGAGACCAGACCATCCTCGGTCACGCCGATCCAGATCTGTTGCTGCGGCAGCATATCCGAGGCGGTCAACGACTTTGCCGCCTTGCCGTTCTTCGAAAGGTCAATGATCTGTGTGCGGCGACGGTCCGCGTATTGCGCCTTCACCTTCAGCAGTTCGTCTGCCACCACGCCGCGCATCAACTTCGGCGACTTCAACAGTTTGGTCAACTCCTTGATAAGCGCGCTGACCTCCTTGTATTCGGTCTCGATCTTCCTGCGTTCGAGCGCGGCGAGCCTGCGCAACTGCATATCAAGGATCGCGGTCGCCTGCAACTCTGTCAGCTTGTAGCGTTTCATTAAACGGGATCGGGCCGCGTCCACGTCCGAAGCGGAGCGGATGAGGTTGATGATCTCATCCAGATTCTGCAGCGCGACGAGATATCCCTCCAGGATATGTGCGCGCGCTTTTGCTTTTTCCAGATCGAATTCAGCGCGTCTTTTTACTACCGTCAGCCTGTGCTCCACGTAGACGCGCAGCGCCTGCTTGAGCGTTAACGTGCGCGGTTCGCCGTCCACCAGCGCCAGCAGGTTGATGCTGAACGTGGTCTGCATGGGCGTGCGTTTGTAGAGTTCGCGCAGGACGATGTCGGGGTCGGCGTTCTTTGTCATCTCCAGCACGATGCGCATGCCTTGGCGGTCCGATTCATCGCGCAGGTCTGAAAGACCTTCGAGATAGCCATCGCGTGCAAGGTCGGCAATACGCTCGATGAGGCTCGACTTGTTGACCATGTACGGCAGTTCAGTAACGATGATGCGGTTCTTGCCGCGTTCCATCTCCTCGACGTGCGCCTTGGCGCGCACCGTGATGCGCCCGCGCCCCGAACCATACGCCGAATCGATCGGGTTCTCCTCCTTGTTATCGAGGACGATCAAACCGCCTGTGGGAAAATCGGGTCCCTGCACGAACTTCATCAACGTCTCAACGTCAATATCATCGAGCTTTTCCCAGCGTTCGATCATGTAGATGATGGCATCAATGATCTCGCCGAGGTTGTGCGGCGGGATGGAGGTCGCCATACCGACCGCGATACCCGTCGCGCCGTTGACCAGAAGATTCGGCAACGCGGCTGGCAGGACATCAGGCTCGGTTAACGTATCGTCAAAGTTCGGGTTGAAGTTGACTGTGTTCTTGTTGAGGTCGAAAAGAATCTCGAGCGCAGCATTGGTGAGCCTTGCTTCCGTATAACGCATTGCGGCAGGCGGGTCGCCATCCACCGAACCGAAGTTGCCCTGCCCGTCCACGAGCAACGTGCGCATCGAGAAATCCTGCGCCATGCGCGCCATCGCTTCGTACACCGCCGAGTCACCATGCGGATGATACTTGCCGAGCACCTCGCCCACGATACGAGCGGACTTCTTGTACGACGAATCCGCGCGGATGCCCATGTCGTACATCGCGTAGAGGATGCGCCGCTGCACGGGTTTGAGTCCGTCGCGCGCATCGGGCAGGGCGCGCGCCACGATCACGCTCATGGCGTAATCGAGGTATGCCTGCTGCATTTCGCGATCAATGTCTATTTTTCTGACGAGACCAAGTTCCATGGATGCTCCAAAGGTTAACCACGAAGACACGGAGAGCACAGAGTCTTTTTTTCTCGATGTCTCCGTGACTCAGCGGTGAAAGTATGTTCTATAAGCGGGGACAATCTTACGGGGAAAGGCGGGAGGCGTCAAGTCGTCACATTTCGCTTTTGCTTTTTCGACCGTCTTGCCCTGACCGTGAACATGACCAGTCCGATAAAGGTCAATGGGACGTAGAAAGAGATGAACAACGTCACAGCGGGCAGCACCGAACTCCGCGAGGCGTCGAGGAGGAGGTAAGCGGTGTAAAGCACGTAATACGAGAGGAACAACGCCCCTTCGCCGCGCGAAACGTTGTCGTCCACGTAAAAAACGGGGATGCAGATCAACGCAACGAAGACCATCACGAGGAAGTCGAGGGTCAATACGCGGTTTGAGACGGAAATCCCTCCGGGCGCCAACATGCCGGCGAGTCCCAGCACGCCCATCAGGTTGAAGATGTTGCTCCCGATGGCGTTGCCCACAGCGATGTCGCTTTCGCCTTTGAGCGCGGCGATGATGGACGTGGCGACCTCGGGCAACGACGTGCCGACCGCCACGATGGTCAACCCGATGACGAGCTCGCTGATGCCGGCGGCTTTTGCCATTGCCGTCGCCGAGTCCACGAGCCAGCGCGCGCCCAGCACGAGCAGCCCGAGACCGGCGACCATGAACAAAATATTTTTGGTTGTGTTCCAGGCGGTGTGCTTCTCTGTATCGGCGAATTCGCGGGCGTATTCCTTGTGCACCTTTGCGCTTTCCCTGCGGCTTTGGCGCAGGGCAAAGACCGTGTATCCCAAAAAACCGGCGATCAAAATGATGCCGTCAAGCGCGCCAAGTTTTCCGTCCAGGACGAGCAGGAACGTCAGCACCGAAACGCCCACCATGATCGGCGCGTCGTAGCGGATGAGTTGTTCCGCGATGACGATGGGCGCGACGAGCGCGGTGACGCCGAGGACGAAGAGAATGTTGAAGATGTTGGATCCAAGCACATTGCCCAGAGTCAGGCTCCCCTGTCCGAGAGAGGCGGCTTGAAGCGAGACGGCGATCTCCGGCGATGCGGTCCCGATGGCGACGATGGTCAATCCGATTACGAGGGGAGAAATCCCAGCTGCGGCGGCAAGTTTCGATGCGCCGCGCACGAGCAAATCCGCCCCGAGAATGAGAATGGCAAGCCCCCCGATGAAAAACAGGATTGTGGATGTCATTTGCGATCGCTCCCATATCAGCCAATCCCGCCCGGCTGTCGTTCTATGTATTGTATCCCCTTTTTCGCGCAAAGAAACGGGCAGGCGTTCAAAGCCTGCCCGTTTCTGATCTTATGGTTTGAATTCGATCGTCTGCGTCGCGCACGTGCCGTTGATGCCGTTCTCGGAACACAGGGTGATCGTTGCGCGGAGTTTTTTCCCGGTGGGGTCGTAAAGAATGGCGGGCGAACTCACGATGAACTTGTCTCCCGCGCCCATCGCGTTCCGTGAATCGGATGCGTTACAGCCGTTGAGGTTCGTGAATTTGTTGTCAATCAGGGAAACGGTGGAGTTGGTGCCTGTATCGAACACGGACAGGGAGATGGACCTGAACGTAATGCCGCCGGTATTCTCCAGCCTGAATTCGACCCACCAGACGTTGTTACACCATTCCAGCCCCGTATATGAAGCGGTGAAGGCGGGAACAGGCGTCGGCGTGGGCGGAGGCGTGAAGACCGGCAATACCTGGAAGTTTCCCGAAAGCGCGGCATATTCACCCCACAACCAGCAGAATCCGCCGTTCACGTCCGGGTTGCGGACGTACCAATAGTTCCCGGTCGGATCGCGGCCATAGACCTCCGTAACCTCATCCACAAGTAATGCGCCGACGCGATCATAGACCCGGCCGGGACCCACGCGGCAGTTCGTCGGCACAGAGACGCGGATCTGCGGCACGGACGGCGTGGCTGTGAATTCGGGGGTTGGGGAGAGGGTCGCGGTGGAGGTAAGCGTGGGGATTTCCGGTGTGAACGTTGGCGTCGCTGTCGCCGGCACAGCGCTTTGGATCTGGATGGCGGAAAAGGTCTGCGCGACCATGGTATTGATGAGATTCGGATCCGGGGTGGAAGCGCCGGGCAAACTGCATGCCTGCAGCGCAAACACCGGAACGACGACGAACACAAGGAGAGAATTGAACCTGGACATGTTTCTCCTTCCACTTATTAACAATCATACGCCTGTTCTTATGGACGTCCAGTGTCTAAAATCTGTTCCGTTGACGTCCTTCATTCCCAATCCGCGCGATGACCGTGCCGCAGTTTTCCCGTGCGTCTCGGGAAGAAAAAGGATTCCATGCCGCGGTACGTTTTGCAATATCGCGTTTCGTTGCGGAACGAACTCCACGCTACGGGGTGAAAGTGATTTCCCTTGTCAGGCAGGCACCCTGCTGGTTTGCCTCCGTGCAAACCGTGATCTTCGCGTTGAGGTTATGCCCACTGGGGTTGTATCCGAAAGGCGGGGAACTGACTGTTGCCGCGCCCCCGACGACCACCGAGTCCATCGTGTTGGATACGCCGCAACCGTCGTTGTTTGTAAATTTATTCTCTGTCAGAGAAAGAGCCGTATTCGCGCCTGCGTCGCTCACGGTCAATGAAAAGGATCTGAACGGGGCGCCGCTGTTATTGACGATCCTCAAATCCACCCACCAGACGACGCACGTTTCCAGTTTCTCGAAGGATACGGTAAAACTTGTGATGGGCGGGGATGGAGGAGACATATACTGCAAATAAAGGGTGTTTCCGCTGATGGTGGCGTATTCGCCCCAGACCCAGCAATATTCGGGATCCGCGTCCGGGTTGCGGATGTACCAATACTCCCCCTTCGGTTCTCTCCCGACGATTTCAGCTGTTTCGCCCACGAGCAATATTCCCACCCTCTCAAAGATCACCCCAGGACCCGTCCGACAGTTCGTATCCACCGAGACGCTGATGAGAGGTATCGTCGGCGTGGACGTAAAATCCGGGGTGGCGGAGAGGGTGGGTTCGAGGGTCAATGTCGGCGTTTCGGGCGTGGAGGTAAACGTCGCCGTTGCGGGGTTCATCAAAGCCGCCTCCGTCTGGCGCGCAATCACGGTCTGCGCGATGGATGTGTTGAACGCGTTCGGGTCCGCGGAAGGAATCGAAACGGATGGACTGCACGCGAGGGACGCCGTCAACAAAACGATCGCGGATCCGAGGATGGGATGTCGCTTTGCCATGATACTCCTTTCGCTCGATTCACAATCATAATACCAAATCCTCCCGCCACCTTCGCGACGAAAGGACCTCCCGCCAAACGAAAAGCCGGCCCGTCAAACGGGCCGGCTCGTTCGTTACGAAATGTCAAAGCGCCGCGCGCTTGTTCGGGTCAGTCGCCCACTTCCGCATCCGGCTGCTCGGAGACCTCCCCCTCACCTTCGGCCGACGGCTTCCCTTCGGCGGTAAAACGCCCGTGCTTGAAACCCGTGCCGGCCGGGATCAACTTGCCGATGATCACATTCTCCTTCAAGCCGACCAGCGGGTCGGTGGTCGAACCAATTGCCGCGCCCGCCAGCACCTTGATGGTGTGCTGGAAGGACGACGCCGAGAGGAACGAATCCGTGCTGAGTGAGGCTTTGGTCACGCCCAGCAGCACTTCGGCAAATTTGGCAGGCTGTTTGCCTTCCGCTAGCAACTGTTCGTTGATCTTGCGGATCTCTAGGCGGTCAACCACGTCGCCGGGCAGATATTTTGCGTCACCGGGGCGCGTCACTTGCACCTTGCTCATCATCTTGCGGATGATGACCTCGAAATGCTTGTCGTGGATATTCTGACCCTGCGAGCGGTACACCTTCTGCACTTCGGTCATAAGGTACATCTGGCAGGCTTCGCGTCCCTGGATCTTCAACACGCGATGCGGGTTGAGCGAACCCTCGGTGAGAGGCTGCCCCGCCTCGACCTTTTCATTGTTCTTTACGAGCAGGCGCGAAGTGGTCGGAATTTCGTAAGTCACAGAATCCTTTTGATCATAGGAGACGATCACCTTCCGTTCCTTTTTCTCCACGCGGACGCGCCCGCCGTGCTGGGCTACGATCTTCGCCTCATCCAGGGTTGCCAGCACCTCCCCAGCCTTCACCTCCGCCTCATCCTTGACCTCGATCTTCCAATCCTCGGGCAGGCTGTACTCATCGCTGACGAGTTGGCTGCTCTCGATGATCACTTCGCGCAGGTCGGCATATTTTTCGGACTGGTCCACGCGCAGCGTGCCGCTGATCTCGGCGACGATCGCCTCGCCCTTTGGCTGTTTACGCGCCTCGAAGAGTTCCTCCACGCGCGGGAGACCGGTCGTGATGTCCGCGCCGCCCGCGGCGACGCCGCCGGTGTGGAACGTGCGGAGCGTCAACTGCGTGCCCGGCTCGCCGATGGACTGCGCGGCGACGATGCCGACCGCCGAACCGAGTTCCACCATGGTGCCGCGTCCCAGGTCAATGCCGTAACATTTGGAACAGATGCCGTGCTGTAATTCGCAGGTCAACGGCGAATACACCTTGACCTCGGGGACGCCGGAGGCGGCAAGCCTGCGCGCCAGTTCGTAATTGATGATGTCGCCGGTCTCGCCAATGACTTCGCCGGTCTGCGGGTCAATCACCCTGTCCGCCAGCACGCGGCTATACAGACGGCTGCTCATGGACTGACCCGCCACGTCGTCCTTCCTACGGATCCAGATGCCTTCGCGCGTGCCGCAATCGTTCTCATTGATGATGATGTCCTGTGCGATATCCACGAGGCGGCGCGTGAGGTAACCGGCGTCTGCCGTGCGCAGGGCTGTATCCGCCAGACCCTTGCGCGCACCGTGCGTGGAGATGAAGTATTCCTGTGCGGTGAGTCCTTCGCGGAAGTTCGAGCGGATCGGCATCGGGATGATGCGCCCGGAGGGGTCCGCCATCAGGCCGCGCATACCCGCCAACTGCGAAATGGTGGAGAAACCGCCCTTGGTCGCGCCGGAGGTCGCCATGGTGGAAAGATTGCCGTCGGGATCCATGTGCTTCTTCACGGCATCGGCAACCCTGTCCGTGGTCTGCTGCCAGACCTCGATCTCGCGCTCGTTCTTTTCCTGCTCGGTCAACAGACCGCGGCGGAAATCGCGCTGCACCAGTTCAACCTGTTTGAGGGCTTCCTCGATGATGTTCCTGCGTTCCGGCGGAATGGAAATATCGGCGACCGCAAGCGTGGTGCCGGATTTCATGGCATATTCGAAACCGATCGCCTTGATCCTGTCGGCAACGTCGGTGGTCTTCTCCTGCCCGCAAAGTTCGTACACGTCGGCGATGAGATCCTTCACGCCGCCCTTGTCCAGTTTTTCGTTGAAGAATTGAACCTCTTCGGGGAGCACGCGGTTGAAGAGGACGCGCCCGACCGTCGTGTCAATGATGCGTGTTTCGGGTTCGGGCAGGCGGTTGCCCTTGTCGTCGTACCAGGTCTTCGCGCGCAGTTTGATCTCGGAGTGGACATCCACCTGCTCCAGCGCGTACGCCATTTCGACCTCATCCATGTCCGCAAAGTAACGACCGTCGCCCTTATGCTGCGCCTTTTGTTCCATCGTCAGGTAATACACGCCCAACACCATGTCCTTGGACGGGGAAATGATCGGCTCGCCGTCGGCGGGCTTGAGCAGGTTGCGCGAGGCAAGCATGAGTTGACGCGCCTCCTGAACCGCCTTCTGCGAAAGGGGAACGTGAACCGCCATCTGGTCACCGTCGAAGTCCGCGTTGAAAGCGGTGGTCACGAGCGGATGCAACTGGATCGCGGAACCTTCGATCAGGATCGGCTCGAACGCCTGGATGCCCAGGCGATGCAGGGTGGGCGCGCGGTTCAGCAACACGGGGCGCTCGCCGATTACGCCTTCCAGCGCCTCCCACACTTCGGGACGGTTGCGCTCGATCAAGCGGCGCGCTCCCTTGACGTTGGCGGCGTACCCGCTTTGCACGAGACGCGCGATCACAAAGGGACGATACAACTCCAGCGCCATGCTCTTCGGCAGACCGCACTGATTAAGTTTGAGTTGAGGACCGACCACGATCACGGAACGACCGGAGTAATCCACGCGCTTGCCGAGCAGGTTGCGACGGAAGCGTCCCTTCTTGCCCTTGAGCATGTCGCTCAGGGATTTGAGTTCGCGGCGTCCGCGGCGCGAGAGCGCCTTGCCGCGTTGTGAATTGTCAATCAGGCTGTCCACCGCCTCCTGCAACATGCGTTTCTCGTTGCGGATGATGACGTCCGGCGCGCCGAGTTCGAGCAGCCTCTTCAGGCGGTTGTTGCGGTTGATGACGCGGCGATACAGGTCGTTGAGGTCCGAGGTGGCGAAGCGTCCGCCGTCCAACTGCACCATCGGGCGCAGGTCGGGCGGGATGACGGGAAGAACCGTGAGGATCAT
The DNA here is from genome assembly GCA_013360875.1 of Anaerolineales bacterium. Classification (GTDB taxonomy): domain Bacteria; phylum Chloroflexota; class Anaerolineae; order Anaerolineales; family Villigracilaceae; genus Defluviilinea. The sequence goes on along the minus strand of JABWAU010000008.1, from coordinate 40,133 downwards.
CCATTCAGGACGGTTGCCCGAACGGCGAAAGGCTTCCACAACCTTCAGGCGGGTGGTGGCTTTCTTGCGCTTCTGCTTGGACTTGGTGGTCTTCACCTCGTGCCAGAGTTCCTCCGCCAGTTTGTCGAGATCAAGGCGTTCGAGGATGTCGTAGAACGCCTCCGCGCCCATGTCCGCGCGGAAGACCTGTCCCCAGCGCTGTTTGAGTTCACGGTAACGGATCTCGCTGATGAAGGTAAAAGGACGCAGTTCGAGGAGTTCATCGCGTTGGCGGGAGGATTGATTGGAGGACGCGGAGGTCTGCTCCTCCAATTGGGAGCGCAGGGTTTCCATCTGCATCTCCGCATCGGCTTTGACGCGCGTGACTTCCATCTTGAGCTCTTCAAGTTCCCTTGCGCGCTGGTCCTTCAGTTCGTTTTCGAGACCTTCCAGTTTGCTCTTGACGCTCTTCTGCACCTGCGAAATGTGCTTCGTCGTGACCTTGTCGCCGATATCCAGGATCTTTTCGCCGGTCAATTCGAAGACGATTGCCTTTTTGGCGGGCTCGCCCATCTGATCCTGGAGGAGTTTTTCCAGTTTCTGCCCTTCCTTGATGACGGGATCGAGTTTCTCGGCGATGACTTCATCGTAGTTCTGTTCGAGATTGGCGCGCTTCTGATTGATCTCGGCGATGGTGTGGTCGCGTTTGGTCTTGATCTCGGCGATCTTTGCGTTGATCTCCGCCGCCTGCTCGCGCTCTGAAATGGAGATTTCATCCTCGAGGCGTTTGAGAGCCTTGTTGCGGGCTTCCTCGTCAACGTAGGTCACGATGTATTGGGCAAAGTACAGCACGCGGTCGAGGTTGCGGCGGGAAATATCCAGCAACATGCCCAGGTAGGAGGGAATGCGGCGGGTGTACCAGATGTGAGCGACAGGGGTTGCCAGCGCGATGTGTCCCATGCGTTCGCGGCGCACGGAGGAGCGGGTGACTTCCACTCCGCACTTGTCACAGATAATGCCTTTATAACGGGGGTTCTTGTATTTGCCGCAGTAACACTGCCAGTCCCGTTGGGGACCAAAAATGGCTTCGCAGAACAAGCCGTCCTTTTCGGGGCGCAGGCGGCGATAGTTGATGGTCTCGGGCTTGAGCACCTCGCCATAAGACCAGGACAAAATGGTTTGGGGCGACGCGAGGCTGATGCGGAGCGCGGTCAGTCCTTTGGTTTCCACTGGGTCCTCTCCTTTGAAAGAATAAAATCGTTCAGCAAGTACCTGGACGGCGTATAGTCGTCCTGTTCAAGAGACAAACAAAGGCAAGCGCTTCGAGAGTTCTTCTCAAGCGCTTGCGGTGGTTTCTCGTCTAATTTCATCCAACGGGGGCAATTATACGCGGAAAGAGACGGAAGTCAAGAAAATCTCATCAGATTTTTATCTGAATCACAATGCTCATCGCAAGGGAGGTTGCGAGCGTCGTCAATCCTGTATCACAACCGGCATATCCACCTGGCGGGACAGAGACCCGGCTCCAAAAACGAAAACCACAACGACCGCCGCAACGACGATCGCCAGGGTCAGGTATTTATAGTGCAAAGCGAACGCTTCCGCAGGGATGGCGGCGCTCAGGGCAAAGGCTGCCGTGTTTGAGGCGGCATGGAACAGCGTGACCAGAAGCAGACTGCTCCGTGTGTTATTGTAAAACCAGGCATAGATAACCGACATGGCGGTCATGTTGATCACGACCCAATACCAGGGGAAATTGGACATGGGGTGGAGCGGGTCGAATAAAAGGGGGAAATGCCAGACCGCCCATGGAACTCCCACGATCAGGCTTGCCGTCAGGGCTTTGTGGCGGCTTTGCAGGTGGGGCAGGGCAAAACCGCGCCAGCCGATCTCCTCCCAAACGTTCGAAAGCAGATTGATCAGGAATATCGGCAGGACTCCGATCCATGGACCGAATTGACCCCAATCCGGGGTTATGCCATTGAGCAGGGAGAGCGGGACGAGCCCTGCTCCAGCCAGCAATGGCATCCCCAAAAAGGCGGCGAGATACCATTGGATTCCAACGCGTCCCCATAAAAGAGGGCGGAACAATTCTTTTATCCCCGCGCTGCCTTTCAACGCAATGACGACGACGATCGCCGCGATGGTCGGACCGAGACCGCCCATCGCATTGAACGCCGGCGACGTAAAAGGAAAGGAACCGCGCCCATATAACATCATGGGCATCATGCCAGCCCAGGAAACCGCGAAGGCAAACAAATAAAACCACAGAACGGGATTACGTTTGAGCATGATGTTTTCCCTAACCGAGCAATCCCCGAGCGAACGACAAAAACGCCTGTACGTCGTTGAAATTCGTGACCAGACCCACGGAAATGCGAACCGCTCCACTGGACTTGCCGTCAATGCAAAGCCGGAAATCGTCAATGGATAACCTCTCCTCGTGACCGGGCGAAGTAAAGCAGACGTCCAGTTCCACGCGGGAGATTTGGAGCGCCACCTCTCCCGCGCCGGGGTTGCAGAAGCATCCCGTCCGCAGGGAGATGTTGACCTTATTGGCTTCCTCCTCAATGTAGCGATGGTCAATGGCGTTATCTTTGCTGTCGTAAAAGTTGACCGTCACCGCGCCGCCTCTTCCCTCCATTCGGGTCGGTCCATAAACCCGCACCAGTGGGACACCCGTGCTGTGTTTCATTTCGGCAAGATTTTTCAACAGCCACCCGGTCAGGCAATGGACGCGTTCGCGGATCACGTCATACCCGATTGACTCGATGTGTTTCAACCCGATCTCCACCGCAGGGATGTCGAGGTAATCAATCGTCCCGTCCTCGAACGCCGTCGCGCCGTCCGCCAGGTAGTATTTACCCCCCTGCACCGAAGCGACCGTGATCGTCCCGCCCGCGAACCAGGGACGATGCAGTTTTTCCAGCGCCTTTTTGCGCGCAATCAACGCGCCTATGCCGGTGGGATAACCGAACATCTTATAGAACGAGATCGGAACGAAGTCCGGTTTGACGTCGTTCAAATCAAGAGGGTTCGTCGGCACGAACGCTGCCGCGTCGAGCAGAACGTCCCAGCCGTGTGCATGCGCTTTTTCGATCCATTCGAGCGGATGCTTGACGGAGGAGAAGTTGGATTGGGCGGGATAGGCAAAAAGATTGTGTCCGTTCCTCGAAGGCTGAGCCAGTTCACGGTCCAGTTGCGAGGCGTCCACGCGCATATCAGGCAGCGCGATGGGAATGTACGAGACCTCCGCGCCGCGCGCGTGTGCGAATTCACGGATCCCGTTCACCGAGTTGTGGTTGTCGAATGTCAAAAGATAACGCCCGTTTGCGAAGGGATACGATTCGCCGACCAGTTTCAACGCGCCGCTCGCGTTCGGCGTGAAGATCGCGACGTATTCATCGGGATCGGCGTTGAAAAATTTCAATACGTATTCGCGCGCGTGTTCGACCAGTTGGGTCGCCGCCTGCGAAGTGGGGTTGCCCGAATGAGGGTTGCCGAATACGTGTTCGGCAAGCAGGCGGTGATGACGGCGCAATTGCGAATCGGCATACAACCCGCCGCCTGTGTAATCGAGGTAGATATGCCCGCCGAGATCGAGGCGCGCGTATTCCACCGCGCGCAAATCGTCAATGAGGTGTGTCGTTGGGTATGTTGGGTATTCCCTCAGGAACGCGACAAAATCGGGATCGGGATTTAGCATGTGAGCCTCCTGCGTTAATTTAACCACAAAATCCTGCTTGCGCTGAGTGGAACGCGATGGAGACGAAGCGCGCTCCGATCACCGTTCCCGCGTTCGCACGACCTTCCGCCCGGCGTGAGCGGCTATAATAAACCCATGCCTCGAATTTGCATCGCGCCGCGCGTGGAAGGACTTGCCGGAGTCGCGTCCTTTCGACTCAAATTCGAAAACGGACTTCGCGCCCGCGGCGTGGACGTGACTTACGACCTCTCCGAATCTTCGGACGCCATCCTCGTTCTCGCGGGGACCCGGCGTTTGCTTCCGTTATGGAGAGCGCATCGTCGCGGAGGGCGGATCGCGCAGCGCCTCGACGGGATCAACTGGGTGCATCGCGTCCGCTGGGCGGGATTGCGCTATACGCTTCGCGCCGCGTACGGCAATTGGAATCTTTCGTTCATTCGCAGGAGGCTGGCTGATCGCGTGATCTATCAGAGCCAGTTCATCAGGCGCTGGTGGGAGGAGTGGTATCGTCCCGCGCGCGTTCCCTCGTCGGTGATCCTCAACGGCGTGGACCTGGATCAATATACCCCGGACGGTTTGCACGAACGCCCGTCCATGCACCGGCGATTGTTGATCGTGGAAGGGAGCCTGGCAGGCGCTTTGAACTCCGGGCTGTTCCACGCGGTGGAACTCGCAAGGCAACTTTCGCGAAAATACAAGATCGAACTGAACATCGTCGGGCGGGTGGACTCGCGCACCAAAAACAAACTGGAAGATCAGCCTGCCTTCCGCATCAAATTCATGGGGGCGGTCAAGCGCGAGCAAATCCCCTGGCTGATGCGTTCCTCCCACCTGCTGTTTTCCGCGGAGGTGAATCCGCCCTGCCCCAACTCGGTGGTCGAGGCGCTGGCGTGCGGACTGCCCGTCGTCGGTTTCGATACGGGTTCGTTATCCGAACTCGTGCAGGGAGATGCAGGTCGTCTCGTGCCTTACGGCGCAAATCAATGGAAATTGGAACAGCCGAACATTCAAGCGCTCGTCAACGCAGCGGAGGAGGTTTTACAGGACAATGAGAAATTCAGAAAACACGCGCGCGAACAGGCGGAAAGAAATTTGGGATTGAAGGGGATGGTGGATAAATACCTGGAGGTTCTTTTTGGTTAGGAGTCAACATGTCTAACGATGAAGTCGTCGAATTCTTGAAAACGCATCTGCAAGCCATACAGGATAACGACACGCAGGCTTACAACGAGACCGCCGCCGAGGACCTGACGCTTTACGAGTGGTGGGTCACGCCACACCGCATTGACGGACTGCCCTTCCATGAGTTCATGATGGTTTCCAATGCCGAACGGGGAATGGTCTTCGGCGCGGAGGGGAAGGCAAAATCCCCGACGCGCTTCGATCTCTCCAATCTGCGCGTTCAACGATACGGCGATACTGCCATCGCCAGTTACACCCTGCTCATCAGCACGGCGGCGCCCGAAGGCGTGAAAGTGGCGGCGCACAACGAAAGCCGCGTGATGGTGAAACTCGGCGGCGCGTGGAAGGTCGTTCACGTCCATAAATCGCCCGCCTGGCAGGCGCCGCACATTCAACCATGATCCGTTTTCCCGGCAAACTCGCGCTGCAACAACGCGTCCTCCCCGCGTATCGCGTTCCGTTTTTCGATCTGCTCGCCTCCGCCTGCGACGGAGGAATGAGTCTGTTCACGGGCTTGCCGCGCGCGAACGAGGGCATTACAGTAGCGGACAAATTACAAGTTGCGGGTTACACGCCCGGCAGGAACATTCATTTGTTCGGCGGGAGTTTTTATTTGTGCTATCAAAAGGGATTGTTGGACTGGCTGGAGGAATGGGACCCCGACGCGTTGATCGTGGAAGCCAACGCGCGTTATCTTTCCACGCCTGCGGCGGTGAGATGGATGCGCGAAAGGGACAGACCCGTCATCGGCTGGGGATTGGGTTTCCCGCCTCTTTCCGGACCTTTGGCTGGATTCCGCGAACGAAGAAGACTCTCCTTCCTCAGCCAGTTCGATGCGATGATCGCATACAGTCGACGCGGCGCGGACGAATACGCCAGGGAGGGATTCCCGGTGGATTACCTCTTCGTCGCGCATAATTCCGTTTCCCCTTCGCCGACCTGGGAGTTGCCCGAACGACCCCCTTCCTTCACCGATGGACAACCCTGCGTCCTTTTTGTGGGACGCCTGCAAGCCCGTAAAAACGTGGACCTGCTGCTGGGCGCGTGCGCCGAAATCCAAAACGTGAGGCTGGTCATCGTCGGCGATGGTCCCGAGCGCGAGTCGCTCGAACGGCTGGCGGAGGAAATTTATCCCTTCGCGGAGTTTGCGGGAGCAAGGCATGGGGCGGAGTTAAAGGCTTATTTCGAGGAGGCAGATCTCTTCGTCCTGCCCGGAACCGGGGGGCTTGCCGTCCAGGAGGCGATGAGTTACGGCCTCCCCGTCATCGTCGCGCAAGGGGATGGCACACAGGATGATTTGGTCCGCAGGGGGAATGGCTGGCAAATCCCATCCGATGATTACGACGCGCTGGTGTCCACGATGAAAGACGCGCTGTCGGATGCAGCGCGCCTGCGAAGGATGGGGGAGGAGTCGTACCGGATCGTGAAGGAGGAGATCAATATCGAACGGATGGTTGAAACGTTCGTGACGGCGTTGAACGCGTCAGGCGGAAAATGAATTGACCGCGTCCTCGACGTCGTTGAAGAGCGGAATGTTTTGCAGGAAGCCCGTGATGCTCAGGATGTAGTAGATCTGCGGGTTCGGACAGACCAGTTTCAGGTATGGGGATTTGTATGGTTCGCCGCCGCGCTGCTTCATCGCCTCCAGGTCGTCCTGGGGCGTGAACTGTTTGAAGATGATCTGGAGCGCGCGCAGACCCACGCTGGCGATGACCTCCAACTCCGACATATCGAGAAGCAAATGCCTTGCCCCATCCTCATGTGCCTGGCGGGCTCGGTCGAGCAGGTCGCGTTCGGTGGGTCCGTGCAAGTGACCTTTCAGATGCAAAACGGTCACATCCACATCCCCCTGGATCTTAGAGGCGGTAATGGTCAGTTCGGTCATGTTGAATCACCTTTGACGAGCCTCACTATACAATGGCTGGCTGTAAAATGCAACTCTGATCTTTTCGCGCACTTCGCCAAGGCTGATCAGACCGCCGTTTCCCTGCCGCAGATACCAATGTTCCCAGCCGTTACAGGGGGCGCCGTTCATGTAATGACTTCCAGCCTTGTGAATGCTCCCTTCGAAACCGTCCGCCGTGCGAAGGCGGGCGTCGGGTTTAATGGTGGCATAGCGGGATTTATCTCTGGAGAAAAACAGTTTTTGACCCGGCCGCAGGTAACCGTTTTCGACGAGCGCGGAAAACTCCACCTTTGGCGCGGATTTGCCTTTGCTTTTCACGTCGAAAGCATGAGGATCGAACAACTCCGGCTCGACGGCATCAATCCTCTTTTGCGCGACCCTGACGTAACTTTCCTCGCGCTCGATTCCGATCCAGTTTCGATGAAGTTTTTTCGCCACTGCTCCTGTTGTGCCGCTCCCAAAGAACGGGTCGAGAACAACGTCGCCGGGATTGCTCGATGAGAGAATTACCCTGTAAAGCAAAGCCTCGGGTTTTTGAGTGGAGTGCGCTTTCTCGCCGTTCGCGTCCTTGAGGCGTTCCGCGCCGGTCGCCAGGGACAACAGCCACCAATCGGAACGCATCTGCTTTTCCTCGTTCAAACCCTTCATCGCCTGGTGATTGAACGTATATCTCGCTCCCTTGCCGGTACTCGCCCAAATCAACGTTTCGTGCGCGTTGGTAAATCTCACGCCGCGAAAATTCGGCATGGGATTCGTCTTGACCCAGATCACGTCGTTCAGGATCCAAAACCCCAAATCCTGCATGATCGTCCCGACTCGGAAAATGTTGTGATACGAGCCGATCACCCAGATCGCGCCTGTGGGTTTCAAGACCCGCTTGCAAGCCGCCAACCATTTGCGGGTGAATTCGTCATAAGCCTCGAAGGAATCGAACCGATCCCAATGGTCGTCAACCGCGTCCACTTTGGTCATATTGGGACGATGCAACTCGTTTTTCAGTTGCAGGTTGTAGGGCGGGTCGGCGAAGATCAGGTCAACGGATCTTTCGGGTAGGGAATTCAGGATTTCGACGCAATCGCCTTTGAGGATTTGATCGAGGGGCAGGTGCATCTTTCGTACTCCGTGGCAATTATTATAGACTAAATTCGTAACTGTCAGGCAAGACCCGAAGAAAGTGTCTGAAAACTAGAGCATCGGTGACGTTCTCTAACGTCACCCTGCGCTGGAGAGCGCAGAATAAGCGCAAATAACAGACTTTTCAGACAGTCTCTAAAGGTCTCCTTGGGTCTGTGTATGCGAGAAGGGCTGAGTAGTTACCTAAATTCAGCAAATGTCATTGCAAGTGGCGCCTCAGCGCCTCACACTGACATCGAATTCGCGGTTTACTGAAATTCGCCAATTCTCCAATCATCCAATCCTCGCTTACGTTACCCTCGGACGTTGTTCGCCGTCCAGCGCGGGCAATTCATACATTACGGAACGTCTGTCGCCTCAACAGGCATCATCCTCTCCACGTCCACCCACATCTGCGCGCCGTTGGTTGAAATTTCGATCCAGCCATTGCGGTCGGTGCGGAACAATTCGAAGTCCTTCACGATTTCGAGCGTTTCCTCATCGGGCATGCCGTTCTGGTCCGCGGCGCTTACGCTCAACACGATCAGTTCGGGATTCAGGTTGTAAACCCAATCCTCGGGGTTCGAGGCGGCGTACCCTGAATCGGCAAGCAAAAGCACGCTCACGGGTCCGACCTCCTCGCCGTATCCCAGTTCCTCCTGCGCCTCAAAACTCATCCCCACCGGCAGCAGCGTGCGGAAATTTCCGTATTCGAGCAATAACACCGCGCCGCGCGGACCCGTCGCCAGTACGGTCAACGTCGCCCCGTCGCCGAGATCGAGCGCCTGGTCCTTCCGGGTTTCGATTACGGGGATACCCTTCAAGGTCAGATACTCGTTCAAGATCCGCGACGAAAATGAAGCCTGCCGGTTCCCGCTCCACAACACCGCGTCGGGCGGATACCTCTCCAGCACGCGCGGCAACGCGGCGACCTGTTCCTCTTCCGTCGCGGCGACGACCAGCCAGTCCAATTTGCGGTCGAACGACGAGATCCTCCTCCCAAGATGGTCCGATAACCTCGTCACGCTTTCCCCGCCGTTGATCAGGATGCTTTTGCCCGATGGCGTTTTGATGAGAACCCCGTCCGCCGAACCGACATCCAGGAAGGTGACGTGCAGAAGTCCATCGGGGATGGCAGCCGCCGCGCGCCAGACCAGCAGCAGCCCAATGACCAAGGCGACCAGCACGCTTCCGACTCCGACCGCGCCTGTCTTCTGTCCGAGGGACCGAATCCACTTCCTGAAACTGGACCAGCCAAACGTTAAAGCGAGAAGCGCCGCGTAGAACAGGATCACGAACCATACGGAGAAGTCCCCGAGGAAGATCGTCCCGTGCGGCACGCGGTCGAACAGTTCCACGATGCGGATCGTGTATACGACGAAGGGCCAGGCGATCCACGCCGCGATCTGCCCCAACGGGAACCAGGCGAGACTCAACAAAACCGCCAGCCCCCCCACGACCATCACCGCCGGTTGCGCGGGCAGGATGAACGGGTTGGCAATGAACGAAACGAGCGAGATGCGCTGGAAGTGATATGCCATGATCGGTATGGTGGTGAGCTGCGCGGCGAGGGTCAACAGGACGAATTCGGAAAACAGTTTTGCGGTTTTTTCGCCGGTGGAGGCTGGGAGATATTTCGTGATGATTCTATTCGCAAAATTCGAAAACGGCTCGGCATAAAGGATTAATCCGAGCGTGGCAAAGAACGAAAGTTGGAAGCCCACATCCCACAGATACAACGGATTCCACAAACACATGATCAACGCCACCGCCAGAAGCGTATTCAACGCGAACTGCCTGCGCCCGATCTGCCTGGCGAACAGGGCAAGCGTCCCCATGATGGCGGCGCGCACCACCGCCGCGTCTCCGCCGACGAGGACGGTATAAGAGGCGATGCCGATGACAGCCAAAATCGCGCCGTTGCGCGCGCCGAGGAAACGGCTGAAGAACGTGACGAACAACGCCGCGATGATGCTGATGTTGAATCCCGAAATGGCGATAATGTGCGCCGTGCCGGTGTTCTTGAACGCATCCTGCAATTCCTTCGTGAGACCCGTATCCACGCCGAGGAGGATGCCCGCAAGGAGCGACGATTCGGGATCGGGAAAGAGGCGATAAATGTTATTGAAGGATTTTTGCTTGAAGGCATACAGGCCGCGCAGGAACGTATTGCCGCCCTCTCCCGGCAGGACCGTGATCTCCGCGCTGGTCATGTAGGAATGGACGCGTTGCGCGGCGAGATAATCGCGATACGAGAAATCCTCGTTCTCGGGCGGAGTCTTCAACTTGCCGCGCAAACGGATGCGCTGCCCGTACTCGAACGTCTGATTGGGCGAGGCGCGGACAAGGATCAATCCCTGCGCGGGCAGGTCGCCGTCGCCGGTGTCCACTTTTTCGACCTCCACGCGCAGGTTTGTGTAGTTATCGCGATAATCGGGTGGTTCGACGAGATAACCCGTGATCAGCAGGTCATAGTCACGGTCGTTGTAAAAGGCGATGTGGAACGCATCGAATTTGGGAACGGAGTATTGATAGCGCGCCGCGCCGAGGAAGAGGGCGACGAAAAGGATGAAGGTGAAAGGTTGAAGGATGAAAGATAGAGGAGGGGAGAGGAAAGAAGAAAGAGGAAAAATGCGGGAGGCTATTGCAACCAGAAGGAAGATAACTGCAAGCCCAACCCAAACCCAAATGGAAAGCGAAACCAGGCTTCCCAATACGATCCCCGCGAGGAAGGCGAGCGAAAACCACATCAATGGGAGCTGCGTGGTCAGCCGTTCCTGTATGCGACCGGGTGTGGGAGTATCAGCCGCCTGCATAGATGCCATTCATCATAGCATAGAATTGGACGCGTAGGATACAATTTTATTGAAATCCAATTATCCACCAATCTTCGCTAATCTCCGCGAATAAACGATTAGTATCAGTACTTCACGAAAACAGCGCGTAATTTGCGCCCTCTGGCGCAAATACGGCGGTAGAGACAGCCTAATACGCGCTTTCGTGATCTACTGAGTATAGATTGGCGAAGGTTTATGGAATCTCTTATGTCCTCACCCAAACTCATCCTCGTCACCGGCGCGACCGGTTACGTGGGCGGACGGCTCGTGCCGCGTCTGCTCGAAGCCGGTTACCGCGTGCGCGTCCTGGCGCGTGACCCCTCGCGTTTGCAGGGACGTCCCTGGCTGGGTCGGGTGGAGGTCGTCGGCGGGGACGCGCTCTCGACGGAAACGCTGGTCTGTGCGATGAAGGACGTTTCCATCGCGTATTACCTCATCCACGGGATGCAGGGCGGGAAGATGAACGCCGAACGGGATGTGCAGGCAGCCCGCAACTTCGCCCACGCCGCGGAGCAGGCGAACATCGAACGCATCATCTACCTCGGCGAACTGGTTGATCCAACATCCGACCTTTCCCCGTACCTGCGGGCGCGTCACGAAACGGGATATATCCTGCGCCGAAGTAAAGTCCCGGTCACTGAATTTCGCGCCGGCATGATCGTCGGTTCGGGAAGCGCGCTCTTCGAGATGATCCGCTACCTCGCCGAACGCGAACCGATCCTCGTCTGCCCGGCGTGGTTCTTTTCGGAGGCGCAGCCCATCGCCATCCGCGACGTGTTGTTTTACCTCATCGCCGCCATCGAGACCACCGAAAGCATCGGCAGGATGATCGAGATCGGCGGAGCGACCCGCCTCACCTACGCGGACATGCTGCTCGGTTATGCAAAGGAACGCGGACTCAAACGTTACCTCATTCGTATGCCGGTCAACGCGCCGCGCCTTTCCGCCTATTGGGTGCACATGGTCACGCCCATCCATTGGCGGGTCGTGCTGCCTTTGATCGAAGGTCTGCGCGCCAGGCTCATCGTCAGGGATGAAGCGGCGAAGAGGTTGTTCCCGAGGATCGAACCGATTGACTTCCAGACTGCCGTCCACCTTGCGCTGGGACGTCTGGCGCGCGACGATGTCGAGACGAGTTGGTCCGATGCGCTCGTCACGACATTGGGCGATACAAAACCTTATTCGCTCAAATTCGAAGAGGGCATGATGATTGTCAACCGCCAGGCGCTTCTCGACATTCCCGCCGAGGCGGTCTTCCGCGCCTATACCGGCATTGGCGGTGAGCGCGGCTGGTTCTACATGGATTGGGCGTGGAGCCTGCGCGGTTGGATGGACAAAGCGGTTGGAGGCGTAGGTTTGCGACGCGGGCGTAGACATCCTGATGAAGTGCGTGTGGGCGAGTCGCTCGATTTTTGGCGCGTGGAGGCGGTCGAGAAGGACCGTCTCATGCGGTTGCGCGCCGAGATGCGCGTGCCGGGCAGGGCATGGCTTCAGTTTCAATCCATCCCGCAAAACGGAAAAACCCTGCTCAAACTCAACGCCTATTTCGACCCGCATGGCTTGTGGGGTTTTCTCTACTGGTATGCGCTCGTGCCGATCCATCTTTTCATCTTCGATGGATTGATCCGAAAGATTACCGAACGGGCGCGGCTTCTCGCGCGCGCATACCCCTCTCCCAATGGGAGAGGGGTAAGGGGTGAAGGTGGATAAACTCATTCTCGTCACCGGCGCAACGGGATACATTGCAAGCAGATTGATCCCTCGTTTATTGGATTCCGGCTATCGCGTCCGCGCGCTGGCGAGGGACCCGCTTCGACTCCAAGCCCGGGCCTGGTCCCGTTTCGTCGAAATTATCCAGGGCGACGTCACGATTCCGTCAACCCTCCCCGCCGCGCTGGAGGGAGTCCACACCGCGTATTATTTGATCCACAACATGTCACGCGGACACGGTTACACCGCCCTCGAACTGGACGGCGCGCGAAATTTTGCCATTGCCGCAGAACAGGCAGGCATCGAACACGTCATCTATCTCGGCGGGCTTGCCGACCCCGAACAACACATCGCCCCGCACCTGCGCTCGCGCATCGAAACCGGGAAGGTCCTGCGCGAAGGCAAAATCCCTGTGACCGAATTCCGCGCGGGCGTGATCGCCGGTTCGGGAAGCATCTCGTTCGAAATGATCCGCTTTATGACCGAGTTGTTCCCCGTCGTGCCGGGACCCGCGTGGCTGAAGAACAAAACCCAGCCCATCGCCATCCAAAACGTGATGGATTACCTGCTCGCCGCGCTCGAAAACCCAAACGGGCGCGGCGGCATCTTCGAGATCGGCGGACCGGAGATCATTCCCTACGGCGAATTGATGATCCGTTACGCCCGCGCGCGCGGACTCAAACGCCGACTGTTCCTGCTCCCTCACCTCCCTCTCTGGTTCATGGCGTTCGGCGTGGGGCTGATGACGCCGGTGCCATATCCGATTGCATACGCGTTGATCGGTGGGCTGGCAAACGAAAGCGTGGTCAAACATCCCGGCGCGCGTGAGGCGTTTCCCGAAGTCGAACTCATTGACTTCGATTCCGCCGCGAAGGACGCGCTCGCAAAGACGCACCCCGATCACATCGAACGCGTGTGGGAGGACGGCAGGGTGGGAACCAAGTCCATCAAGCACGAGGGATGTTTTATTCTTCACCATTATGGACTCAGCCAGCTTGCTGGCGAAAGCGGGAGCAAACTCCCTGATTCCAAACCTGACCCCAAATATGAACACCATAACAACCGGTTCGGCAAAATGTGGATCGAGCGGCGCGCAGGACAAATTGGCAGCGAAGCGTCCCCTCGGGAAAATTTGTCTCACACCCTCTTCTTCTCCCCGTGCGGACTGCCGGGATTCTTATACTGGCATCTTCTCTATCCGCTCCATTGGCTGAAACTGCGCGGCCTGATGAGGAATGCCGCGGAGCAGGGTAAAACCATAATGAAGCGGGTTCTCCTCTTTCTTCTTTCCTTCCTTCTTCTCGCGAGCCTGATGCTCGCGGTTGCGCTATACGTTCCTCACACCCTGCCGACGGGTTCGGATTTCAACGCCGTATATACCGCCAGCGTCGCGCTTGCGCGCGGCGCGCCGATCTATGACATTCCCACGGTAAGAGCGGTCGCGGCGGAGGCGGCCGGGGTGCCGGTGGAGCAGTTCTTCCACGCGCCGTTCCCCTACCCGCCCTGGTACGCGTTGAGCGTGTTCTATCTTGGCTTGCTTCCCATTCGGCAAGCCGCGTTGTTGTGGTTCGAGATCAACCTCGCTTTGTTGTTCCTTTCGATCTGGTTCCTCACGGACGGGTGGAACGGACGATTAAGGCTGGTCGCGTTTCCGCTTGGGTTGTTCTTCGTGCCGGCGCTGGGAGCGTTATCTGTGGGGCAGAACGTGTTTCCGGTGCTGCTGGGCGGTTCTCTGCTCGCGTATGCCCTGCGGAGGGAGAACGCCGCGCTCGCCGCGCTTGGTCTGGTATTGGTCACATACAAGCCTCACGTCGGCGCGCTGGCGGCGTTGTCAGCGTTGGCATGGTTGATCGGAAGCCGGAGCAATTTTGGGCGGCGCGCGACGCGTTCCATCCTGCTGGCGGGAGTCTTCCTGTTCTTCGCCGGTTTTCTGGCGGACCCCGCCTGGCACATCCGTTATCCGCAGATGCTGCTGGGCATCGCGTCGGTCAATTATGGGAGCGAAAGCACGGGCGCGTTGTGCGCGAATTGCGCGAGCCTGCCGGTGTTCCTGTCACGCTGGTTCTTCGATGGGACGTTGAAAACCGCCTCGATTGCCGCGTTGATTCTGTTTGCCGTCCTGTTTGCGTTGTTCCTGCGGTATCGGCCGGGGATTTCGAATCAACCGATCCTGCTGTTGAACCTGGCGTTGACCGCCACCCTGCTCGTCAGTCCGTATCTTTTCAACTACGATTTCATCCTGTTGCTCATCCCGTTCGCGTTCCTGTTGGATGAAAAGGAAGGCGCCGCGCGCATCGTTATTTTGACGCTTTGTTATCTCGTTCCCACGCTTGCGATCATCGTTTATGGGCGCGCAGGAAACGTTACGCTGCTCGCGGCGACGCTCGTCCTTACGATTCTTCTTTATCTGCGCGCGAGACCGGCGGTTGACGTTCCCGCCCGCGCGTCATAAAATACAGTCAATCGAATAGGACCAGTCAGCGGCGAAGTTGGTGAGAATCCAACACTGTCGCGCAACTGTGAAGTTAGTTGGATAGTTGCATAGTTGAGTAGTTCGGTGGTTGAACTACGAAACTATCGAACTGACAAACTATCAAACTAATGAAGTCAGGTCGCCCGCCCTGGTCGGTTCTACCACACTCTCGCGGAAAGGAGGTGGAGGACAGGTCCAGCCCGGATTGCCTCTCCAACCTCCCCAGCCCATGCTGGGGATTTTGATTCTCACCATTGCATAACGGACGCTCTCTTGTGTCCGCCCCGGCGTTTGAGAACGCCTTCTACGCAAAACAATAATTTTTGGAGATCACCATGCTACGCAAAACCTTGATACTCACCCTTTTGCTCGCGCTGCTTGCGGCATGCGCGCCTCAAGCCACGCCGACCACTGCCTCAATTCCAACCGACATTCCCGCCGCCGACATCCCTGAAGCCCCAACAGAGATCCCCGCGACCGAGGTATCTTCCATGACTTATGTGGACGACGCGGGACGTACGATCACCCTGGAAGGGACTCCCCAACGCATCGTCTCGCTCGCGCCGTCCAACACGGAGATTTTGTTCGCTGTCGGAGCAGGTTTGCAGGTGATCGGACGCGATGAATTCAGCGACTATCCCGCAGAAGCGGCATCCATCGAAAGCATCGGCGGGTCGTTCGGCGAATACAACGTGGAAGCCATCCTCGCCCTCGAACCGGACCTCGTCCTCGCGGCGGAGATCAACCCGCCCGAATTGGTGAAACAACTCGAAGACCTCGGTGTGACAGTGTATTATCTTGGCAACCCGGCCACCCTCGAAGAGATGTACGAGAATCTCGAAACGGTCGCCAACCTCACAGGTCACGACGCGAGCGGGCTGGTCGCCTCGCTCGAAGCCCGCGTCGCCGCTGTGGACGGGAAGATCGCGCCGCTTTCCTCGCGCATTTCCGTCTTCTACGAAGTTGACGCCACCGACCCGACCAAACCGTGGACGTACGGTCCCGGCACCTTCGGCGATCTGCTCATCAGCCGCGCCGGCGGATACAACATTGGCGGCATCGTCAGCGACCCGTATCCGCAACTCAGCCTCGAACAGATCGTCGCCGCCGACCCTTCGATCATCATCCTCGGCGATTCGATGTGGGGTGTGACTCCCGAATCCGTTTTGCAAAGACCGGGCTGGGAATCCATCGAAGCCGTAAAGAACGGAAACGTCTTCCCGATTGACGACAACCTCATCAGCCGCCCCGGTCCGCGCCTGGTGGACGGGTTGGAGCAGTTGGCGAAGTTGTTGCGGCCAGACCTATTCAAGTAGACCCGTACACAAGTAAACAGGTACACAGGTTCCGTGTGTATGTGTCTGCGTGTGTACCTGTTTACATCAATCATGAATCGCGCATACTTTTTTCCCTTCCTCCTCCTCTTCCTCGCCCTGCTCCTCAGCCTGGCGATCGGTTCCGTATTCATCTCCCCCAGGGAACTCTGGAATGTCCTGTTCGGCAATGGCAGCGAAACCGCAACCTCCATCCTGTGGAAGATCCGTCTGCCGCGCACGGTCCTCATCGCGCTCACAGGCGCGGCGTTGGGCGGAAGCGGCGCGACGTATCAGGGACTGTTCCGCAACCCGCTCGCCGACCCGTTCCTCATCGGCATCGCCTCCGGCGCGGGGCTGGGCGCGGTCATTGCCATGTCCATCGAATGGCCCTATTCGTTCTGGGGGCTGATGGCGATCCCCATGGCGGCGTTCCTCGCCGCGCTGCTCACGGTCTTCATTGTGTACACGCTCGCGCGCGTCGGGCAGACCATACCAACCACGAACCTCATCCTCGCGGGCGTTGCCTTCTCATCATTTGCCACGTCGCTCACGTCGTTTCTGATGATCCGTTCCACCAGCGAGGTCCGCCGCGCGCTCGGCTGGCTGCTGGGCGGCGCGACGCAAAACAACTGGACCGCCATCCTTGCGATGCTTCCTTATCTCCTCGTCGGTCTTGGCATATTGATCTTCAGCGGACACGCGCTCAACCTTCTGCAATTCGGCGACGACCAGGCGCAGCAACTCGGATTGAACGTTTCCCGCGCAAAGCGGATTCTGTTGATTGCCTCCTCTTTGACGACCGCCTCCGCTGTGGCTTTCTCCGGCATCATCGGCTTTGTCGGACTCATCGTTCCGCATCTCATCCGGCTTTGGTTTGGTCCCGATTACAGGCGTTTGCTTCCCCTCAGCGTTCTCGGCGGCGCGACCGCGTTATTGATCTCCGATATCCTCGCGCGTATCCTCATCGCCCCGCAGGAGATCCCCGTCGGCATCATCACCGCGCTGGCAGGCGCGCCGTTCTTTCTTTGGGTGTTGAGGCGTTCCAAGAATCAAGGATTTTGGTAAATGTTGAAAATACAATCCCTCTCCGTCTCCTATGGTTCGCGCCAAATTCTGCATCAGGTTTCCCTCGATGTGGCGAGCGGGGAAATCCTCGCGCTGATCGGACCGAACGGCGCGGGCAAATCCACGTTGATCCGCGCTGCGAGCGGAGTGATTCACTACGCCGGTCACGTCCGCACGAATGGCTACGACTTCGCGGCTCTTTCACCGATCCAACGCGCAAAGTACATTGCCACGGTTCCGCAAGCCGTTGCGCTGCCCCCCGCGTTTACCGTATGGGAAACCGTCATTCTCGGCCGCACACCCTACCTCGGATTTCTGGGTCAGGTATCCGAAAAGGACGAGGAAACCGCGCGGCAATCATTGGAGCGGGTAAACGCGCTCCACCTTGCGGAGCGGCGCGTGGGCGAACTTTCCGGCGGGGAACAGCAGCGCGTCCTGCTGGCGCGCGCCCTGTGCCAATCCACGCCGATTCTGTTGCTTGATGAACCGACCGCGCATCTCGATCTGCAATATCAGGTCAGCCTGCTGGAACTGGTCACCGACCTGGCACATAGGGACAACCTCGCCGTGCTGATCGCGCTCCACGACCTCAACCTCGCCGCGCATTACGCAGACCGCATCGCGCTCATGGTGGCGGGGAGCATCAAAGCGATGGGCAAACCGAAGGAAGTGCTGCGACCAGAACTAATCGCCGAAGCCTACTGCCTGCCCGTGCAGGTGATTCCGCATCCGTTTTTGGATGTGCCGCTGGTGCTGCCGGAGGCGAAGGGATGAAGGTGTGATACACCTGCTCTTGTCGCTTTTGGGTGCGACACACTCGCGTGTTTGCGAGGAAATCTTGTTGACCGACTGAAGTTGCTGTATACTGCCTTTACTAAAAGGACACCAGATGACCGAGTACAAGATCATTACCGGCGATTGTTTGGCACAACTGGACAGCCAACGCTTTTCAGGAAATGTTGATTTAACTTTCCTTGATCCTCCTTTCAATCAAAACAAGGATTATGCACATCACAACGACAATCTGTCCCCAGAGATGTATTGGGGAATGATGCAGAATGTCTGTCAGAAAGTATTCGATGTTACATCAAGTGGCGGGGCGATCTATTTTATGCAACGAGAGAAAAATACAGAAGATGTTCTTCGCACATTGAGAGAATCCGGTTGGACATTGCAGAATTTAATTATTTGGAAAAAGAAGACATCCGCCGTTCCTGTTGTCAGTAAATACGGAAAACACTACCAGATATTAGCCTACGCCACCAAGGGGGAACGGGCACGTGTATTCAATCGTCTGCGGATTTCTCCGCCTCTGCCTGCCAATTACAAATTTGAACGCGAGAATGGTATCTATGTCACCGATATTTGGGATGACATTCGCGAATTAACATCAGGCTACTTTGCCGGGGATGAAGCAATACGCGACAAAAACGGTGAGCGATTTCATAAACAGCAATCCCCGATTGCATTGTTGTTGCGGATCATACTATCATCATCCCAGGTTGGCGATACAGTACTCGATCCGTTCGCAGGGACAGGCACAACGCTTGTTACTGCCCATCAACTTGGAAGGAACAGCATTGGAATCGAGATTGATCCTAAAAACTCGAACCTGATCCGCGAACGGATCGCAGAGATCCGTGATGCCGATTCTGTCGAAAAATATTATGAGGATTACATTTACACGGAGAACCTGAATGAAATTTGGGGCGTCAAACCCTCGATGAAGTTGCCCGCCAAAACAAAATCGAAGCAACCATCCCTCTTTGGATGAAGCATGTATTCCATATTTCATTTCTGGAAACATCTTGCCCTCAACAAGGACGTATTATCCAGGATTGGAAAACTGGATGAATTCGCTTTCGATGCCTCCATGCTTTCCTGCAAGAACAAAGGTGTCTTTCCGGACCTGGCGATTAAACTGAATAAAGACCGCTCGATGTTTACCGGCGGAGAACTTATCGAATTGAAGGATAGCAAGGTCTATAACGTCTCTTCGTTCATTTCAACCATCCCAATGGGGAAGAAAAACATTTACAAGATCATTTCTTCTGAAAACAGCACTACGTTCCTGCAAATGAAAGACGCCGGCGACGATGTCTTTTCCCTCGAGGAACGCGACGTGTATTATCTGGTTCGCGGACGCAAAGCCGGGCATCAAAAAATCTGCCTGACGCATGGGAGTTTCTTCGAGACCCTCGAGGTGAAAGAGTTGATCCGCCAGTCGTTCGCGCAGGTGTTGGGCGAAAAACTGGCAGGTTCGAATATTTCTGATGAGGATAGGGAAAAACTGGAATCCGTCTTTTCGGAGCAGGAGGATTTCAGCCGCGTCAGAAGCGTGGACAAAGCGGCTGTGAAATTGAGATTCAGGGTTATGACCGAAGTGAAGCCGGAGGGGAATATCCTGAATCCAAAGCAATATCCCGAACTCGTGGATGATTCCCTGAATTTCGTGACCCCTTACCACAGCAAAGAGGAAAAAGAACAGATCATCCGTAGAATGGAAAGCGTAATGGGAAAAAACAAAATGAAGAAGTTCAAGGTCTTTTCCCTGAAACATCCCCTGAACGGCTGGTTTGTTGTGTTTCAGACATCGTTTTGAATCAAAACTTCCGAGAGATTCGCCTCGGAAGTTTTTGCCTGTCTACCTACTTACCCATCCCCCTCAACCCTCTCCCGTCAAGTCCTTCAACCATTCCATCAGTCCGCCGGTCTTTGCCTTTTTCTCCGAGAGATCGCTCGCGACCGCGCCGTTCTGCCCGTTGATCAACACCAGATGTTCCCGTCCACCGAAGGGAAGTTCGGTCATCCACACGGGGAGCAGGAGGAGTTTGAACGATTCGATTGCCATCCCTGCGGAAGAGGAACCCAGGATGCGCGTTTCGGGCAGGAGGTTGGGCAGGTCGTTTTTGTAGCGCGCGTATGCCCGGCCGCGCGCGTCGAGCGAAGCCTCGGCGAGGGGAATGTCGTAGACTTCGGCGGGCCAGTTCGCAAGGAAGCGCGGGTCGTAGGGTTGGGCGGATCTCAAGTCGAAGGTGGGGATCAGCCTTAGGAATACAGCGGACAGTTTGCGGGACGCGGGAATCGGCAGGTCGTCCACCAGAACAGGATAGGAGTCCGAAATCCTTTTCACCTGCCCCCGTTTGCCGGAGCCGATCAACGCGATCGCATTGTCGTCGTCATAACTGCTTTCGCAGGTTTCGCCCGTGTATTCGATCACGCCGCCGATGTCGAACGTCCACAACGGGAGGTAAAGTCCGCGCGGCATCTCGACCCGCTTCTCGGGCTTGATGTTGCCGCCCTCCACCCAATTGACCAGCAGTTTGACCGCCTGCCTCTGACCGAACTTGTGCGGAAGGACTCCGTCGGGGGCGAGCAGTTGTTCCTCCGATTCCCAGTTCACCACGTGCGGGGAACCGCAATACACGCAGGCGGCTGAAATCTGACTCGGTGGCAGGATGAATTCGCATCCGCAGCCTTCGCAGTGAAAAACCTGTTCGTTGAGCGGCTTGCCGTGCCCGCGGGCGGTTGCCATGACGGTGATGAAATCCTTTTCGCCGGCGGGTCTGGAGGCGAACCCCAACGCATGCGTGCGCGTGCAATATTCGCATACCAGCGATTGACCGTCGGGCGCGAAGGTCATCCGTCCGCCGCATTTGGGACACATGAACCTCTGCGCGTCGGCGGCGCGCAAGCCTTCGGGCGCGGGCGGAAGTTGATCGGGGTTGACGATTTCGTTTTCGCGGAGTTTGCCGTCCAGGATCGCCAGCATTCTGCGCGCACGCGCGTGATGGAGGTTGTGCGCCAGGCAATTCTCGACCGCCCTGCGCTTTTCAGCCGGGTCGTCAACCACCTGGCTCATCCAATACCACGCCTCGGCAAGTTCTTCGTGATCGTTGCTCGAATAGATGGCGCGGTCGAGGTAACGCTGTGCGGATTGTTTGTATCCCGCCTTCGCTTCGATGATGCCCGTTCGCAAGAGTTCCCTGCTGTAGTCGTTGAACATGATTCTGCGTTTAGGCACCGCGACATTTATGTCGCACTACACAAGGCAGCATGCGACAAAAATGTCGCGGTACATATCATCTTACCAGCGCGTCCGTCATCCTTGCCACGCGCGACATTTCCTTCACGTCGTGCACCCTCACAATGTCCGCGCCGCGCGTAATGCCCACCGCAATGGCTGCGGCCGTGCCTTCGACTCTCTGGTCGGCGGGCAGGTCGAGGGTGAAGCCGATGAACGATTTTCTGGACGGACCCAACAGCACGGGATACCCCAGGGCGCGGATCTCGTCAAGGCGGTTGATCAACTCGAGATTATGTTCACGCGTCTTTCCAAAACCGATGCCTGGATCGAGGATAATATGCCTTTCCTCGACCCCGGCTTTTCTGGCGATCTCCACGCTGGCGAGCAGTTCGCGTTTCACGTCCTCGATCAGGTTTTCGTATTCCGACCCGATGTACGCGTTGCCCAAGCGCTCGCGCACCTCCACGCTGGCGGGATTGGAGCGGTTGTGCATCAAGGTCACAGGGACGCGAAACGCCGCGGCAACCGAGGCAAGTTCCAGGTCCGCGCGAAGCGCCCACACGTCGTTGAGAATCTGCGCGCCCGCCTTGAACGCCTCCTCGGCGACTTTGGCTTTATAGGTATCAATCGAAATGACCGCATCGGGGAATTCCTTTGCGATGGCTCGAATGACGGGGAGGACGCGCTCCATTTCCTCCTCCGCAGAGACGGGCTGCGAGCCGGGACGCGTCGATTCGCCGCCCACATCGAGAATGTCCGCGCCGTGTTTGAGGAAATACTCCGCCTGTCGCGCGGACCGTTCGACGCCGTTGTCGTGGACGATCAGCCCATCGCCCGAAAAGGAATCCGGCGTGACGTTGAGGATGCCCATCACATACGTGCGTGAACCCCAGACGAACTCACGATTGCCAACGCGCAGGGAATCGAATTTGGTCTTCACGTGTCTGCGTGTGTACCTGTTTACCTGTGACCATAACGATAATTGCTTCGGGCTGGGTCTCGATACGGGCGGGAAAACCGCTCGCCCTACTCGACCAACAGCCCTCGCCATGGCGGAAAGTTATGGAATCTGATCCAGCGGACGCGACAGCCAGGCTTCGGCTTCGTCCATGTCGGTGAAGATCTTCATGGCAGAGGCGGTGCCAGCCAGCGCGAGCGCGCCCACTTCGCGCACGGCGTTCGCAACCTTCTCATTGGCAACCACCACCGCGACGCGGATGTTTCTCGCCGAGGGGTCGCTGTTCGCCTCCACCGCCATCCTGATCGCCTTTTCGGGGATTTCCTGCACGGCGCGCAGATCATACAGGTTGCGCGTGCGGCGGTCTGCGCCGAGCAGGTGTTCCATCGCAAATTCGCGCCAGTCGTTGAGCGTGGCGTCCGAAAGGTCGGTAAAGGTCAGGTTCATGCCGCCGTCCTCGCGGCGCACAACGGACATGCCCACGCCGGGCTTGGGCGTCCAGTTGAGGGGTTTGATCTCGGTCATATCGGTTCCTCCGGGTAGGTCGAATGGGATTCCTCGAGTCTGCCAAAAACTAATTTCACCGCGCAGACGCGAAGAACGCAAAGGATGATGGATTTCGCGAAGCAATGAGATTATACCCCCTGCGATTTTGGGTTTTCCGCGTAGGGGACGATGCCGGCCGTGCTGCACATCGAAACCAGTTCGCGGATGCTTTTCTTTTGGAGCGGGTGCAGGAAGTCCGGCGCGATGTCCATCATGGGCATCAGCACGAAGCCGCGTTCGTGAACGTGCGGATGCGGAATGGTGAGCGCGGGCGATTCAAAGACCAGGTCGTCGTAGAACAGGATGTCAATATCAATCAGCCGCGGACCGTAACGGAAGGAAGCCTTGCGCCCCAGCGCCACCTCCAGCCGTTTGAGGTGTTTGAGCAGCGGCTCCGGTTCGAGATAGGTCGCGGCTTTCACAACCTGGTTGAGGAAATGTTCCTGTTCGGTGTATCCCCAGGGAGGCGTCTCATACACGCGCGACTTCGCCGTCACCCTCATTTGCGGAGGGAGCATGGAAACCGCCTGTTTCAAGTTCGCGGCGCGGTGGCCGAGATTGGAACCGAGGGAAAGGTAAACGGTGTGGTTCATGTCCATGGCGCAGGATCAGGTCCAGGGTCGAAAAGAAGCGTCAGGCAGGAATGGGATGCTCGTCGTAGTGCGACACCACGTCGTCCCTCAGCCAGCCTTCGATGTCCCTGTTGCGGAACGCATCGTCGGGGAGTCCCGCGGACAGGCGGAGCATCGCCAGCCGCACCGATTCGTAATGGCTAAACAGGTCGTCGTTCGACCAGGTCGAATATTTTTGGATCAGTTCGCGATTGAACGCGTCCACGTCGAGCGGTTTCCACGTAAAGGACGGGCTGTCCAGGATTCCCGAAATGACGCGCGCGCCCTCCTCCCACCAGCCGATCACGTGCGCCAGCAGATCGTGGAAGTTCGCAAATCCCTGTTTCGAAAGGAACTCTCTTTTCTTTTCCTCATCGAGACGCTGGAAATCGGCGACGTACGTTGCCCAATCGTTCTCCAGCATATCCACGACCAGGAAACGGCTCAGCGCGACGAGATGCTCGCGCGCGTGATGGAGGACGACCGCGTGAAGCCACGCCCCGATCCTGCGATTCTCGAAGAGCGCCTCCTCCATGGACCTCAGGTCTGCTCCCATTTTCTGACGCGTTTTCTCGAAGTGAGCCATGAACTCCGCTTCGTCCCAAGCCCGGTATTTTGCGATTGCTTCCGCGTTGAAGAGGTCGAAATCGTATTTCCTGCGCTCGAACGGACGCCCCTCCGCGACGGCAAGGATGACGCCCATGCCCTCCTCCCACCAGGCAAGGATGTGCGCCAGCATGTCGCGGAGGCGTTCATAGCCCTGCTCCCGCACGCGGCTTGCCTGCAAGTCCCTTGGCAGGCAGTTGAAGCGTTCAACGTACGTCCCCCATTCCTGTTCGACGTAATCCAGCACGCGTCCCTTTGTGATGGGCATGAAAAACCTCCGTAACCGGGTTTGCCCGTCTATTGTACACCAACGAAAGCGCAGCATTACATTCAGGGTACAATTGCCGCACGGCCGGGTTTAGCAGTTATGATTGAATCAATGAAAGGGCAGTCGTTCATCATGAACTCCGAGATCATCCTCATCGGTCCGATCGGTTCCGGCAAATCCACCCTTGCCGAACTGCTTTACATGCGGACAATGCTGCCGCATCGCCCGATGGATACGCTGCGCTGGAAGTATTTCGACGAGATCGGTTACGACTGGAACGTTGCCCGGGAAAGATACAACGAGGATGGGATATGGGGTCTCTACCGGTATTGGAAACCTTTCGAGGCGTACGCGGTAAGGAGGGCGTTCGAGGACTTCCGCGAGTGCATCTTCGATTTCGGCGCGAGCCAGTCCGTGTACGAGAACGACGAACTCTTCGAACAGGTGCGGAGCGTGCTGGCGCCTTATCCGCACGTCATCCTGCTGATGCCCTCCCCCGACCGGGAGGAATCCATCCAAATCCTGAACGCCCGCAACGTTCACACCTCGAGGGAGCAATGGGCGGTAAATGAACACTTCGTCCGTCACCGCTCGAATTACGAACTTGCGAGATATATTGCATACACAAAAGACAAAGCGCCCGAGGAAACCGCGGACGAAGTTTTGACGTGGGTGCGGAACAATGGTTGGAGGTACGAACCGTGACGCGACATCAATGTCGTGTTACGATATTCACAAAATCCGCGAACAGACCATACGCCGTTTCGACGGGTCCACCGCTCATGCCTTCGCGTTCTGTGACCGTGATCGAGTAATCGGGCAGAACGTCTGTGCGGAAGGCAACGCCGGAAGATGAGTTCATAATGCCGTACAGCGGGGAGGACGAGTCGACCAGTTCCGGCGCGACGCGCGCTTTGACTTTATTCCCGACCCGTTCGGCGGAACAGACCAATTTGTAACGCTTCCCGCTCGCCTTTGCCTGCTCGATCATCCCGGGCGTGATCTCCCGAATGCCTTTCCGCTCCACGTCCTGCGGTGTGAACGGCTGCGAGGCGTCCATCAGCACCGTGACCAGCGCCGCGACCTTGATCGCCGCGTCCCAGCCGTCCACGTCCGCGGAGGGATCGGTCTCGGCGATGCCGATGGATTGACAGTATTTCACGGCTTCGTCGAAGGTCTCGCCGCTTTCCATGCGCGAGAGGATGAGGTTGGTCGTGGCGTTGAGAATGCCTTTGAACGAGTGAAGTTCTGCAAGGGGGAGCGTCTCTCGAAAGAGCGAGAACAAAGGCGAGCCGCCCAATACCGTGGACTCGAACAGGAACTTTTTGCCTTTTGACTTTGCTAGCGCGGTCAGTTCGCGGTAACCGTGGACGACCGTCCCTTTGTTGGCGGTGATGACGTGCTGTCCCGCTTCCAGCGCGGCGCGGACGTGAGCCACCGCGGGTTGACCGGTGTGGTGGTTCACCGGCGAGTTTTCGAACATGACATGGGCATTCGAATGACGAATGACGGCAAGGGAATCGGAGACTTGAAAGGTGGAAAGGGGGGAGAGGGACTTTCCGCTTTCCACTTTTTCCAATGCCAGTTGAACATCAATCCCCTGCGGGTTCACCGCAAAGCCGTGACTTCCTGTGGCGATGCCGGTGAGGGAGTAGGTAATTCCGTGTTGCGATTGGAGCAGTCTGCGTTTGCGTTCGAGCAGGCGGACGAGGGCGCGGGCGACGTTGCCGAAGCCGATGAAGCAGAGATTGCAGTGCATGGGTTCTCCTGGGGTAGAGTGTCACGTTTCAAGTGTCACGTTTCAAGTGTCACGTGATACGTATTAACTGCCACCGTGATGCTTTATAAAGGGGGCCAGGGAATGGCGCGGCGGTCGCGCGGCTGGCGGGGGAAGATACCGCGCTGGCAGAGGGCGTCGGCGCGGGCTTGCAGGGCACGAATCTCGTTTGGGCTGAGGTACGGCTCGAGGTCGGCGAGCAGGTTCGAGGTCAAAGAAAGACGCGCGAGCAGGTCGGCGGGAATCGCCTGCCCGCCGAAGTCCCAAATCACGGTGCGGAGTTTGTCTTCTTCGTGAAAGCAGATGCCGTGGTCAATGGCGTAGAGGCGGTGTTCGTCTGTCGAGAAGAAGACGTGACCTCCCTTACGGTCGGCGTTGTTGACGAGCAGGTCGAAGAGGACGACGGGTTTGAGGAGCAGTTTGTCTTCGGGGGTGAAGTTGAAGTAGTGATAGTCCGGGTCGTGCGCGATGAATTGCTGAAGCGAGCCGGCGCCGTAGGGACCATCCTCACGCAGTGTGGTGAACGGGACAAAGTGAAAGCCGAGCGCCTCGCTGACGATGTACGCGGCGACCTCACGCAACGCCAGCGTGCTTTCCTCGAAATCCCAAAGCGGTTGCTCGCCTTTGGTGGGTTTGTATACGGCGGGATATTTTTTGTTCTCGTATGCAACTTCGACGAGGAAGGTGTAATTCGAGCCGAGCGTGAATTGACCTTTGATCTCAAGGTCGCCGTGCTGGAAGGCTTGTTGTAAGGCGGCTTGGGGAGTGTTCATGGATGGTCAAAGGCCGAAAGTCAAACGTCATCTGGTGACCTTTGAGGTTTGACCTTCGACGCGAGGGTTAATGCAAATGCCCGTTCTTCTTGGGACAGAAATGCCCCTCGGGTTCCTCGGGCTGACCGCATTGCGGGCAGATCGGGCGTCCGCGTGAGACGACCTCCGCGCCCCAGCGCGCCAGTTGACGCATTTGGGTGCGCGTCGCCCAAAAGCGGATGACCGCCGCGCTCTCCGGGTCGTCCTCCTCGCTCAAAATCTCCTTGACGAACAGGACGATCAGGTCGCGTTCCTTGTCGTAGCCGAGACCGATCTCGCCGGCGCGAAAGATCGGGTCCACGGGCGGGTTGATGCGCATCACATCCTCCACATAATCGCCGGAGGCTTCGGGGAGATTCGGGTTCTGCGCGCCGATCTGCGCCAGGAATTGTTCGATGCCGATGGCAAGCGAGTGCAACTGCGCCTTCTCGATGACGACCGTGATGGTGCGCTGTTCCTGAAAGGCTTGGATATAAAAGACACGCTGACCCGGCTTGCCGACGGCGTCAGCGGTGATGTGGTCGCAGGGGTCAATGTCAATTTCGAAGCGGGGCATAAGAACCTTTTTATTGAGGCGAGTATACCAGTAAAGTATAATGAGAACGTTGGTCGAGCAGGCGGTGATGGTCTCGATATGCAAATACCGCTACTCGACCACCGCCGCCGTGTTGAGGCCAACACCAAAGGAGTCACCATGTATGATAAACAAAAATTGGATGAGTTAAAAAACCTGCTAAAAAACTGGGAAGAGACCACGCTCAGCAAGTCGCTCGCGTCCCTGCCTGAACGCGCCGACAAATTCATCACGACCTCCTCCGAACCGGTCGACCGACTCTACACCCCGCTCGACGTGGCGGATAACGACTACGCCTCCTCTCTTGGATTTCCGGGCGAGTACCCCTTCACGCGCGGAGTCCATCCGACGCTTCACCGCTCCAAACTGTGGACGATGAGGATGTTCGCCGGTTTCGGCACCGCAGAAGAGACGAACGCCCGCTTCAAATATTTACTGGGACAGGGACAGACCGGTCTCTCCATCGCGTTCGATTTGGCGACGCTGATGGGCTACGACACCGACCAACCCGAAGCGTTGGGCGAGTTCGGCAAGTGCGGCGTGGCGGTCTCTTCGTTGAAGGACATGGAAATCCTGCTCGATGGCATCCCGCTCGACAAAGTGTCCACGAGCATGACGATCAACTCACCCGCCGCGATCATCTGGGCGATGTACATTGCCGCCGCAGAAAATAAGGGCGTGCGTCCCGATCAACTGCGCGGCACGATCCAAAACGATATTCTCAAAGAATTCATCGCGCAAAAGGAATTCATCTTCCCGCCCGAACCTTCGATGCGACTCGTCGTGGACACGATGGAGTTCGGTTCGCAAAAAGTCCCGCAATGGAACACCATCTCGATCAGCGGATACCACATCCGTGAAGCGGGTTCGACCGCCGCGCAGGAACTGGCGTTCACGTTAGGCGACGGGCTGGAATATGTCCGTTGGGGCATCGCCCGCGGCATGGACGTGGACGAGTTCGCGCCGCGCCTCTCGTTCTTCTTCAACGCGCACAACGACTTTTTCGAGGAGATCGCCAAATACCGCGCCGCGCGCCGGATATGGGCGCGCGAGATGCGCGAGACCTTCAAGGCAAAGAATCCGCGCTCGTGGTTGTGCCGCTTCCACACGCAGACGGCAGGTGTTTCATTAACTGCACAACAGCCGGAGAACAATGTTGTACGTGTGGCAATCCAGGCTCTGGCGGCAGTGTTGGGTGGGACCCAATCCCTGCACACCAATTCACTCGATGAGGCATTGGCGCTTCCGTCCGAACACGCTGTGACCATCGCGCTCCGCACGCAACAGATCATCGCGGAAGAGTCCGGGGTGGCGAATACGGTGGATCCGCTGGGAGGCAGTTTCTTCGTCGAGGCAATGACCGACCGCATCGAACGGCAGGCGTACGATTATTTCAGGCGAGTCGAGGAGTTGGGGGGAGTCATCCCCGCCATCGAGAAGGGATTCTTCCAAAGCGAGATCGCGGACGCGGCGTATCGTTATCAGCGTGAGATTGACGAGGGCATACGGAAGATCGTCGGCGTGAACGCGTACGCGGAAAAGAAACCGTTGACGATCCCACTCCTCGAGATGGATCCAGCCGGTTATGAAAGACAGGTGAAGCGTCTGGCGGAGTTGCGGAAAACGCGCGATAACGGGCGCGTCGGTCAGACGCTGGATCGCCTCCGCATCGCGCTCGAAGGGACGGAGAACACCATGCCGCACATCATGGAGGCTGTCCATGCGTACGCGACGCTGGGCGAGATCGTCCAGGTGATGAAAGAAGTCTTCGGCGTGTACCAAGAGCCGACGATGATATAAAGTTGAGAGACCTCCGAGTTCTTTGAAAATTCGGAGGTCTCTCAACTCAAGGCCCTTGCGCGGACGGTATTTCCTTTTCATGCGCGGAGGTTGTACAATATCGCCTTGATAATCGGATGACATTACGCGCATACGCGCAGGAGGCATAAAGATATGAACGAAAAAAAGAAGGGCACAATCGGGATTCTGACCGGCGGCGGCGACGTGCCGGGACTCAACCCGGCGATCCGCGCGGTGACCATCCGCGCGTTGCGGGAGGGATATAAAGTGATCGGCATTCGCCGCGGCTGGGCTGGCTTGGTGGATTTGGTCCGCGAAAAGGACGCTGACAACAGCAACAATTACCAGACATTGACCGAGGAAGTCGTCAACAAGGCGGGACGGACGGGAGGCACGTTCCTGCACACCTCGCGCACAAACCCGGCAAGAGCCAGGTTCGACCGGATACCGGAACACCTGAGGGACAAATACAACAATGAAGTCAATGACGTGACCGAGGAGGTGCTGAAGAACCTCGATTTCCTCGGCATAGACTATCTCATCCCCATCGGCGGCGACGACACGTTGAGTTACGCTGTCCGCATGTACCAGGAGGGGGTGAAGGTGGTCGCCATTCCGAAGACAATGGACAACGACGTGCCAGGCACGGATTACTGCATTGGGTTCAGCACCTGCGTCACGCGCACCATCGAACTATCGAACAGCCTGCGAACCGTGGCTGGTTCGCACGAACGATTGATGGTTCTGGAGGTCTTCGGGCGGTACGCGGGTTTTACAGCCATGCTTCCCACCATGGCGGGCGCGGCGCACCGCTGTGTGATCCCCGAGTACAAGTTCAACATCGAACGGCTTGCGGAATTGTTGATGCTCGACCGTAAATTCAACCCCAGCCATTATTCCGTCGTTCTCGTCTCGGAGGGCGCCATGTTCGAAGGCGGCGAGATGGTTTTCAAAGACAAGACCACCGACGCCTTCGGTCACGCCAAACTGGGAGGCATCGGCGATCTCGTTTCGGAGAGATTGAAGGAACTTACCGCGAGGCACAACAATGGACGCTCGGTGGATACCGTGACCCAAAAACTGGGATACCTCGTCCGCTGCGGCGACCCGGACGCGATCGACTCCATCGTTCCGATGGCGTACGGCAACCTTGCCTTGGATCTTATCCTCAAGAACGTGCATGGTCGCCTGGTCGTCCTCAAGAACGGGCGTTACGACAACATCCCGGTGGACATCGTCACCAGCACAAAGAAATTCGTCAACGTGGAACGCTTCTACAACACCGACCGCCTGCGTCCCAAGTTCGAAAGTTTCGAGATGACCCCGCTGTTCATTATGACGAGCGATTCGCACTGAGGCATCGTACGGCGACGTTCAAGTCGCATCGCGCTTCACCTGAAACACATCGAAATCCCGCGCCACGACCGAATTCGGAAAAACGGCTTTGGCTTCCTTCAACACGTCCCTGGCGCGATACCTGCGCGAGATGTGGGTCAGGATCAACTTTTTGACCCCCGCCTGGGCGGCAAACTCCGCGGCTCGACGCGCGGTCATGTGGGAAAACTGACTCGCCATCTCCGCCTCTTCCTCCAGATAGGTTGCCTCGATCACGAGCGCGTCCGCGTCTTTGACGGCTTCGAGCAGGTTGTCTGTCCGCCCCGCGTCGCCGACCAGGGCGAGTTTCGCACCCTTCGTCAGCGGACCCAGCACATCGTCAGGCGTGACGCGTTTGCCGCCGGGCAGGGTGATGCTTTTGCCTTCGACCAGTTCGCGACGTTCCGGTCCGAACGGGACTCCGAGCGCATCCGCCTTTTCGGGGAGGAACGGGCGGCGCGCCTTCCCCTCGAAGACGTATCCCAGGCAATCCGGTCCGCGATGCGAGACCGGGAAGGCTGTGACGGTGAAATCGTCCGCCTCGAAGAACGCGCCGGGTTTGATCTCGTGCATCCGCAAAGGCATGGGAGGCTGGTTGCCGCGCAGGACCACGTCGTAGACCAGCGCATGAACGCGGTCGAGCGTGGCGCGCCCGCCGAAGATATCGAGTTCGTCAATTGCCTCCCAGCGCAGGAACGTGCTGAGCAACCCCCCCAATCCCAGGATATGATCGAGATGCCCGTGCGTGAGCAGAATCTTCGTCAGGTTCTTGAACCCCGCGCCGGATTGCAGGATCTGTCGCTGCGTGCCTTCGCCGCAATCCACCAGAAAGCGATGCTCGTCGTGTTTGACGATCTGCGCGGAAAGCCCGCGTTTTGCCGAGGGGGCGGATGCGGAAGTGCCGAGAAATAGTATTTCGAACAATGGAGGTTCCTTATCGTTTACGCAGAACGTCCCGAAGGTTGTTTAGTTCGGCTTTATCGTTCGCCCAAACCTTCGGGACGGCTCATTACGTCAGTGACGCAATTTTACCCCATAATGAAAACCAGACCATTTGTGCTATACTCCGGGAAACATGCCGCTCAAGACACCGTTTTCCCCAAACAAGACCAAAGCCGGATCGAAAACAAAGGGAACGACGCCCGGCAGGGACAAGTCTTCCTCGAAACGGGGAGGGGCTTCGCATCACGCTTCACGCGCGCCGGAACCTGTTTCGTTTTCCTGGTGGGATTCCCTCTCCGACGAACGCAAACTGGACGTGGTCGGCGCGGTGATAGCGGTGGCGGGGATGTTGACGGTCCTCATCCTTTTCTCGGCGCAGCGAAGCGCCGTCACTGAAAGCCTGATCGGCATATTGAGCCGCACCTTTGGCTGGGGCATCTACATCCTGCCGATCGGTTTGATCGTGATGGGCGTCTGGCTCATCCTGCGCCGCATCGAGAAACTTCCCCCGCTTACGCTGGAACGCGCCACCGGGATCGTTCTCCTGTTCCTGTGGTTGTTGGCAAGCATGCACACGATCATCGCCGCGCCCGAACTGGCGGATCAAGCCGCGATGGACGGGGCGGGCGGCGGTTTCATCGGCGGCGCGTTCCAGAAATTTTTGTTCGATTATTTTGGCAGGGGCGGCGCGATCATTTCCCTGCTGGCGTGGCTCTTGATCGCCTCGACCATGACATTCGATATCGAAATACAGGAAATGTTCAAATGGGTCGGTCCTCTGTACGCGCGCCTGCGGGAGGAACTTGCTCGACGCCTCGTTAAAAAGGAAGTCCCGGCATCGGCTGAAGCCGCGCAGGTCGCCTCGAACGGGTATACGCCTCTGAATCGCCCCGAACCTGTCGTCCATGAACCTCCCGCGACCGGCGCGCCGGTCCGAACCATGAAACCGGCGGAGGCGGTCATTCAATGGCAGTTGCCGGATGTGAAGAATATCCTTGAATCAGGCTCTGCGCCGGAGGTCAACGAGGAGTTTATCCAGCAGCGCGCCCGATTAATTCAGGAGACGCTGGCGTCCTTCGGCGCGCCGGTGCAGGTGGTGGAGATCAATCGCGGACCTTCGATCACGCAATTCGGGGTGGAGCCGCTTTTCGTCGAGACCCGAAGCGGGCGCATGAAGGTGCGCGTCAACAAGATCGCCTCGCTGGCGGACGATCTCGCCCTCGCGCTCGCCGCGCCGCGCATCCGCATCCAGGCGCCGGTGCCGGGTCACAGTTACGTGGGCATCGAGGTCCCGAACGACGAAATGACGCTCGTCGCTTTGCGCGATATCGTCGAGAGCGAACCGTTCCAGCGCAACGCGAACCCGCTGAAGTTCGCCCTCGGCAGGGACGTGACGGGACACCCGGTCAGCACAACGCTGGAAAACATGCCTCACCTGTTGATCGCCGGCACCACAGGCTCCGGTAAATCGGTCTGCGTGAACTCGATCCTCACCTGCCTGCTTTTGCATAACACGCCCGACGAATTGAAGTTGATCCTCGTGGACCCCAAACGCGTGGAGTTGACCGGTTACAACGGCATCCCGCACCTGCTTTCGCCGGTGGTCGTGGAGGTGGAGCGCGTGATCGGCGCATTGCAATGGATGACCCGTGAAATGGACAGACGGTATCACATGTTCTCGCAGATCGGTGCGCGCAACATCACGGAATATAACGCCCGCATGAAACTGCAGGGACAAAAACGGCTTCCGCTGTTGATCGTTGTCATTGACGAACTGGCGGACCTGATGATGATCTCGCCGACCGAAACGGAGCAGACCATCACCCGTCTCGCGCAACTGGCGCGCGCCACCGGCATCCACATGATCCTCGCCACCCAACGCCCGTCTGTGGACGTGGTGACGGGACTCATCAAGGCGAACTTCCCGGCTCGCATCGCCTTTGCGGTTGCCTCCAACACCGACAGCCGCGTCATCCTCGACCAGCCCGGCGCGGAGCGGTTGCTGGGCCGCGGCGACATGCTCTTCCAGGCGCCGGACGCGCCCGCCCCGGTCCGCCTGCAGGGTGTGTTCGTCTCGGATCGTGAGATTACGAACCTCGTGGATTTCTGGCGTGCCCAACTGGGAGGCGCGAGTCCCTATGCCGCGCCCGCCATGCCCACAGATATTCCCAGGTCTGACGCGCCGCTCAAACAAACCGCCATGTTCGACGATGTGGCGGCGGAAGACGCCAACACCGATCCGTTACTCGCCGAGGCAGTTGACCTCGTTCGCAGGGAGGGACGCGCCTCCGTCTCCATGCTACAGAGACGGTTACGCATCGGCTATACGCGCGCCGCGCGGCTTGTGGACATGATGGAAGATAAAGGGATCGTCGGTCCGCCGGAGGGAGGAACACAGATGCGGCAGGTATTGGATTATGGTCCCACTGCGCCGCCGAAGGACGATGGAGCGTAGAACGGGATGAATGTGCCGAGAAATATTTTTTCCCGGCGCGTTGGACAAGGAAACGGAATCAAACGATCAGATCTTTTCAGAAGGGGTATGTTCGACCCTCTTCAGCGCCTTCAACGCCCGCAGTGTGACTCATTTGCAGGCAATCCACCTGTAGTTGGCTCTTCCCAGACATTATGTGCTTCCTTT
Source organism: Anaerolineales bacterium (assembly GCA_013360875.1). GTDB lineage: Bacteria > Chloroflexota > Anaerolineae > Anaerolineales > Villigracilaceae > Defluviilinea. Next base: position 5,910 of record JABWAU010000008.1, on the reverse strand, counting down.
CGGAAAGAGATATCCCTCGTGTGTGGGAATAGTATTGCACTTTATTACCCCTGCATCCTCTCCCACTCGTTCAACTTTTCATCCATTTTCTTTTGCACGCGCTCGTATTCCGTTCCCAACTTCGCGGCTTCGGCGGGTTTCACGAAAGGACTTTCCAGCTGGTTGGAGAGATTCGCCAGCGTCGCTTCGAGTTCGGCGATGGTGTTTTCGAGTTCCTGCAATTGGGCGATGCGGCGGCGTTCTTCTTTGGTTTCCTTGTTCCTGGCGTTTTTCGTGGAACGAGAATTGGAGACCAGAGAACCGGAGACTGGAGATTCTTGTATTGCCAGCCGCGCGGCTTCCTTCTCGCGTTCCTCTTTCATTTGTGAATACGTGCCGTTGAATACGGTCAAATGCGATTCGTCCGGGTTGATCTCCCAGATCTGTGTCGCCAGCGCGTCCACGAGATAACGGTCGTGGGTGACCAGGATGATCGTGCCTTGATACGCGCCCAGGACGGATTGCAATGCTTCCTGCGAGGGAATGTCCAGATGGTTCGTCGGTTCATCGAGCAACAACAAATTGGTGTCCTCGAGAGCGAGTTTGGCTAACGCAAGTCGTCCGCGTTCGCCGCCGGAAAGCATGGACACTTTTTTGAACACGTCATCGCCGGAGAAGAGGTATTTGCCGAGGTAGTCTCGTCCCTGATAGGGCAACATGCCGGGCGACGCGGCAAGGATCTCCTCCAGCACGGTTTTTTCGGGGTCGAGTCCCTCGTGTGCCTGCGCGAAATAGCCGATATGCAGACTCGCTCCCAGGATCACCTCGCCAGCCAAAGGGGAGAGGGAACCGAGTATCGTCTTGAGGAACGTTGATTTGCCCGCGCCGTTCGGCCCGATCAACGCCGCGCAATCCAGCCGTCTCAATTCGATATCCGGCGCGGAGAACAAGACTTTTTCAGGCAATCCATTTTCAGCGGGATAACCCACCGTGAGATTTTTCGTGCGAATGACCAGGTCGCCGGAACGATTCGTCGAACGCAGGTGCAGATGCAGGTCAGGTGTGACGCGTTGCGGCGGACGAAGTCCGCGCACGCGCCGTTCCGCTTCCTCCACACTGAATGGGCTGGTCGTGGTCTCCACATCCAACTGTGACCAATTCGAATTGACCACCGTATCCATGCCGACCTGTTCGATCGCCTGCACCACGCGCGTCAACCGCCGCAGCCTGCCTTTGGCTTGCTGAACGTTCTGCCCCGAAATATTTTTCTTGATGTACTCCACTTCCTTGAGAAGTTTTTCCTTCTCGCCTTCAAAAACTTCGAAGCGATGCGCCCAGCGGATCTCACGTTCCTGCAAATAGGTTGAGTAATTGCCGCGATAATATTCCGAACCGCTCACCGCCATCTCGAGCAGGGCGTTGCAGGCATGGTCGAGAAAATAACGATCATGTGAAACGATGACCGCCGCGCCCTCCCATTGCGTCAGGTAACCTTCGAGCCACTCGACGGCTTTGATATCGAGATGATTGGTCGGCTCATCGAGCAAAAGCAGATCAGGATTCGACAATAGCAGACGCGCCAGATGCGCACGCGTGCGTTGTCCACCCGATAAATGATCGAGCGAGATATGAAAATCGGACTCGTCGAATCCCAAGCCTGTGAGGACCTGTTTGATCTTGACGGGATAGACGTATCCACCGCGCCGCTCGAACTCGTGCTGCACGCTTCCATACCTGACCAAAGCTTGATCCCGCTTCGATGGGTCTGACATTTCGCTTTCGAGTTTTTCCAATTCCGCCTGCATACGGATGAGGTCCGCAAACGGCTCGAGGCACACATCCCACAACACGCCCTCGAGTTCGAAATCCGCCTCCTGCGAGAGGTAACCGATACGCAGATTCCTGGCGCGCGTGACCGTTCCCGACGAGGGTTCCTCTTCACCGATGAGGATGCGGAGAAGGGTCGTCTTGCCGATGCCGTTGGGACCCACGAGCGCCAGCCGCGCGCCTTTGGCAACGGTAAACGTGACGCCGGAAAAAATATCTTCCGCGCCGAAGGATTTGGAGAGGGAGGAGACGGTGATGAGGGACATTCCTCAGTAACTAGTGTTCAGTGAATAGTATCAGTGGGCAGTGTTACATGGTGCGCGCTTCGTCACAGATGGATGCTGTGTGATATTCGCCCCCCGAATTATAAAACGTATTTGCCCGTTGCTTTTGGCATTCGTTTGTGCAATAATGCTTCAAACAGTTTTATCCGTATCGGAAGGCAGGCATGGAGACTCAAACTTTTAAAAAGATTGAACAAGGAGCAAATGACAGTCGCACCCTTGGAATATGGTCTGTTGGGCTTCTAATAATTCTAACTTTGTCCACCCTGTTGAACGGAAATATTGTTTATCGTGATATAGGGCTTGTACTGGGCTGTCTGTTCACCATTCTGCTTTTCTTCGATGCGGCATCAGCCCTGCTGGCCTGTGTCTTTGCCGTTATCGCTTTCTGGAGGAATACTAAAGCGGGCAACCATGGTACGGTCAAGAAAACGGCGGTCATTGGGCTGATCCTTGGCGGGATTCCTTTGGTAATCCTTCCAATTATTTTTTTATGTCTGTACTTTTCGCATCCTAGCAGTTTGTCGGAGAGCAATGTTTTGTGGCGCAAAATGCCAATTTTGAACTGCAAAGAGCGCGAAGAACACGAAGTTTTCAACGCTTTTCCTTAGTCGGAAAAGACCCTGTTTATTGGTATTTGGAGGTTCGTATGGAAACACAACCCGCTCGTAAAGTTGACTGGCTGGCAAACATTGGTTGCGTACTGGGCGGTCTGTCGGTAGGATTGATTGCAACAGCATTCATCGTTCCGTTCGTATATGACTTTAACCGCTACGAACTCGCCGCGCCTCTTGCCGCTGGTTTCACGATATTATTTATTGCGCTGGGCGGCTGGCTTCTTGGATTAATAGGCTTGGTCATTTCACTGATTGCGTTCCGAAGGATCGTGAAGGGAAAGGGGGAAGGCGTCTCAAAGGGAGCGGCGGTCATGGGCTTGGTCTTTGGCGGTTTGGGAATGGTAATCGTTTGTATCCTTCTTGCCTATATATTTATCTTTCGTTCTTCCACTCCTCCGCCCGTCATGTTCACCCCTTCTCCACTGATCCCATTGCCGCCCGAAGGATAGACAAACAGGCAAAGTGGTTCTGGCATTCACGCATCCAGCGACGACAAATACCTGAGATAGGCATCTGCCAGATTCCGCTCGATATCGGCGTGGAGGGGGGTCTCCTTATATGGATTTTTCTCCGCCTCTTTGAAAATGTACTTGGCGCAGACCTCGCACAGGAAATACCCGATCAGCACCCCGCGCGGGCGGTATATGAAACCGTTGATGGACACGGCATCCTTGCCTTTGAACTTTATCCTGTCAATGGGACGCGCCAGGCAGCCTGGGCACAGGTCGCCGTCGTACAGCCAGAACGATTTCATCGCATCGCCGAACTGCGCTTTTCCCTGCGCGTACATCAATTCGAGAATCTTCTCAGCCTCGGTTCCGGCATCGTCCCCCGATCTGTGACGCCGTCTTGATCGAGCGGTCATGGGTGAACCTCCTGTGGAGATTATTTCTCCGTCTCATCGTGCGGATCAATGTGACCCGGCTTCTCCTTCCCCAACTCGAGTGACCGCTGGTACGCCGCCCAGACGGCGCGCGAGATGGCTGTGCGGAAGCCCGCCTTTTCGAGATAGTACAAAGCCTCAGCCGATGTCCCGCCGGGAGAGGTCACTTGATTGCGCAAGGTCGCGGGATGGCGACCAGCCTGATGGTAGAAAGACGCGGAGCCTTTGATCGTCTGCAGGACCAATTGTTCGGCGATGCGGCGCGGAAATCCCATGTGGACGCCGGCATCAATCAAGGCTTCGGTGAACAGGAACACATAGGCGGGTCCGGTTCCGGAAAGAGCCGTCGCCATGTCGAGGTAACTTTCGTCCTCGACGAAGACCTCCTCGCCCAACGCGCCGAGAATGGCGCGCGTCATCTGCCGTTGTTCCTCGGTCGCTTCCTTCGACGAGGTCCAAACGGTGATGCCCTCGCCAATTTGACCGGGCGTATTCGGCATGGAGCGCACCACCGCCTTATGTTTCAATCCCGTTCCGATCTTTCTGATGCTCGCGCCCGCAACAATGGACAGGACCAGCGCGTCGGGGCGGATGCCTTTCAATCCCTTCATCACCTCGCTGAGACGCTGGGGTTTGACGGAAAGAACGACCACGTTCGCGTGCGAGGCGGCGATGGCGTTATCGGTCGCCGTTTTGATCCCGTATCTTCCTTCGAGTTCCTTCAACCGTTCCTCGCGCGGACCGGACGCGGTGATGTTTTCGGGCTTTGCAAGTTTTTGGCGGGAAAGCCCCGAGATCATGGCTTCCGCCATCACGCCGGGTCCGATGAATGCGATCTTTTTCTTGAGCATGTGTACCTCCAGTGACAATTGACTGCCACTTTGGAAGCAACAGTCAATTTATTATCGGTAAATCACGAAAACGCCGCGTAATTTGCGTTCTCTAACGCAAATACGGGCGGTAGAGGCCGCCTAATACGCGCTTTCGTGAAGTACTGATTATAAACAAATGAGCGGACATCGAAGGGTCCGCTCACCAATCATTGATCACTGGTCACTGACGACTGAATTACGCGTACGCCATCTGTTCCGTGCGCTGTTTGCGAACCTGCCTCCTCTTCATTCTTGCGGCGAGCAGGGCGGCTTGTCTCTTTTGCGCGGAGCGGATGATCAGGTGCAGGAATTTATGATGGTTGTAGAGCGGGTCGTTGAGCAGCGAGAAATCCGCCGAGCCGGGTTCGTGCGGCGCATAGAAGATGCCGCAGTTCGGGTTGATCTCGAGCATGTACAACGTCCCGTCCGAAGCCATGCGGTAGTCGCACCGGGCATAGCCGTTGCCGTCCATGGTTTTGAACAGACGCGCGGTCTGTTCGCGCAGGGTCTTTTCGATGCGCGGGTCGTCCACAGGCGCAACGGACATCTTTTCGTACTCGACCCATTTCATGGCGTAATGTTTGAAGGTCTCGCCTTCCGGGAAGATGAATTCGACCGGCTTGAAAGTGATGGGATTCTTCGGGTCGTCGGGATTTTCGGCGATCAGGCAGGTGAACTCGCGTCCTTCGATGAATTCCTCGAGGAGCGCGCGTCCGAACTGTTCGATCTCGCGTCCCGCCTGGACTTTGAGTTGCTCCAGGTTCTCACAGCGCGAATCGCGCGTGATGCCGATGCTGGCGTATCCATGCGGCGGTTTGACTAGAACGGGAAAACGTAATTTCTTCGCGGCGCGCTCCACCTCCTGGATGCGGTCCACCATCACCCAGTTCGGCGCGGGGATGTTCGCCTTCTTTGCGTAGGTCTTCATCTCCTGGCGGGAGGGATCGAAGAATTTGGAATCGGCTCCGGTAAATGCCAGTCCCATCTTCTCCATTAGTTGCACCAGCCCGATTCCTGAAAGAGCGTCGTCAGGCGTGCCGTCGCACAGATTGACGAACACGTCCACGCCTTCGTTGACGAGGTTGCGCATTTGCTTTTCGACCTCCCTTGGATCCACGCGGTGATGTTTCCATTTGAATCCGTTCATATGCGGAGACGGATCGTACGGCTTGTCGTTCGGATCCTCCGGCACGCTCGATAATACACAGATATACATGTCAAATCCTTTTCTTCTTTTCTGTCAATCAGGATGATTCTTCATGCGGCATTGCCTCTTCCTGATCGTGTTGCACGTTCACGTTACAAGTTGATATTTTTATTTGCATTGATTCAACAAACATATTGATTGAATCATGTAATCATGTCATGCAACTTCGTTGATTGTATATCTATTATTCGATTTATGTAAAGGTTTTTTGATGATGAATAACTTTAAAATTTTGCAGATA
>JABWAU010000096.1 GCA_013360875.1 Anaerolineales bacterium | reverse complement strand
CGTGGGACTGCTGACGCTGTTCTCGATGCTCAAATTGTGGAATGAAGCCTTTTGGAAACCCGCCTCGTATTCCGCTGTTGGAACCGGTGCCAAGCCTCGCTTAATACTGCGTGATTGGTTGTTTTCAATCGCATTTCTTGCCGCGATCACGATCCTTATTGGTCTTGGCGCGGGTCCTGCGTTCGATGTTGCATTGCAGGCGGGCGAACAGTTGATGGATCCGTCCATTTACATCCGGGCGGTGATGGGAGGCGCGGGATGAATTATTTTTTTCTGAACGTTTTGCTTGCCCTCGTCTGGGGGGCGCTGACCGGGAGATTCGCTCCTGCCAACCTGTTCGTCGGGTTCATCCTGGGGTACGTCACCCTGTTCATGTCGCGCCGGGCATTGGGTCCCACCGACTACTTCATCAAGGTGCGGCGAGCCATCGCTTTCACGCTGTTCTTTCTATGGGAATTGCTCCTTGCCAATTTGCGCGTGGCATACGACGTGCTGACGCCGCGTCATTACATGAAACCGCGCGTGATCGCCATCCCGCTCGAGGCGCGCACCGACTCGGAGATCACCGCGCTGGCTTATTTCATTTCCCTAACCCCCGGCACGCTCAGCCTGGACGTTTCCACCGACCGACGCGTGCTCTTCATCCACGCCATGTATGCGCCCGACGCCGACGTGTTGAGACGCGAGATCAAACAGGGACTCGAACGACGCCTGCTCGAACTCATGCGCGGCGCCGAGACATAGAGAGGTCGAAAATGAACATTCTCATCAATATCACGTTCGGCTTGTTGATCCTGGCGATGTTCATCGCGTTCGTGAGGCTGGTGCGCGGACCCAGTCTCCCAGCCAGGGTGGTCGCGCTGGACATGATGGCGGCGCTGGCTGTCGGCATTATCGCCGTCTATTCCGTCGCCACCGGACAACCCATCTTTTTGGACGTTGCCATCGTCCTGGCGTTGATCGGATTCCTCGGCACTGTCGCGTTCGCGTACTTTATCGAAAAAGGAGAACTCCCATGGCGCAAAGCGTAAGCCTGATACTCCTTTTGTTGGGCGCGCTCTTCATGTTCCTTGCCTCCATCGGGCTGGTCCGTATGCCGGATGTGCTGATGCGCATGCACAGCACCACAAAATCCAACACGCTGGGTGTGGGATTGATCATGCTGGGAGTCGCGCTGCGCTTCGACGATTTCGCCATTGCCGTGCGGTCACTTGCGATCGTCATCTTCCTTTTCTCCACCGCGCCGGTGGCGGCGCACATGATCGGGAGGGCGGCTTATCTTTCTGGTGTTCCGCTTTGGGATGGCACGCTAAGCGACGAGATGCGCGGGCGCTATGACCTGGAAACGCATACCCTGTCCAGCCGGGGGAAGGACATCGCCTCGGCACAGGAGGCAGGATCGGATTGATGGAGGGGATCGGGAGTCTGCGTGGAGTTGTCGGATAAATTTTCCTCTTGACAATTTAGAACAAGTGTTCTATTATTCGAGCCGTCGTGGTTATTCCGTATGTTTGTGGTTCCTTTCGGTTTCCGCAGGAGAACCACAGGAGGCTCAAATGAACCGTTCAGCGTCTCTCAATACACCCCTCTTGCTGCATCGGGCTGCGCTCAAGCGGGGCTTGTTATTTGGCGGGATCATCCTCAGCGCGCTCCTAGCGTTCGAGGTCTTCAATTTCTCCAGCACCGCCTTCGCCCTGCAAGACATCCTGGGAGAACTGTCCTTTGGTCCGTTCAAGTGGGCGACCATCCTTGCCTTCGCGTTCTGCGGGATTGACTTTGCCGGCATCGCCCGCATCTTCACCCCCGAACAGGGACGCGACGAACCCGCCGAGGTCTGGTACCTCTTCGGCGCCTGGTTCCTCGCTGCGGCGTTCAACGCCTCCCTCACCTGGTGGGGGGTCTCCGTTGCGATCCGCAGGGCGACGGCCGAGGGCGGCATCCTTCTTGGGCAGGATACAATGCTCAAGGTCGTGCCGATTCTGGTGGCGGTGATGGTGCTTGCCATCCGCGTCCTGCTGATCAACACCTTTTCGGTTGCGGGCGATCGCATCTTCTCTATGGCGGAGGATCGCCCTTACCAGTCCGCGTCCACTTATCGTTCCAACGATGCGTATCGCAATCCTTCGCCGTCCTACCCGCGTCCCGCCCCCAAGCCGACGCCTGCCGCCGCATCCACGCGCCCGCTTTACAACGAACCGACCTATCACCCGATCGGCATGAACGCCCAGGGACAGAACAACAGCCCCAACAAATATATGAGTTGACACTTCGAGAATCCACCGACCTCCTTCATCTCACAAGAAGAGGCGCTGCGTACGCGGCGCCTCTTCTTGTTTTTGCGCTTAAGGAACGCAAACCGAGTTTTACTGGAAGAAATATTGGTCGCCCGCGTCAACCTTCGGGACGGTTTCAACTGATATGAAACACGCCCTTGTCATTTCGACCGCAGGGAGAAATCTTTAGCCCAGTCGGGGAAAGATTTCCCGGTCGCTTCGTTCCCTCGAAATGACAATTTCATTCACGGTAGCCGCCGTTGGGACGGAACACAGAAAAATACAACAGCGGGCGGTATCCCAGGCGACGATACAGGCGCATTGCCTGGTCCGAGGGAATTGCCACCATGCGCTTCAATCCGAGTTCGATTGCCCGCGCGTGGGCGCGCTGGACGAGCGCCGTGCCGTATTTGCGTTTGCGGTAATTTTTGAGGACGTACAACTGATTGATGTAACCGACCTTGTCGTAAACCGAGACGAGTTGAATCCATCCCACCGCCTCGCCCTCGCGCTCCGCGTAGAAGGAATGGATGTGTTTGTCGCGCAGGGTCTGCACGTAGATACGTTCGCCCTCGGCGGTGAGGGTATGATTGGCGGTCTCCGCCTGCTGGATGGTCGCGGCTTCGAATACGTTGGCGGGGACGGCGCCGACCCTGTCGGGCAGTTCGTATCCCAAAATGGGACCGGTGCGCACGAACTCATGCGCGAACTTCGTATATTGTTCCTTCAAAGCCGGGTCCGAGGGCGCGGGGTGAAAAACGTCAAGGATGTATTGCTTGTCGTCGGGGATGGGATATGTCAGCACTGCGTCCATCACGGACTGCGCGTCCGCGCTCAGGGCAAGGAATTCATATTGGAAGGAGGCGATGGGCGCGCCGTCGTAGATGGAAATGCCGATCGGTCCGTGAACCTTGTATTTCGTCTTGTGTGTGACTCGATACACGTGGTTGTACGAGGCAACCATCGCCTCCACCGCCCACCAATGTTCGATGTCGGGTCTTGGGTTCTTCATGCGATAATAAGACGTGATCCCTTTCGGTTTGTTACTATTCCAGCGTGCTTTCCCCGTTGGAAAGCACGTAAAAACTTTTGCCCTCGTCGTAAACGAAATCGGTGACGATGTAACCCGCCGCGAAAGCGGTTTCGAAGAACTCGCGCGTGAAAAAGCGCCAGTCGCGCGCCAGGGCGAGGTCCGCTTCTTTCACCGCGTCGAAATCGGAGGGGATCTCCACGAGCAGGAGGCGTCCTTCGAGCGGGGAAAAATGCTCGGGCGGGCAGATCAAGTCCTCGGTCCATGCGAGAGGCGTGTAGAGTGGTTGGAGGTTGGCTTTGGAGAAGGCATCCAATTTCAGGGGGGCGCGGGCGCGTTTGCTGAGTCTCCGCTCGACGCGGCGGGTGTTGACCCACCAATCCACCTGGAAGCGGTCGGAGGGCAGTCCCGCGTTCAAACTGTCGCGCATGTCGCCATATTCGGAGCGGCGATAAGTGTTGCAGACCGCGCCGAGTTTCGCGATGTTGAGTCGCGCATTGCGACTGAGCAGTGGATCGTACGTCCACGTGATGTGGTCAATGCCCTGTTTGCGGACCATCTGCCATTGCGCCCGCTTCAACGCGAAGCCGATGCCTGCATCGCGTCGCCCGGGCTTGACTCCCATCATGTGCGAGCAATGCTTGGGGCGCGGACCGTCCGGGGTGAAATCGAGGCCGGGGAAGCCAAAGACGAAGCCAATGAGTTCGCCTTCGAGGAACGCGCCGATGACCAGCCCGCCGTTGTGGATGGCGGTGATGAAGATATGGGCGGGGACGACGTCGGTCTCACTGCCGCGCCAGACGGCGCGTTGCAGGTCTTCGACGAGAGTCATTTCTTCGGGAGTTTCGAGCAGTTTGATGACGGGAGCAGGCATAAGGTCAGCGCGGGAGGCGGAGAATTTCCTGTATCCTTTGCGAGAGCGATTTGCGTTCGAGGTAGTGCAGCCGGTAGGCAAAACGCGCCGGCATAAGCCCGAACGCGCGCGGGAGGTTTTCCACAGGGCAGGTGCGGTTGACGGCAACGTAATCAATCCAGTAGGTGGAGGCATTGAGCCGGCGCGCAACCGAATCGAGCAGGATGACGAGGACACGCATGTAGGGCGGCGATAGGGGCAGGAGCAAGCGGCGCGTGTGCGTGACATCCATGAGGATCTCGAAGATCTGGCGCAGGGTGAAGTATTCGCCGCCGCCGATCTCGTAGGTCTGGTTCGCGGTATCAGGGTTTTGCAGCGTCCAGACCAGGCAGGTGACGAGGTCTTCGACCCAGAGCGGTTGGAGCAGGGTGCGCCCATCGCCGGGGATGGGGACGAAACCAGGGGAATACCTGAGTATATCCGCCAGCGCAGTGGTGAACCCGTCCTCGGGACCGAAGACGATGGATGAACGGATGATGGTGTGCGGGACCCCGCTTTTTCGGATGTGTTCCTCGGCGATGCCCTTGGATTTGTGGACGGGGAACGCCGAGGCGCGGTCTGCGCCGAGGTGACTGAGGAAGATGAAGCGCTCGATGCCGGCATCCGCCGCGGCGGCCGCCAGATTGCGCGTGCCTTCGATATCGGTGGTGAAGAGACTGCCGTCGCGTCCCTGCGCGGCGGCGCTGGCGAGGTGATAGACCTGGTTCACACCGCGCAGGGCGGCGCGCAAACCGCGCTCATCGTTGAGGCTGACCACCGCCACTTCGACCGGCACGCCCTTTGGCAGACGCGGCGACTTCGGCGAAGAACGCAGAAGGACCCGCACCCGCTGCCCGGTTTCGGTGAGGTGACGCACGAGGGCGCGTCCGATGAATCCGGTTGCGCCGGTGACGAGAATCATGGGGAGGATTATAGCAGATGTGATATTCCCCCTCATTTTCCCGTGTGTTTCATCCTCGATTGATTGCAGGTTGTCACGATTTGCGCCGGATTTCGAGACAAAGGCGCGAGAATGATTGTGCAACGTTGCGCCTCCAAAGTCCGACCCGAAGCCTGCCGCCTGTTCCAAATGGCTTATCCACGCCTGAAAAGCGTCCCCCGGCGCGGATGCGGACGACGCAGGGAGCCCGGTCACGGAAGCGTGGCATGAGGGCGCCTCTCTCGATGAATGGATTGCAACGTTTATGCCGCTGTTGCGTAGGATACATGGTTGAATTCGAAAGGAGAATGAAAATGCAAACGAATCGTTCCAATGTTGGCGCGCTGGTCGGAGGCGCGCTATTGATCGCCTTCGGTCTGCTGTCCCTGGCGGGCAGGATATTCCGCTTCATGGATTGGGGTTTCCTCTGGCCCTTCATCGTGATCGGGTTTGGCGCGCTGTTCTTTGTGGCAATGTTCGCGGGCGGAAAAGGGACCGCGGCATTCGCCATCCCCGGCAGTATCATCGGCGGCATCGGGCTGGTGTTGCTGTTCCAGAACGTCACCGGTCATTGGGAGTCCATGTCCTACTTCTGGACGCTGATCATCCTGTTCGTGGGCGCGGGCATCTACATCATGGGCTGGTATGGCGGCGATGAAGGTCAAAGGAAATCGGGCGCGGGCGTGATGAAGGTGGGCTTCATCCTGTTCATCATCTTCGGCGCGTTCTTCGAGATGATCTTCTCATCGTTCGGGAACATCATATTCCCGATCCTGCTCATTTTGCTGGGCGGCTATCTCGTGGTCTCCCGCTCCGGTTTGCTGGGCGGGAAGAAGAGAGATGAAACGCCCAAAAACGACGTAATTCCACCGGCAAGTTAGGTACTGAAAAGAAGGAAAAAATGGAACAACAAAGATCACTATTCGGTCCGTTATTGCTCATTGCGGCGGGCGCGATCTGGCTGCTCGTAAGGTCGGGCGGCATTCCCTCCGCGAATCTCTGGGCGTTGACTCACATTTGGCCCTACCTGCTCATCGCTGCGGGCATGGGCTTGATCCTGCGGCAGTACTGGCGATACACATCCATATTGCTGGACGTGGTCATTATCGGCGGCGCAGCGCTGGCGATTCTCTATGCCCCCAGCCTGGGTTGGGACAGCCCGTCCATGTTCGGCGTGTTCAACGATGGGGATTTCATCGTCGGACCCGGCGAACGCGGCTCGGGGAATCTCACCACCGTGACGCGCAGCGTGGGCGATTTCGACGCTATCGAAGTGGATTACCCCGCGCAGGTCTTCGTCACTCAGGGCGACACGGTATCGGTCAAGATCGAAGCGGAGGACAATCTCCTGCCCGGTTTGCAGACCCAGGTCAGCAACGGCAGGCTCAGGATCTTCTACGAGGCAGAGGCCGGTAAACGCGTCAATCCAACCGAGATCGTCAGGATCACCATCGTGGTCACGGAACTGAAGGATGTGGAGTTCGACAGCGCGGGCGAACTGATCGTCGAAGGGCTGGAGACCGACGACCTGGGAATTTCGCTCAGCGGCGCGGGCAATTTGAAACTCAACGAGATCGCCGTAAGGGAACTCTCCATAAACCTGAGTGGCGCGGGAAGCATGACCGCCTCCGGTGCTGCGGATGATCTCAGTTTGAACATCAGCGGTTTCGGCAGTTTCAACGGCAGGGACCTGCAAAGCCAGACTGTCAGCGTCAACCTGAGCGGGGCGGGGAGCGCCACCGTATGGGTGGAGGAAAAACTCGACGCCGAGATCGCGGGCGCGGGTTCGGTCAATTACTATGGTTCGCCGGTGGTGACGAAACAGATCGGCGGACTGGGCGACGTGAAGAAAATGGGCGATAAGTAAACCAACCGTCCATCCGACCGCTCAAAAACTCCCCCGCCAAAGGGGAGTTTTTGTTTTGCGCGGCGTATGATTCGGGGAACGAAGCGGAAACCAAAAGGGATGATAAGCGTAGATCTATGTGATGAACAACACAGCCTCGATATGTTCCTTTGGAATAAGATGTCAGGTTGACAAGGAAACCAATGCCAGTTCTTTCCACGATCGCGTTGACGCATGAAGCGAATTGCCGGCGGGCGGCTTCATCCCTGGCTCCATCCATCACCAAATCCGCAAGCAGGCAGACGTATTACACGATCCGTCTCCTCGCGGACCGTGAACGGGTCGCGGACGCGTACCGCGCCTACGCGTATTTCAGGTGGGTGGACGATGTCCTGGATGGCGAAGCAGGTTCGGGCGTGGAGCGAAGCGTTTTTATCGGAAGGCAAAGGTCCATTCTGGAGAAATGTTATCGGGGCGAAACGCCGCGTGACGCGGACATCCACGAGGAAATGCTCGTCAAGTTGATTCGCAATGACGAAGAAGAGAACAGCGGCTTGCAATCTTATCTCCGAAACATGATGCAGGTGATGGCGTTCGATGCGGAACGACGCGGCAGGCGGATCTCGCAAAACGAATTGACCGAATACACGCGCTGGCTTGCGACCGCAGTGACCGAAGCCATGCACCACTTCATCGGTCACGGCTGTTACGCGCCGCGGGACGGGACGCGCTATCTGGCTGTGACCGCCGCGCACATCACTCACATGCTGCGCGATACGTTCGACGACATCGAAGCGGGATATTTCAACATCCCGCGCGAGGTGCTGGACGCGAATCGCATCACACCATTCGATGTGACGAGCGACTCTTATCGCGCCTGGGTGTGGAGCAGAGTACATTTGGCGCGCGCATATATCAACAGGGGCAGGGATTGTTTGAATCGAGTCGAGAACTTGCGCTGCAGGCTGGCAGGATTTGCCTACGCGGCGCGGTTCGAACGGCTGTTGAATACGATCGAGAGGGAAGGTTGTCTCCTCCGCCCGCATTACGATGAACGGAAAAGTTTTGCCGCAGGGTTGCGGGTGAGTCTGGATACGTTCGCCTCCATGTTCAACCTGCAAGGCGCTGACTTGTCTTCACAGACCGTTCCTGTAAGGAAAAGATATTAATGTCGTGGTTTGCGTGGTCGGCGTTCTTTATGCAATTGCAGACCCTAAAGGTCTTTCTCGTAAATGAGGGGTTGAATTTGAGAGTTATCATACTTGAAGCGCATTTTTAATTGCAAGGAGACCTTTAGGGTCTTGCCTGAACAGTTACTCTTGTAGAGAGAATCATGAAACCTAAAATCATCGTCATCGGCGCGGGGGTGGGCGGCATCGTAGCCGCGACACATCTCGCGCAGCATGGAATCAAAGTGACCGTCATCGAGAAGAATTCGCGCGCGGGCGGACGCTGTGACCGCATCAGCCGCGAGGGACACCACTTCGATACAGGTCCAACTCTGCTCGTCATGCCTCTGCTGTACGAAGCGGAGTTTGCGGCGCTCGGCGCGCAGGCGTCCATGCGCGAAATGCTCGACCTCCAGCGGGTTGACCCAACCTATCACCTCGTCTTCGATGACGGCAGCCAGCTCGCGCTCACGTCGGATATGCAATCCATGTGTGAGCAACTTGAAAATTTCGAGCGCGGAAGTTTTCAAAACTATCTGCGCTATTTGGAGGAAGGTCAGCGTCATTATCGCCTCGGCGTCGAGAGACTCGTCAACCGAGATTTTCGTAAAGCCTCCGAGTTCTTTACGCTTCAAAACATCCCCCTTCTTTATCAACTCAAGCCGCTCGTCAATCACTATCGCAACATGTCCGCCTATTTCGACGACCCGCGCCTCAAAGCCGCGTTCACGTTCCAGGACGTGTACATGGGTTTGAGTCCTTTCGAGGCGCCCGCCACGTTTTCGATGATGCCCTACACCGAACTGGCGCACGGCGTGTATTATCCGCGCGGCGGCATGTATGGCATCGTCGAAGCGTTGATGGGACTCGCGCAGAACGCGGGCGTTGAATTCATCTTCAATGCGACCGTCAAACAGATTGACGTAAATGCCGTTCACGCGCGCGGCGTGGTTCTCGAAGATGGCAGACATCTCAAAGCCGATGCCGTCCTTGCCAACGCCGACCTGCCCTACGTTTACAACGAGTTGTTGCCCGACGCCTCGCTCGCCAATTCGATCACGCGCAAACGCTTTTCCTGCTCGGTCATCAGTTTCTTTTGGGGGTTGGATAAGACCTATGACTCGCTGGGACCTCACACGCTCTTCCTCGCGCACGACTACCGCGAAAACTTCGAGCGCATCATCCGTGACCTGAGCCTGCCCGACAACCCCAGCCTTTACGTCCACGCTCCGGCGCGGCTCGACCCGACCATGTCCCCGCGCGGAGAGGACACGCTCATCGCCATCGTCCCAGTGGGGCATCTGAGTCAGAATGGAGAGCAGGATTGGGGTCGAATACGAGACGAAGCGCGTCGGCACGTCTTCCGCCGGTTGGCGACTCTCGGTGTCACTGATATCGAATCGCACATCAAATTCGAGACCAATTTCACGCCGCTTTCGTGGCGCAAACGATACAACCTGATGAAAGGCTCCACGCACGGGCTGTGCCACAACCTGACCCAACTGGGATATTTCCGCCCGCGCAACAAACACCCGCGCTACCAGAATTTGTATTTCACGGGCGCAAGCACGCATCCAGGCACGGGGTTGCCGACGGCGATGGTCTCCGGGCGTTTGTCCGCGCGGAGGATTTTGGATGATCTTATGATCGAAAGATAAAAGGAGGCGCGATGAAAGATAATCAAATCACTTTCCCTGGGTTGACCCTCAAAGCCATCGTCTCGCACACGCTGACGTATTTCATTGTCGGGCTGGCAGCGTTTACCGTGTTCAACTACGCGGCGCGTTATGCCGAAGCGGACCTGAGCGGTTATATGCGTCCGACGGACGATCCCATCGTCGCATTGGGACCTGCGCTCCAGTTCATTCGCGGCATTCTGTTCGCGCTGGCGTTCCATCCCTTGCGCGAGATCCTGTTTGGCAGAAGGAACGGCTGGCTGGTGATGTGGCTGCTGCTCGTCTCGCTGGGGATTTTCTCCACGTTTGGTCCCGCGCCCGGCTCGGTGGAGGGGGCAATCTACACTCAGTTGTCGCTCCGTGACCAGTTCCTCTCCGGCGGCATGTTGGAAATCCTGACACAATCCTTCCTGTTTTCCGCCTTGCTGTATTACTGGGTTAATCACCCCGAAAAACGCTGGCTGAACTGGCTCCTGGGCATCCTGTTCGGATTGGTCGTCCTCATGTCGGTAATGGGATATTTGGCGGCAAGCGGGTCTCTTGTCGTTCCGTCTGCCTGATCGTCGCAAGACCCTCCCTGCGTCGCTGGGCGATGCGATACACCCGAAAGGAGAACGATTGTGACCCAAATTCTCATCGCGCTTTCTGCCTGGATTCACGCAACGGCAACCGTTGTTTTCGTTGGGCATTATCTTTTGCTCGCGGTGATCCACCTGCCTGCGCTCTCGAAAAACGCAAACGGTCCTGCGCTCAGCGCGATCTCGAAGCGCAGCCGGGGTTGGCTGTATGTTTCCATGATCGCGCTGCTGGTCACCGGGACGTATCTGACTCTCATGGATGCGGGTTATCTGGGGTTCATGAATTTCGGCAACCTGTGGGGCATCCTGATGCTCGTAAAACACTTCCTCATCCTCGCGATGATCGCATTGGGGTTTTGGCATAACGCCATCCTGCGCGTCGGACCGATGATGAACTCGAACAACCCGGAGGGGGCGATTGCCCGCTTCCGAAAGCATGTCAACGTGATGACGGTTTGTGGTGCGTTGGTCCTGCTCCTTACCGCAGCCGCGCAAATGGAATGACCTGCGCGTCGTTCGAAAACGAAACTCCCCCGGCCGGGGGAGTTTTTTATACTCGGGGTTTACGCAAAACCCGGTTCAATTCCGCTGAACTTCGCCAATCCACATGGAAACAATTCCGCGCAAGTCCAATACCGTTCGAGTGGGCAGATTATCCCTGGATGGGTTTCGGCCGCAGGGATGTGGAACGGGTATGCGCCGATCCTTCGTGGTACACTAACGATTGAAGATCACGAAAGGATCATTTGCGGAATGCACGGCAACCCAACCGCAACGGCCGTCGCCTGCGCCAACATCGCCTTCATCAAATACTGGGGCAATCGCGATGACGCCCTGCGCCTCCCTGCGAACGGCTCGATCTCGATGAACCTCGACGGGCTGAACACGCGCACGACGGTCAGTTTTCAGCCGTCGCTTCCGTTCGACGAACTCATCATCAACGGGCGCGAAGTCGCGGGCGCCGGGTTGGAGCGCGTTTCGCGCATCCTCGACATCATCCGTGAAATGGCGCAGATCAACGATCGCGCGGAGGTGATGACGGAGAACAACTTTCCCTCCGGCGCGGGGATCGCCTCCTCCGCCTCCGCGTTTGCCGCCTTAGCCCTCGCGGGAAGCAAAGCCGCGGGGCTGAACCTGAGCGAACCCGAACTCTCGCGTCTCGCGCGGCGTGGGTCTGGTTCCGCTTCGAGATCGGTCCCCGGCGGATTCGTGGAATGGCAAATGGGAACGAACGACGAAGACTCATACGCATTTTCGATTGCACCACCCGATCACTGGAAACTCGCGGATTGCGTTGCCATCGTCAGCGCCGCACACAAAAAGACCGGCTCCACCGAGGGACACGCCCTCGCGCCGACCAGCCCGCTTCAAGCCGCGCGCGTATCCGATACGCCCCGCAGACTGGAGATCTGCCGCAGCGCCATCCTGCACCGCGATTTTGAAATGCTGGCAAACATCGTGGAACTCGATTCGGATATGATGCACGCCGTAATGACGACCTCCACACCCGCGCTGCGTTACTGGAAGCCCGCCTCGCTGGGGGTGATGGACGCTGTGCGGCAATGGCGGAGCGAGGGACTAGCGGTCTGTTACACGGTGGATGCGGGACCCAACGTCCACGTCATCTGCCCCGAAACCGAGGCGCGCGTCGTTGACAAAAAATTGCGGGAGATCGAAGGGGTGACGAATGTTCTCATCGCAAGCGTCGGCAGTGCGGCGAAGATCATCAACGGGGATTCTTAATTCACCGCAAAGAACGCAAGGATTTTGAATTTTTTCTTGTGTCACGGCGGGCTTCGCGGTAATGATTACTCGACCGAAATGATGAACTGATAGTGCGGCTGACCGCCCTCCTGCACCTCCACCTCGAGGTTCGGGTATTTTTCGCGTGCCATGTCCGCAATGCGGTTCGCTTCCGCGTGCGGCATGTCCTGTCCGTAGAAAAGCGTGATGAGTTCGCGTTCGCCCGCCTCCGCTTTTTCGAGCAGCTCCAGCGTTCCCTCCTCCACAGATCCCGCCGAGGCAACCAGTTTCCCGTCGAGCAGCGCGATCACCTGTCCCTCCTTGACGACGACGCCGTCAATCTCCACCGAACGCGTCGCCACCGTAATCTCGCCTGTCCTGACCAGGCTCAGGGCTTTGGTCATTTTCTCGGCGACCGAATCAACCTCCCCGTCGGGTTGAAGCGAGAGCATGGCGGCGAGTCCTTGCGGCACGGTTTTGCTCGGCACCACCGCCACCTGTTTCACCGTCACTTCCTTTGCCTGGTTCGCCGCCATGATGATGTTCTTGTTGTTCGGAAGGATGATGACTTTATCGGTTGGCAGGTTTTCGAACGCCGCGAGGATGTCCTGCGTGGAGGGATTCATCGTCTGTCCGCCGGAGACCACAGCCGCCGCGCCCAAACTCGCGAAGATGCGACTCAACCCGTTGCCCGGCGAAACGACCACCACCGCGATCTGCCCCGGCTCCACCGCGGTAAAGTTGATCGTCTGCTCCTTGTTCTTTTGGATGTCGTCCATCTGCGCGAGCAGGTTTTCCATCGCGACCTTTGTGATGGTGCCGATTCCCATGATGTAATCAATCGGCTCGTATCGTTTTTCGAGCGGCACGTGGATGTGCATGCGATACATGCCCTCGCCCTCGCCCACCTGTATCGAAGTGCCCATTCCCTCCAGCCTGCTGTAAAACGATTGCAACTCGAAACCGTCGTTGGGGAAGAAGTCCACCACCACCTCGTAATCCTGTCCCTCCTCCACCTCCTGCATTGCGCTCTCGAGATTCATCGCCGAAAGCGGTTGCACGCTCGCCAGCGGCACATCCAGCGGCTCGCCATACACGTGACGCAACATGCCCTCGAGGATGAAATACAAACCCTTCCCGCCCGAATCCACCACGCCCGCCTGCTTCAGGATGGGGAGCAACTCGGGTGTCTGACGGACCGTCTCATCCGCCGCCTTCACCGCGATCTCGAGGATGTCAATCGCGTCCCGCCTCGCATCGGACCCGAGACCTGCTTCTGTTCCCTCGGCAATTCCCTTGGCGACGGTTAAGATCGTCCCCTCCACCGGCTTGACCACACCCTTATACGCCGTATCGCGCGCCTCGCCCAACGCCCTGACGAACGATTCCAAGTCGAGCGTTTCCCTATCATGCACACCGCGCGAGAACCCGCGCAGGATCTGGCTGGAGATCACACCAGAGTTGCCCCGCGCGCCCATCAATGCGCCTTTGGAAAACGCCGCCGCCATCTCTCCCAAATGATGCGTACCCTTATCCTTGATCTCGTTCCACGCTGCCTGCAGGGTGAGGGTCATGTTCGTGCCAGTGTCACCATCCGGAACCGGGAACACGTTCAACGAGTTCACGATCTGCTGGTTGGTGCGAAGCCAGGTCAAACCGGCTTCCATGAGCCTCTTGAAAGCCAATCCGTCAACAGGGCGCCTGCGGATCTTCTCGACGCGTGCAGTATCAATTGCCATAAGTCAATGTCTCCTAGTCCGTGTTGCTGATGCGCAGTCCCGCCACATGCACATTGACCGATTGAACGCGCAGCCCCAGCGCCTTTTCCACGTGGAAACGCACTGTGTTTGCCACGCTCTCCGCCACCGAGTTGATGCGCGTGCCGTATTCCACAATGATGTGGACATCGATATGGATCTCATCGTCCTTGTAATGGACGGAGATACCCCGCGAAGGTTCGCGGGTGATGGTCGAGACGATACCGTCTGCCAGGTTCTTTGGCGCCAGCCCCACCACGCCGTAGGATTGTAAAGTGGCTTGATATGCAATCGTCGCCACAGCATTTGGCGAGATATGGATCCCGCCCAGGGAAGTCATTTCGTCACCCATGGTTTTCCTTTCACAAAGACCCCGGCGCTTCAACCGCCAGCCTCCGGGAGTAGGTTTACGTTCGGTATGGCTATTTTAACATCTTATCTTGAAGTTGGTTGCGATATATGGTAAAATGCCCTGCCTTTGAAAAAGGGCAATTGGTATTATTTGCAAGGAAAGGAAGTAACTCAGACATGGCGAAGTGCAATCACTGCGGCAAGACAACCACATTCGGTCACAACCGCTCTTTCTCCCAGCGTGCCACCAACCGCACGTTCAAACCCAACCTCCAGAAGGTTTCGGTGATGGAGAAGGGTCGACTGGTGAAGAAGACGCTGTGCGCCAAGTGCATCAAGACGCTCGGCAAATCTGCGGCATAGGTTGTTTTTTTCCCTCGCACCAAGAATCGCGGCGCATGTGCGCCGTGATTTTTGTTTAAATCCCTTGTGGAGAATCCCGCCCCTACGCCATTAGAATACCTTTCAGCGCCTTCACCCCTGCAGCGCTGCCTTGGGGATGTTTGAAGGCTGCATTGCCTGTGACAAACGCATTCGCACCCGCCTTCTTCATCAGCGGAATGGTCTCAGCATTCATGCCGCCATCCACTTCAAGGTGGGCGGTGGAGCGGAGCGCATTCAACTTGGCGCGAATCTCTTCCACCTTTGCCACCATATCCGGCATGAACTTTTGACCGGAGTACCCAGGGTTGACGCTCATCACCAATACCAGTTCCACCGTCGGCAACACAGCATCCAATGCCGAAGCCGGGGTGGCTGGGTTCAAGGTCACACCAGCGGTGCAGCCCAAGGCATGAATACGTTTTATCATTGCTGGCAAATCTGGACAGGTTTCCACATGGACAGTGATGTTGCTGGCTCCGGCGTTGGCAAAGGCATTCACATGCTTTTCCGGTTCAGAGATCATCAGATGTACATCGAGCGGAAGTTTGGTGACACGCTTGAGCGCTTCCACGAACAATGGACCGACAGTAATGGTCGGCACGAAATGTCCATCCATCACATCCACATGGATCCAGTCCGCTCCAGCGGATTCAATGGC
>JABWAU010000198.1 GCA_013360875.1 Anaerolineales bacterium | reverse complement strand
GGCAAAGAATTCAACGCCTCGCATGCCTATTTGTTCGAAAGGCAAATGGGACCCGGCGGGGAAATTCTAAATTCGATGAAATATGAATGGACGGCGCCCGGTCAAAAGAGCGACCTTGTGTCATCGGCGTTTCAAAATATGCCGAGGCGCGCCGCCGGATTCGACCGCCTTTACGATATTCTGGATAGCGGCGAACCGCTTGTGGGCAGCGCTTCTTTTTTCACGGAGGAAGAGAAGGAATACCTGCGTTCGATCAACGTAAAAGCCCTGCTCGAGATCCGCGTGATCGTGAACGGCCAGCATTGGGGCACGCTCGGTTTCGACGATGTCGAGAACGAGCGCGAATGGAGACCCATGGAAGTTGAGGTCATCAGAGTGGCGGCAGGCGTGCTGGGAGCCGCTATCGAGCGCCAGGTAAAGGACGACATGCTAAAGACGGAACTCGCCGAACGCCAGAAATTGATCAATGAACTTGAACTTAGGAACGCCGAATCCGAAACTCTTCGCGAAACGACCGAGATCATTACGTCCACACTGGATATTTCGGAGGTGATCAACCGCATTTTGATACAACTCAAGCGGGTGGTGAAATACGACAGCGCGTCGGTCTGGTCATTTCAGGACAATGTTGCCCGGCAGATAGGCGCAGTCGGCCTGCCGGCAGAAGCATCGGTCATTACCCAGCATGGACTCAGCGCGGATGAACCGGATTTCGGGTTATGGGAGGAGGGTTACCCGTACATATTGCTCGATGACATCCAGGATAAATACGAAAAGTTTCGACGCCCTCCTCTTGATTACATTCACGGTTGGCTTGCTGTTCCCCTCAAATTACGCGGAAGATTTACAGGTTTTATCGCTTTGGATGGGAACTGCAAGGGACAATTCACGATTCACGATGCCCATCTCGCCTTGAACTACGCCAACCAGGTTGCCATCGCGTTGGAAAATGCGCGCCTCTTCTCCGACCTCCAGGCGGAACTCGCCGAACGGCAGAAACTGATCGGCGAACTGGGGGAAAGGAACAGTGAACTGGAACGCTTCACCTACACGGTCTCGCACGATCTAAAATCCCCCCTCGTGACCATCGCCGGTTTCCTGCGCTACATCGAACAGGATGTCGCCTCCGGAGACTTGAAACGGTTTCAGATGGACCTCGAGCGTGTGGGCGATGCGGTTGAAAAGATGCAGCAACTGCTGATGGAACTGCTGGAACTGTCCCGCATTGGGCGGCTGGTGAATCCTTCGGTCCTGATTCTGTTCGAAGAGATCGTCCGGGAAGCGATGGAAGCGACGCACGGGAGGCTGGAATCGGGAAACGTGCGGGTTATGATCCAGTCGGGGCTTTCCGAAGTCTTTGGAGATCGTCCACGCCTCGTCGAAGTCCTGCAAAACCTGATCGATAACGCGGCAAAATATATGGGCGATCAACCAGACCCGTTGATCGAGATCGGCACGCGTGGTATGGAAGGCGATCTAAACGTCTATTTTGTAAGGGATAATGGAATCGGAATCGCGCCTGAACACCATACCCGCATCTTCGAACTTTTCAATAAATTGGACACAAAGAGCGAAGGAACCGGGGTTGGGCTTGCGCTGGTCAAGCGAACCATCGAGGTTCACGGCGGCAGGATCTGGCTCGAGAGCGAAGCGGGGAAAGGCGCAACCTTCTGCTTTACCCTCCCGGGGAAACCAAAGGATGCGTGATCGCGGCTAATCCGGTTCTGCGGATTCTCTCCATTTATTTGTCAAATCAGAACATCATCATCTGACCGACCGCCTTTTCGACCGGGTCGCTGGTGATCTGCTCATCGAATGTTTCGCGGGTGAGAATGGGGAGTTCGAGCAAGCCGCGCAGAGTGCGGTATTTTACCAGGCGGTGTTTTTTCAATCCTTCCTTTAATGACGGGTCTCGCTCCTGTTTATACGCCACCAGCGCCGCGCGCCCGCCGGGAAAGACAATGACGGTTTGCTCGTCCGCATTTTCCAATGCGCGGTGGATCAACGCGGAAGCGAGAACATGGAACCTGCGGACAGGCTTGCCTTTCTCGAGCCATGTCAATATCGGATGATCCCGCTTGGAACCATAATCGAGGCGTTTGCCGATCTCTTCAATCAGATCGAAAACCTTTTCCATTTCTTCGCGGCGCGCCGAGGCAAAATCCTCCCGGCGGAGAGTCCAGCTCCCGCCGTCCTTTTCCGCATACGAATTCAGGACCGCATAGATCAATGCCTTGGATGGCGTCATCAGCCCCGGGAACTGATTGTTTAGCTCCCCTTCCACTTCAAGATAGATCGCATTGGGATTCTTCTGCAAATAGGTCACAACTGCAATTTCAACTTTATCCGAAAGCGATTCATCGCTCATCTGATGGCGACCAGAGACCAAACCCCACATCCCCGTATCCACACCCTCCCCCGTCGAGTAATGGAAGAACTCATTCCCTTCCTTCAAAGCCCCTTCCATCGCGTTGTGAGTTTTGCGCAATGCCGCATCGAACTCGTCCTCAGCCTGCTTCAACGCATTTGCCTGCGCCAACGCGATCAATCCGGCCGTGTGCAGATGAAGATACCCCGCCGGTTCGCCGCGCGCGGATAAAAATTCGCGCATCGCTTTTCGTATGGTTTCGATCTCCATCGGCGCCGGCTGTAATTTGCTGCCGCTTTTCCAAACGATCTGCACAGGATCGAGCGCGGTTCGCAATGCGACACTTTCCAGCACGAAGCCTGCCGCCTGCCCGGCTGTCAGTGCCGAAGTCATGAACGGCGCTTCGGGTTCGGGCAGAACACCGAAGACCGGCACGCCGTCTGCGAGCAGTTCGTTCAAATGGCTGAACATCGCGTACAACGCGGTCGCGTTCCACGCCCAGTCATATCTTCTGCGGCGCAATGCGATCTTGTACGGCTCGACCGCATCCCTGCCCCAAAGCCATCCCGCCCACAACGCCGAAAGA
>JABWAU010000095.1 GCA_013360875.1 Anaerolineales bacterium | reverse complement strand
CACCCGGCATTGTCATTTCGAGCCTTGTCTTGAGCGGAGCGAAGGAGCCAGCGAGAAGTCCTTTGCCCAGCCGAGATAGGACTTCTCCTCGCTACGCTCGGTAAGGTCTCTCACATTCGTTCGACAGAGCGCTCGTCGAAATGACATCTGGCAGGGTTCTCAGACACTTTCTAAAGATTTTTCCGGCAAACCCAGGCGAAAAATTTGCTCGAGGGGCTTGCTTGGATCGTGTTCTTGTCAGGGAAGGAAACCCAGGGTCTTTTGCAAGCGGATGTATAGTAGCAAACTATTGCGCCAGGTTTCTCTTCATCGAGAACTTCATCGCGGTCTTGTAAACCTTTCCGAGTTTTTCGCTCAACGCTTTTGCTTCGGGATTGCCCTGCTCCGCCGCTTGGTCAATTTGCGCGACCAGCCCGATCAGCGCCTGCATGAACTGATCGTCGAGCATGCCCTGGTTATCCGCCAGCCTCTTTTCGAGGGCGGCATCGTCGGGCGACTCCAGCAGATGTTCAATGAGTTCGATCTCCGGCGGCGTGGACGCCTGCCGCAGCACCTCGATCATTTTCTGCAATTTGCCCATCCGCGCGTAGTCGTTCCTTTCGGAAGCCTGCCGCAGCATCTGGCTCGCGATATCCGCCACGTCCTGCGTGATGTTTTGCAAATTATCCCTCACCGCCCTGACAATATCGTCCTGCGCCAGGATCTTCTCCACGAGGTCATGCGCCTGTTTGTAGCGCGCCTCCACCTGCTTGTCGTAATCATTGATGAGATCAAGCAATTTCCCGCGGACAGTTTCCAGCCTTGCCTTCTCCTCGCCCGACGTCCTGTCAATCTTCTCGCTGAGCGACTGGAAGAATTGATAATCCATGCCGCCGCGCGCCAGGCTGACGTACGCCTTGATCCGCGCGTCGTTCGGGGATTCAAGGACGAGATCCAGCAGTTTCTCGCGCGTGAGTCTCTGCCCCGCTTCCTGCAACGACTTTGTGGCTGCTTCCAATTCCCCGACCGATTCCTTCAACTGACGCCCCAGCGCGGTCTCCTCGAGCAATTGGTTCTGCAGATCGAACATGGCGCGCGCCATGGCTTCCTGTCCGCTCCCCGCCGCGCTTTGCGCGAGACGGCTGAACAACGCGAAGAACTGTTCGTCAATCAGCTTTTCATTTTGTTTGAGGATCTCACTGCGCACGTCCTTCGAACTGGCTTGCAAAAGCCGTTCGATGACCTGAACGCGCTCCTGCTGTTCCTTGAGCATCTCCGAAGTCACCCCGTCCTTTTCGAGGATCAACTTGATCATCGATTCGTAGGACAGGTTGGCGACAGGCTTGAGCAAATAACCCTTTCGTTTTTCGGAGGGCAGGCTGTCCGTCACCTTTTTGATGAGCGGACCGACGATCTTTTCCTGCTCGTTCAACGGGACGTTCAACTCAGGGGGGAAGAACGTGAGCAGCAATTCCTTCTCGTTGTCGTGATACACGATGGGCGTGGCAAGCCGTCCCTGATACCCGCAATGCGGACAGCGCGCCATGTTCGAGATTCCACCCAGCAATCTCTGTTTGGCTTGCGGATCCTGTGTCACGTCGAAGAGTTGTTCGATGTTCGCCGCGATCATCTGACGGCAATTTGGACATGCGATTTGTGTTTGTGGCATTCTGCGATTTCCGATTTCCGATTTTCGATTTGCGATTGGCGCAATCTCCAAATCTCCAACATTCGAGTCTTCCGGCATGGAGACTGGAGATTGCGCGGCTATACCATCAATTCTTCCATCCGGTCAATGTAATTTTCCATGACCGCGAAGGTCTCCTCCACGGTTGCGGGAGAGGTCAGGTCAATGCCGGCTTTCTTGAGCACGTTCAACGAGTAATCCGATGAACCGGACTGGAGGAAGCCGAGGTAATTTTCCACCGCGTTCGGTTCGCCGCGCAGGATGCGTCCCGCCGCGGCGTGCGCGCCGGAAATGCCCGTCGCGTAGGCGTAGACGTAATAATCCGAGAACAGATGCGGGAAGGTCGCCCATGTCATGCCGACGCGTTCGCGGTCCATGTCAAAGTTTGGACCAAATCCCTCGGCGAACAGATCAGCCATCAGGGCGATCATCGAATCGGCTGTCAGGGGTTCGCCGCGTTCGGCGCGCTGGTGAGTCTCCAGTTCGAAGCGCGCCAGGGTCGGCATCTGGAAGAAGTAACGAAAAAAGTTTCCGCCCACCGCCTCCTCGATGAGGGCAAGTTTGAAGTGTTTATCAATGCTCGAATTCAACAAATGCCCGCGCATCATCGCCTGGTGGAAGTTGGACGCGACCTCCGCGACGAACAACGAATAATTGGCGTAGGCAAACGGCTGATGCTTCCACGTGAGATACGAGTGCATCGAGTGACCGAGTTCGTGCGCGAGCGTGCTCATGCTGGTCACTTCGTCCGTGAAACTCATCATAATGAATGGGTATGTGCCTTGCGAACCCCACGAGAACGCGCCGTGTCCCTTGCCCTGGTTTGGATAACGATCCACCCAGCGGTCTTTGAGAACGCCCTTGCGGAGCGTTTCCACGTATTCCCTGCCCATCGGCGCGAGGCTTTCACAAATCAAGTCCACCGCCTTTTCGAACGACACCTTCACCTTCTTCTTCGTGATGGGCGCCCACATGTCGTAATAGGCGAGTTTCCTCACGCCCAGTGCCTTGCGTCGAAGTTCGAAATACCGGTGCCAGACCGGCAGGTTCTTTTTAAACGTGTCAATCAGGTTGTAGAACACTCCGGTCGGAATGTTCAAATCGAAGAGCGAAGCCGCCAGCGTGGACTCGTGATTGCGCGCCCTCATATAAAAAACGTTCGCCTTGATGGACGCGGAGAGATTCGCCGCGAGCGTGTTCCTGTGTTCCGCGTATTTGTCCATGTACACGGTATACGCGGCTTTGCGCGCTCTGCGGTTCGGCAGGTGCATCAACTCGCTATCATAATTTCCCTGCGTAACATCAATCGCCCGTCCCTTCTCGTCCTTGATGGGTTTGAACTTGAAGTCCGCATTGGTCAACATGCTCGTCGAGTTGGACGCGCCGCTCAAGGGATCGCTCACGAGTCCGAGTATCTCCTCCACCTCCGTCGAACGCACGTGCGCCTGTTTGCGGAAGAGGTCGTCGAAGGCGTGCTTGTACACCGCGAGGTTCGCGTTTTCGGTCATCCACCGCTCGAGCCTCTCTCTGCCGATCGCCAGGATTTCAGGGTTCAGATAAGAGACCGCCGAAGCCACCTGCCCGTACATCCCCTGCGCCTTGTCCAACATCCCCGCGGCTTTCTGGTTCGTCGTATCCACATTATATGAAAACCCCGCGTACACGTATACCTTCTGCGCGCGCGAAAGCAATTCATTCACCGCGGTGAGCGCGTCAAGCAGGACCGACGCACCCTCTGCGAGCCGTCCCTGATATTGTTTGACGGAGGGGATGTCCGCGATGATTTTGTTGGTTTCCTTCTCCCATGCGTCATCGGATGGGAAAACGCTTTCCGCATTCCACGTGAATTTTTTATTCATCCTGCTTCTTGGAAGAACTTTGTTTGCCATGTATATTTCCTCTTTGGATTTCCCTTCGTCTGCGCTCGAGGCGCTTCAGACTCACGAAAGGCTGGTTCTGTTTCGATTGATTTTACCACCCCGACACGACTCCCCTCTCCCCTTGGGAGAGGAGTCGGGGGGAGGGCGAAGTCAACGCGGAAGGGAAAAACAGATTCGCGCACCGGCAGGCTTCGGGCGCTGCGCCGACTGCCCGATGGGATGTGTCGAAGCATCCGCCCAAATGCGCCCTCCGTGCGCCTCGACGATGGCGCGCGCGAGGTATAGTCCCAAACCTGCTCCTTTCGTATTCTTGGCGGCTTTCGTCGAACGATAAAACCGGTCGAAGATGTGCGGCAGATCCTTGGCTTCGATGCCGGGACCCTCGTCCGAAACGCAAACGATGACCTGCTCGGGCCGCGCCTGCCCACTGATCCTGATCTCGCCTTTTGTAGCGTATTTCAACGCATTGGAGACAAGATTGGAAATCACCTGCTCAATGCGCGTTTCGTCGGCGAGGATGACCGGGAAGTTTTCGGGAAAATCCGTGACAATGACGTGGTTTTTCGATTGCGTGGAGAATTTTTCCGCCACGCGTTTCGAAAGCCTCGCGAGGGAAATGTCGGCGCGGTTGAGGTTCATCCCGCCAGCCTGCAGGCGTGAAGCGTCGAGCAGGTCGTCAATCATGCGGCTCAGGCGGTCCGCCTCCTCCTCGATGACTGCCAGCGAATCGTTGATCGTGGCCTTATCCCATTTGGCGTCGTCACGGCGCAGGGTGGAGGCGTATCCCTTGATGAGCGTGACGGGCGTGCGGAGTTCGTGACTCACGATCGAAATGAACGTGGACTTGATCTCGTCCGCCGTGCGGAAGTGCGTGATGTCGCGCACCGAGACGATGATGTTGCGAAGTTTGCGATCCTCTGTGAGCATGGGCGCGTAGGTCACACCTACGGGAAGCGGAGGCTGGGCGCGTCTTTCGAGATCGCCTTCCACGTACAAGGTTGCGTTGGGAGTGAGGGGCCAGCCGTCCGCCTCCGCCTCTTCGAGCGTTTTGCCTTGCGGTTCTCCTCTCCAGCGGATGATCTCCGTGTGATCCTTTCCGATGATCTGGGCACGCGGCTCGCCGAAAAGCCTTTCGAAGGAAACGTTGCATCGCTCGATGGTATGGTCGGCATTGAGGATCAGGATGCCGTCTGCGGCGGCGTCGAGAAGCGCATCCAGTCTTTGTTTTTCGTAGGAGACCTGTCCGTAAAGCCGCGCGTTGAACACGGCAATCGCCGCCTGGTCGGCAAACGATTGAAGCAGGACGCGGTCGTTTTGTGTGAAGAGGTCGGGATAATTGCGGAAGATGAAGATGACGCCGATGGCCTGTCCGTGGGCGGCGAGGGGCAGAGCGGTGCCGTTGAGAAGTCCCATGCTGGCGGTATAGGTCAATTCCTTCAACATGCGGTTGAGTTCGCGCACATCCAGTTCGCGGACATTTTCCTCAGCCAACAGCGGAGTCAAATAACTCAGGAAAGCGGGAGCAATTCCATGGGCGGCAGCGACGCGCCAGCCGTCCTGTTCTTTCAGGGCGATCAGCCCAGCCTGCCCAGCCAGCATCTCGATGGAAATTTTCAACACGCGCGCCAGCAATTTCTCGAGGTCGAGTTCCTGGGTGAGAGCGCGCGAGAGTTCGAGCAGGTAATCGCGTTGGCGAACGCGGAAGTCGGGAAGCATGGAGGGATTTTATCACCGGGTTGTATGCAAAGTGTAAGAGGGGGGGATGGTGTTGCGTCGCCGGGTCAGCCTGCTCGTCCATTCAAAAGCGCGCAGACTATCCAGCCGGGCGGACAGCCTGCGCGCTTCGCATCTATCTCAACCCCTGTTCCTTCTCAGCCATCGTGATCACGTTCTCGAAGATTTCGAGCGCTTCGTCCATTTCCTTTTTGGTGATGCAAAGGGGCGGCGCGAGGCGGATCACCGATTTGCCGCATCCGAGCAGTAACAACCCGTATTCGAAGGCTTTGCTTTCGATCATGTTGCGCAGTTCCTCGTTCGATTCCTTCGTGTTTTTATCCTTCACGAACTCGACGCCGATCATCAACCCCTTGCCGCGCACGTCGCCGATGGATGTGTGCCGCGCCTGGATCTCCTGCAACGCATCCAGCGCATATTGTCCCACCTCGGCGGCGTTCGCGAGATATTGCTCTTCGAGCAGTTCGATGGTTGCCAGCGAGGCGGCGCAGGAAACAGGATTGCCGCCGAAGGTGTTGCCATGCACCCCTTTGGGCCAGGTCATCACCGATTCGCGCGCGATGCACGCGCCGAGCGGAAGACCGGAGGCGATCCCCTTCGCCGAGGTGACGATATCCGGCTCCACGCCCCAGTGTTCGATTGCCCACCATTTGCCTGTGCGTCCCATTCCGCTTTGCACTTCGTCTGCGATCAGCAGGATGCCGTATTTATCGCAAAGTTTTCGCAGGGCTGGGAAAAATCCGTCCGGCGGAACGAGGTACCCGCCCTCGCCCTGGATGGGTTCGACCAGCACGCCGGCGATCTCATCGCCCGGCACGTTATGACCGAACACCTCTTCTTCGATGAAGCGCACCACCGTCTCGCCGTAATCCTCGCCCATTTTACGATGCAGGATGGGGCGGTACGGATCGGGGAACGGCACGTGCGTCACGCCCGGCATCAACGGGTAGAAACCGCGATGATAATGCGGCTTGCTGGCGGTGAACGCCACCGACCCCATCGTGCGTCCGTGGAATGCGCCGAAGAAACCGATGAAGTTATGCCGCTTGGTGTAAAACTTTGCAAGTTTGATGGCGGTCTCCACCGCTTCGGTTCCTGAGTTGGTCAGGAACGTCTTTGCGTTTTCCTCGAAGGGCGCGATCTCGTCCAGTTTTTCGCTCAGGCGGATCCATTTCTCGTGATAAAAATCCGACGAGATATGCAGGAACTTTTCCGCCGCGTTCTGCACCGCTTTCACGACCCTGGGGTTGGCATGACCTGTCGCCACGACCGCGATGCCGCCCATCATGTCAATGAAGCGGTTGCCGTCGGGGTCCCACACCTCCACGCCCTTGCCGTGATCCATCACGAAGGGGTATCCGCGCGGGTAGGACGACGAAATCACTTTTTTATCACGTTCGATCATTGCCAGGGCTTTCGGGCCCGGCACGTTTAACTTTTTCATATACTATCCTCTTTTGGAATCAGTCGGTTTGCTGGCGAAATGCGGAAGCAGTCTTCCTGCCTCCATGTTTGACGTTTTGGAAATTGGATGACATTCTGTGACGCAAAATTTCTCACGCGGCTTGCGTGGTGGTTCGGGACAAGCCGGACCCTTCGATCATGCTCAGTCCGAGCTTGATACTGTCCGATCAGCCTTTACCCCGCCTGTTGTTCGGCTGTCCACCATTTCGTTGCCGCCCACAAGGGAGGCGTGAATAACTTAGCCTTGCTCATCTCCATCTGCTCTTCATCCTTTCGATGAACTCAGGGCAAGCCGCGCCAACGCCAGCGCGCCCAACAGACCGGCGTCATCGCCCAATGCGGCTTTGGAGATCGTCAGGTCGTCCATGTAATGCGGGTGAAAGACGTGTTTCCGCAGGCTCGCTTCAAACGGCTTGAACAAAAGGTCGCCAACCTGCGAGACGCCGCCCCCAAAGACCAGAATGGACGGGTCGAAGATCGCAAGGTAATTGGCGACCGCGATGCCGAGGTAATGCCCCGCGCGCTCGAAGGCGGAGATCGCAAGAGGATCCCCTGCCAGCGCCGCGTCGGCAATTTGCGCGGGAGACAGGTTCGGGTCCGCGTGAAGCGTGGTTTTTTCTCCCGCGTGGATTAGTTCGTTGACATATCTTACAATGGCGGGTCCCGACGAGAACGATTCGATGTGTCCGCGATGGCCGCATCCGCAAAGCGGACCGTCGGGGTCAATGATCATGTGACCGAGTTCCGCGCCCATGCCGTGAAAGCCCTGGAGCAGGCTGTCGTTGACGATCACACCGCCGCCGATGCCGGTGCTGATGGTGAGGTAGACCAGGTTGCTGTGACCCCTGCCTGCGCCAAACTGCCACTCGCCAAGCCCCGCCATGTTTGCATCATTATCGAGGTATACGGGAACGCCGAAGCGCTCCGAGAGTTTGGGGGCGAGCGGAAAATTCTTCCATTGAGGAATGTTGGGCGTATCGAGGATCGTGCCGGTGTACGGATCGAGGGGGCCGGGCGAAGCGATGCCGATTGCGGAAACCTGCCCATCCTGCCAGACCGACTCGACGGCTTCCACAAGACGATCGAATACGCCAGGCGTTTGCGCGAGAGATTTTGTCCGTTTGTGGGCGATGGGTTTTGTGCTGTCGGGTTCGTAGGCGGCGACGCGAATGTGTGTCCCGCCGATGTCTATTGCGAGGATGAGGCTCATGGTTGCAATTATAACCGAGGGGCTTCGGCGCTGATTGACTCCTGCCCTTCTCCCTGCTAGACTTGTCTCGAAGATGCGATTATGTCGAAACGAGACGATTTTACGAACAACCTGCGTTTGATCGGACGCTGGTTCGCGCCCGGTTTGGGCGTGAAGCGATGGTACTTTGTCATCCTGGCGGGCGTGACCCTGCTTGGGGTGGGGCTTGCGATGTTTCTTCTCGGCCTGTACCGCACCGATTCGACGAACCCGCTGCTGCTCGAAATCCTTTCCTATGCCTCGCTTCGCTTTCTGCCGCGCGTCCTGCGCGCGCTGATCTTCGGCGGGCTGGGGGTTGGGCTGGTTGTGTATGGCATCTGGCGGTTGAACAATTCCTTGCTGAGGCCCTACGTCCGCCCGGGAAGACCGCTCGTGGATGAACTTGCCAATTATCGTCGCCGCGAACGCGGACCGCGCATCGTCGCCATCGGAGGCGGGCACGGCCTGGCGAACCTTTTGCGCGGCTTGAAACAATACACGCGAAATCTGACGGCGGTCGTCACGGTTGCGGACGATGGAGGGTCGTCGGGGCGATTGCGCGAGAGTTTTGGCATTTTACCGCCCGGCGACATCCGCAATTGTCTTGCCGCGTTATCGAACGACGAGCAGATGCTCACACAGTTGTTCCAGTATCGCTTCAGCGGCGCGGGGAATTTGGACGGACATTCGTTTGGGAATCTGTTCATCACCGCGCTGGCGGAGATCACCGGGAGTTTCGAGGGCGCCATCGCAGAATCGGGCAAGGTGTTATCGGTGAGCGGACGCGTGCTCCCCTCCACCCTGCATAACGTAAAACTGGTCGCGGACATGCAGTTGCCCAATTCGCCGAATCAGGTTCGGGTGGAGGGGGAGAGCCGCATCCCTCAGATGGCAGGGAAGGTGCAGCACGTCTGGCTGGAACCGAACGACGCGCCGGCATATCCGCCGGTCATCAAGGCGATCCTCAACGCGGATATGATCGTGGTGGGTCCAGGAAGTTTGTACACCAGTCTTTTGCCCAACCTGCTGGTTCACGACCTGCTCGGCGCGATCCAGGCGAGCCGCGCGGTCAAGGTGTACGTGAGCAACATCGCCACGCAAAAAGGGGAGACCGACCTGTACTCGTGTTACGATCACGTGCGGGCGCTGGAGGAACACGTGGGGGATCGTCTCTTCGACGTGGTGTTGTGCAATGAAAACTATGAGGGTCAACTGCTCGACGACTCACAATGGGTGCGCGCGGACGAAAAGACACTCGCCGATTCGCGCGTGCGCTGCGCGGACCTGGCGGACGGGAATCATCCCTGGCGTCACGATTCGAAGAAACTGGCTGAAACCCTGATCGAAATATTGGACGAATACACCGGTCCGCTGGATTGAAATTACTTTCGTCATTATTCGTCCGGGCTGACCTGTGTGATAAAATCGTTTTGTATTCTTCATCACAAATTCTCCGCCTTACATTTTTGATCCGTGTCCATCCGCGTCCCGTCGGGGATTTGTAATGTGGAGAAATCACAAATAGATTTCGGAGGTTTGAAATGACAGTAAAAGTCGGCATCAACGGATTTGGGCGCATCGGGCGCCAGGTGTTGAAAGCGATCCGCGATACGTATCCGAAGGAACTCGAAGTAGCCGCGTTCAACGACATCGGCGACCTGAAGACCATGGCGCACCTGCTCAAGTATGACTCGAACTACGGGCGCTTCAACGGCAAGGTGGAGGTCGCCGAGGACGCGCTGGTGATTGACGGTAAAAAGATCAAAGCCTTCAAGGAGACCGACCCCGCCGCGATTCCCTGGGGCGATCTGGGCGTGGATATTGTGATCGAATCCACGGGCTTATTCACGATCAAGGAAGACGGCGTGAATAAAAAAGGCAAACAGGTGAAAGGCGCGGTCAATCACATCAAAGGCGGCGCGAAAAAGGTCATCATCTCCGCGCCCGCCGAAGGCGAAGACCTGACCATCGTGCTGGGCGTGAACGAGGACATGTACGACCCGAAAAAACATCACGTTGTTTCCAATGCGTCCTGTACCACAAACGGGCTGGCTCCAGCGGTGAAGGTGGCGCACGACAAGTTCAAGATCGTGCGCGGTTTTATGACCACCATCCATTCATATACAAACGACCAGAAGATCCTCGACCTGCCGCACTCCGACCTGCGCCGCGCCCGCGCCGCCGCAATGAACATCATCCCCACCTCCACCGGCGCGGCGAAGGCGTTGAAACTGGTCATCCCCGACATGGCTGGCAGGCTCGACGGCTACGCCCTGCGCGTTCCCACCTCGACCGTTTCCATCATTGACCTGACCGCCGAGTTCGAAGTGGCGACCACCACAGATGAGTTGCGCCAGGCATACCGCGATGCCGCGCAAACCCCGCGCTTGAAGGGCATTTTGCAGGCGGTGGACGAACCGCTCGTCAGCATTGACTACAAGGGCGATTCGCATTCCTCGTCCGTTGATCTGCCTTTCACGCAGATGCTCGGCAAGGAAAAAAGCACCTTTGCCAAGATCGTCGCCTGGTATGACAACGAATGGGGCTATGCGTGCCGCACAGCGGATCTTGCGGCGATGATGGCGAAGAGCCTGTGAGGTAAACAAGCAGACAGGTACACAGGTACACAAGTTGAAACAAGACCTGTGTACCTGTTTTCGTGTGTACCCGTATACAGCGGAGCAACCATGAACAAAAAGACAGTCAAGGACATTGACATCAGAAACAAACGCGTGCTCATGCGCGTGGATTTCAACGTGCCGATGGCGGACGACAAAGTGACCGACGACAAGCGCATCCGCGCCTCCCTGCCGACGATTCAATACGTGCTGGATCAGGACGCGTCGTTGATCCTGATGAGTCATCTCGGACGACCGAAAGGCGGTTCAGACCCGACCTTTAGCCTGCGTGCTGCTGCGGAGGCATTATCCACGCTGATCAATCGCCCCGTGAAGATGGCGCCCGATTGCGTCGGACCCGAAGTCGAAGCGATGGCAAAGGAACTCAAACCCGGCGAAGTGCTGATGCTCGAAAACACGCGCTTCCATCCCGAAGAAGAGAAAAACGATCTGGAATTCGCCAAACAACTGGCGGCTCTGGCGGACGTCTATGTGAACGATGCGTTTGGCTCGGCGCACCGCGCGCACGCCTCCACCGAAGGCGTGGCGAGATTTCTGCCCGCTGTCTCCGGTTTTTTGATGGAACAGGAATTGGAATACCTCGGACGCGCAGTTGCAAATCCCGAACATCCCTACATTGCCATCCTCGGCGGCGCGAAGATCAGCGACAAGATATTGGTCGTCGAGACCCTGCTATCCAAATGCGACAAGTTGATCGTCGGCGGCGGCATGGCGAACACCTTCCTCGCGGCAAAGGGATGCAACATGCAGGACAGCCTCGTCGAGGAATCGTCGCTTGAAACTGCAAAGGAGATCATGGCGAAGTCCGGCGACAAGTTGATCCTGCCGGTGGATGCGGTGATCGCAGATAAGTTCGACGCCGAAGCGAATTCGCAGGTCGTTGACGTGGAGGCGATCCCCGCGGGCTGGCGCGTGTTGGACGTGGGACCGAAGACCCTTGAGTTATACAAGGAAACACTGAAGGGCGCGAAACTCATTGTGTGGAACGGTCCCATCGGAGTGTTCGAATTCCCCAAATTTGCCGAAGGGACGTTTGCCCTGGCGCGGATGCTTGCCGAGAGCGGCGCGGTCACGGTCATCGGCGGCGGCGACTCGGCGAGCGCGGTCAAGAAGGCGGGTGTTGCCAAACAGATGACGCACGTCTCCACCGGCGGCGGCGCGTCGCTCGAATTCCTCGAAGGGAAGGAACTGCCCGGCGTTGCCGCGCTGATGGATAAATAACCATGCGTACACCTCTCGTTGCCGGAAACTGGAAGATGAACAAGACCGTCGCCGAAGCGCGCGAACTGGTCTCGAAACTTCTCTCTCCCCTCATGGACATCACGGGCGTGGAAAGAGTTTTGTGTCCGCCCTTCACTTCGATCTTCGCCATCGCTTCGATGCTCGACGGGAGCGGCATCGGTCTTGGCGCGCAGGACATGCACTGGGAGGAGAAGGGCGCGTTCACCGGCGAAGTCGCGCCGAATATGGTGAAGGAGTATTGCGATTACGTCATCATCGGTCACTCGGAACGCCGGACGTATTTCGGTGAGACGGATGAAACGGTCAACAGAAAACTTCGCGCGGCTTTGAAATACGACCTGACGCCGATCGTCTGTGTGGGCGAGACGCTGGACGAATACGAATCAAACCGGACCTCGGAGGTGGTGCTGCGCCAGATCAATTTGGGCTTCGCTGACGTGGATCCCGCCGTCGCGGCGCGCATTGTGGTCGCGTATGAGCCGGTGTGGGCGATCGGGACCGGAAAAGCCTCCAGCGGGGAAAATGCCAATGCCGTGCACGCGCAGGTCATTCGTCCCGCGTTGAGGCGTTTATTCGGCGAGGATAACGCGCGGGCGATCCGCATCCTGTATGGCGGTTCGGTAACCGCGGCGAATGCATCCGAATTCTTCCAGCAGCCCGACATTGACGGCGCGCTGGTGGGAGGGGCGAGCCTCAAGGTGGATGAGTTCGTTGCGATTACGCGGGCGGCTGTAAAGTAAGGAAGCGCAGAGGTACACAGGCGGACAAGTACACACGTATACAGGAGTGTGTGTACCTGTTTATCTGTGCACCTCTCTCCCCATGAATCAACTCACCGGCTTTTTCTGGTTCGTGTTGATGCTCGCGCCGCTGGCATTTCTTCAGCGGCTTTTGCATCGCGAGATACAGGCGGTGTTCCTGATCCTGACGCGTGACGCGCGTTTGACGATCGTCATTTTTCAGATCATTTTCCTGCCGGGGGTTTTCCTGCATGAGTTGAGTCATTTCCTGACGGCGAAGTTGTTGCGCGTGCGAACGGGCGGATTCTCCATCATCCCGCGCGCGTTGCCCAACGGACGTCTGCAACTCGGTTACGTGGAAACCGCCCGCTCGGACATTGCGCGCGATTCGTTGATTGGCGCTGCGCCGTTGATCTTCGGGACGCTGTTCGTGGCATACGCGGCTGTGTATCGGCTGGATATGCGCGTGTTGTGGGACACGTTCCGCAACGGTCAATTCGATCTGTTCTGGCTGGGGATTCGCTTTCTTCCCACGGTAAAGGATTTTTATCTGTGGTTGTATCTTGCCTTCGCGGTCAGCAGTACGATGATGCCCTCCGAATCGGACCGTCACGCCTGGCTGGAGTTGACGATTTCGGTGGGGGTGTTGTTTGCGATCGCCCTGCTGGTCGGGGCAGGTCCGTGGATGATGGATCACGTCGCCCCGTTGGTGAGCAATTTCCTGAGTTCGGTCGCGGTGATCCTG
The DNA here is from genome assembly GCA_013360875.1 of Anaerolineales bacterium. Taxonomy (GTDB): domain Bacteria; phylum Chloroflexota; class Anaerolineae; order Anaerolineales; family Villigracilaceae; genus Defluviilinea. The sequence goes on along the minus strand of JABWAU010000095.1, from coordinate 2,257 downwards.
GGGTTGAGTTCGGTCATCCATGCGGTATTGATATTGCCGATCATGCTGGTTCACAAGTTGCTGGCGCGCGCCACCGGGGTGGATGTGCGATAGCCTCATCCCGTCCGTTCAGGTTGCCTGCCCCCCGTTATTGCTTGATTAGGAACGCTCCCAAAGCCAGCAATGCGACCCCGAACATTCTCGTCGAACTGATTTCGACCTTTGCAAAACCGAATAACCCAAAGTGGTCAATAAACAGGGATAACCCCAGTTGACCCACGACCAGTGCAGTCAGCGTGGAGGTCGTCCCGATCCTGGGGATCAAGAATATCGGGACCGCCAAAATGACCACTCCCAGCGCTCCCCCAATATAAAGATACCATTCTGACAACCCGGGAAGATCCCTCAAATTCGCTGTCCTGGGAAAAAGGACTATCAGGACCAGAAGCAAAGAGACGCTGACCAGCGTCAGGATCAACACCGAGCCCAAATTTCCTGTTTTCCTGCCCAGGGCTGAATTCAAAACGCTCTGAATGGCGATCATCGAGCCGGCGAAAATGCCCATGATGAAGAGACCGATGAATTTCATAACTTTTTATCCTTGTCCTTCTGAGTGATGGCGCGCAGCGCGTACCGCCAATTCTACAGCGTCTTGCTTGGATTCCTCCATACGAAAAACCCCGCCAAAATGATCCAGCCACTGGTGACAACTGTACAGCGTTGTGGCTGGCGTGGATTTCGAAGGACAGGTCAACGTGGAGCCTGTGCGGATCGAGCACGCAGACCTGGATGACTGGCTGGTGAAACACATACAGTCAACCGATCATGTGGTGATCGAATCGACGACCAACGCACCGAGCAGCACCTAGCAGAGCAGGCCGGGAAGATCACCAAAAAACTGGCGCGCATGAGCCACCAGAGACCCTGGGCAGACAGCATGTTGTACTTGATGCAGCTGCCGGGATTCGGCGTGATCACCGGCATGACCGTTCTGGCAGCCATTGGCGATATTACACGCTTCGAGACTGCCGGACACCTGGTTTGGCATGTTTTGCACCGCATGCAGCCCTACCGACACTTCTCGCATGAGCGCATTGCCCACAAATACCTGACCTGGTCCTGGCAGTTGAGTGAAGAAGATCGGGGTGGCTTGACCCGCCAACAATTCACCCGCTATTACCTGATGCGCTTGGGCATTGGACATGACCTGCAACGGATTGCACTCAACCCAAAGCATCCACGCAGACTTGCCAGTGAAGCCGAGCTTCTAGCGTTGAGACCGGAACTCACCCAGATCGAGTAAGCCGAAACTTTTCTTCCGTTCGACCAACACACTCCAGTGCAAAATGTAGGTGGAGACCTGGAAGGCTGCCTGTTGATTGAATTCCTGCTTCAAAACCATCCCAAAAAGAAAAAGTCCCGACGCCTTTTGCCTGGCTCGGGACTTTCTTCATCCATTTTTTCTCTCTACCCTTGACGCTGCTGTTAATCGGTGGGCGGCGTTTCATTTAGAAGCTACTTTGGGTATTTTAAAGTATTTTGCCACAGGATAAGCAAGTAACTTTAAACCCGCTGGCTGAAAATATTCAGCAATTTTTATTTGGTCAATACTTTTTTCACTTGCTGGTGCAATTTTTGGACTTAATTGAACAAGCACGCCTCCATTCTCCATTTCTTCCACTTTCCAAACAGGGGCTTTAAGAAAGAAATCTTTTCCGTAATGTTTCACATATTCTTTATCAAAGAAATTTGCCCAATAAAGCTCTTGAATACGTTTTGTTTTTAGTGTCTTATTTACTGATTGCTGAAAAGGTTTGTATGTAAAATCAATCCAGCTATAAGAAGGAGAAAAGTTGTTAAAAAAGCCAGTGGCTATATTTAGTAGTATCTCAGCAGTACCACTTCGATAATCCCCTAAGGTGCTGGCATGACATTTAATTACATCAATTAGCTGTTTCCCTTCTCGGTGAGTTGTGAAATAGAAGGAAAATCGTAAATCACCAAGTCGGGTGGCTTCACTTTTCGGATATTTTAAATTTGACAGAAGAGTAAAAGATGCCTTTGAAGCTGGAGAGTCTGAAAGCAGAATTTCTGAAATGAATTTTTCAACATCGCCACTGTATAGCGTGTCTACGGGTTTCCCACTTTCCGACCATTCATATTTCATGTTGGCTAATAGTAATCCTTCTCGAAGAGCTATTTCGACAGCTACCTCCAACTGCTCTCTACTAAAATCGTTGGGTTGATATAAAATTAATTCAATTCCTGTCCGCATGTT
>JABWAU010000094.1 GCA_013360875.1 Anaerolineales bacterium | reverse complement strand
TCGATCTTGCTGGGGATGAGATAGTCCCAGAAGGCATCTGTCCATGCTTCTTCGATCTCTGGCATGTGCTTGCGGATGGTGAACGAGTCGGTTGGGATTTGCTGAATCTGCTCGCGCAGGTCGGCGATCACCTGCTTGCAATCGGGGTCTTTTTGGTCTTTGAGGTAGGTTTCCAGCAACTTCAAACGCGTATTGAAGATTGTCACCAGCACAGGCGTGGATTGGTCAACGACTTCCCTGGCGTCGCGGCTGAAGTTATTCTCCCAAAAATCAATGATGAGAAAATCCTTCTTCTCGAAGTTCGGCAGCAATGACAGGTTACGACATGCCGCCTGCACGCGCGTCCCGCGTCCGATCATCTGTTGTAACTTGATCGGCGATTGCACGGGCTTCATGAACACCAGGTTGACCACTTCGGGAACGTCAATGCCCGTATCGAGCATGTCCACAGAAATGGCAATGCGCGGTAAGTCTTGCTTTTTGAATTTCTCAACCAATGTTCCGCGATATTCAGATTTATGTGTGATAACTTTTGTCAATTCGGGGAATTGCGGATACATCTCATCGAAGACCGCCTGCAAACGCAAGGCGTGCTCCTGCGTCATCGCAAAGACGATAGTCTTGCCTGGCAATTGTCCCGAAGAGTCTTTGCGACACACATCCCAAATCTCTTCCCATTGTTTGCGCAAGGTGTCGCGGTTGCTGACTTCCTTTTCGAGTTCCGTGCCTTCGTAATTGATATCGTCGGGGTCTAATCCCTTTTCGATCAAAGCGTTACGCTCTTCTTCGGTCAAGTCCACGCCGTGAATGCCCTGCCGCTGGAACTTTGTCCGCGCGGCGTAGAGTTCGTAATCCACGAGATACTTGTCTTCAATGGCTTGTTCGTAAGTGTAGAGATAAGTCGGCTTGCCGTCCGTGCAATCGAAGGCAAGGAAGGTATCGCGGTTGATGTAATTGGCGGGCGTGGCGGTCAGTCCAATTTGCCTGCCATCGAAATACTCCAGCACTTCGTTGAACTTATTGAAAATCGAACGGTGGACTTCATCGAAAATGATCAGGTCAAAGAAGGCGGGAGAGAACTGCTCGAAGATGTTGCTCAGCGTTTGGAGCGTCACCGCGTACAGGCGCTTGGTGGTATCGAGATCGTATGTCCGCAGGCGGGTGCAGGGTTCTTGTGGCAGGAATTTCTCGAAGCCATCTTCCTTTGCCTGATCCACCAGCGCATCACGGTCTGCCACGAACAAAATCCGCCGCGCCTGGTTGGAACGCATGAACACGTCAATCAAGCCCATCGTCGTGCGCGTCTTGCCTGTCCCTGTAGCCATGACGATCAAAGCTTTGCGCTTTCCATTGGTAAAGGCTTCGCCCACGCGGCGAATGGCTTCGTGCTGGTAGGAACGATCAACAATGTGGTTGTCAATATCAACAGAACTGAGCGGCTTGGCGTTTTGGCGAATGAAAAGCAGGTTCTCCAAATCTTCGCGCGTGAAGAAGCCGAACACTTCACGCTTGGGGGCATATCCCACGTCCACAAAATGGATTTCGAGTCCGTTGGCTAAAAATCCAAACGGACGGAAAGATTGATGCTTTTCGATTTCAGTCACATAGTGGGTGAGTTGTGCTTCCGCCAAACGGACGTCCACTGCGGTCTTCTTCGCTTCCACAACGGCTAATACTTCCCCGTTTTCGCGGTAGAGCGTGTAATCGGTCACCCCATTCCACGGCTCGGCATCGTATCCATCCACGGGGATTTCGATCTTTACCTTGGAATGATCACGCAAATACCAACCCGCGTGTTCCAACTGCGGGTCAATCATTTCCTTTCGAGTGCGTTCTTCCGAGATTCGGCGAGGCAAGTCTCCGCCTTTGCTTTCGTTCAAGCGTTGGGGGGATTATACAACCTTCCGCGGCGGGGCGGACAAGTTGAAACTTGTCCTACATCTTCAAGAGCCCGTCCACAACAATGCGAGTCTCCGCGCTGAAGGCGGCAAATTCCTCGTCGGTGATCAATTTCTCCCTGCGCCAGTTCGCAAGGATGAAAAACGCCTGCGAGCGTTTCCAGTCATCGAAGCAATTACTCAATCGCTTATCGCCGCTCTGGATGTGCTTGTACAACTCAAGATAGGCGCTGTGATACCCGCCCTCATTTACACGGACAATGATGTCTTCAGACTCCAACAATATCCGCTGACACAGGCGGTCGAGCGCCAGCGGCTTCAAACGGGAGAGAGTCTTCCAATCTGATTCGGGGAAATTACGTTGCATGGTCAGTCGCCTCCGTCCGCTCTTCGGCGTGATTGGGCAAAATCCAATCCGCCCCTTCCAACTACGGACCTGTCGTTTTCTTATGGGTGTGTTCTTCCGAATTGCGGGTCACCTACGGTTTTCTTCGCGCACGCCGCTTCTTCGCGGCGAGGATTTTGTTTTTCAGGAGACTCAATAATGCAAAGGATACAGGAAAAACTCCTGTCGTGCAAGAAAAAAAGACCGGTTGAAACGCGGAAGTCATGGGTCGAGGACCAGCCTCGAACGTAAGAACGAAACGAAAATTTGTGTAGATGTATGGGCAGAAAACCAAATCCATCCGATTGCGTTTTTCAAACGAGTGGAGTATAGTCGAATTCGCATTGCATTCATCCAAATAGCAAACGGGAGTATCGTCCATGTCGGCACAAAGCTGCAATTGCGATCCCACAACCGTAAACCCATCCGAGCATTTTTTCGTCAAGGGAAAAGTGCATACCTTCATCGCGCTGAACCTGCACGACTTCGTCCGAAGGAACTCGAGAAAAGATTTCGAAAGACTGCGCGGCAGTCACGTCTTCGCACGGGCGGTGCGGGAGATCGCGCCGGGCAGTCACTTCGCAGAGGACAGGAACGAAGCGGAGACCATCAAACGCGGTCACGAGTTCCAGGTTTTTCGCGGTCACCTCAAGGACGATTGGCTGTATCCCACCCACCGCCTCGTAAAAGAAAATGCGCCGCCGCCCGGCGATCCGTCCGTTGTAAAGGAATGGGACAACTACGAGTTCGGCATCCGCCTTTCAAGAGCGGGATTTTTGGAGGTGAAACTCACCCGCGTCCTGCAAGGCGACGGGGAAAATATCACCGTACTCCTCAAAAAACTGATGGAAATGGGTCACCGCGACGAAAAGGGCATCCAGCCGAAATCCGTCCAGGTGAAACTCGCGCTCTATTGCGCGGATTGGTTCGTCAGGAGCATCCCCAACCTGATCCGCGTGATCGAAAACAAGAACGCGAACCCCACAGATATTTACCTCGAACCGATCGGGCAATCTCCCGACGAACTGCCCTACCGGCAAAGATACACCACCCTGTTCCTGCGGGAGATCGTCTGCCGGAAATGCGGATGCCGCATTGACGCCGAAAAATTGAGAACAGATTACGGCAAGACGCTCGCCGCCATCCTCGAAGGCGTATTGGTGGAAAACGAAAACGGCGAACTGACCCTGCCGGACATGGACGAGGAGACGGTTCGCTTCGAAGACCTTGCCAGTTGGACGGACGACCTGTGCATCTTCGCGCCGGAACGCGCCCTGATCTATTTCCCGCAAAAGAATATCTATCTCTCGGGTCAAACGGGACCCGACGCGGTCAATTACGAACAATATTGGGAGTGCATCAACAGGGGCATCGAACACACCATCGTGATCCGCTCCGCGCTGCAAAACATCGAATACTACACCACCCGCGACCTGGACGAAGTGCCGATGCTGACTCAAAAGGTGGTGGACGGAACCGTGACGGACGAGGACAAGGACGACATCAGCCACATGGCGCAGGCGGTCGCCAACACCTTCAGCCTGCTCCCGCTTCTCCGCGACGTGCTCGTCCCCTCCTCCTCCTACCGCGCCAGTTACGCCGTCAACAAGTTCGAATACCTGAACAACGTCCTCCACCTGAAGGACATCGAGGCGCACGTCGAACGCAACGTGGACGAACTGGTCAGTTTCGTCCAGTTCTTCTCCAGCATGGAATTGCAGGATGAATTGAACAAGAACGAGGCTACGATCAATCGCATCGGTATCGTCATCGCCCTGATCGCGGTCATGGTCGCGGGACCATCCTTCCTCGCCGATTACCATGAATACGCGGTCAACGCCCACCGTATTCCAGCCTGGACGGAGATGCCGCTCTTCCTGGTCATTACTGCGTTCTCGATTGCCCTGGTGTTATATCTGCGGCTAAAAAAACCCAGGAGGAAGTTCCCCGCCCGCAAATTCGACGTACCACATCATCCACCCGAATAACCGCCTCCCTGTGGTTCGACCTTCGCGCCTGCGCGGCTCGCGAAAACACCCTCGCGCAACGCATCCCTTACCAGAATCAGCGGATGCCTCGCTTCGACTCCCATCCCGTGCCTGATCTGCATCCTGCATGCCGCGCCCGAACTGACAATTTCAGAATTCCGATTTCTAAATTCAGATTTGAAAAGCCGCTCCCCCACCCGCATCGAAAGATCGTAATGCTCCGCCTCGAACCCGAACGTCCCTGCCATGCCGCAACAGCCAGCGTCCACCACATCCACCTCATAACCGCATAAGCGAAGCAACTCGACCGTCGCATTCGTTCCGCCGGGCAAGCCGTCTGCCGCGGGTCCCTCCGCGCGCTGATGGCAGTGGGGATGAAAGATCACTTTTCCTTTTGTGCTATTTGTCGAATGTATAAATTTACCTGAACTGGCTACGCGCAAAGCAAATTCCTCCACCAGCCACGTTCTCTTTGCGATGGATTCGACTTCCGCGCGCCTGCCCGGTAACAAGGCTCGATACTCATGCTTGAGGCAATACACTTCGGGAGGCTCGCATCCGACCACGCTCGAGCCTGCCCCGCCATCCAAAGCCTGTATCTCCCCCAAAACCTTTTTCGCGTGACCCCGCGCCGCTTCGATGAATCCCTTCGAAAGCAGCGACGCCCCCGCGCCAATTGTCGGCAGGATTTTCACCCCATACCCAACCGCGGACAAAATTTCGATTGCGGCTTCCTCCACTTCGGGTTCGATGTAATGCGAGAACACATCGGAGAGGAAGATCACCTCCCCATTGTGTACCTGTGTACCTGTATACCTATACACCCGACCCCCTCCAGCAAACAACGGAAACTCCCTTTCCTCCGCAATCCCCAGCCTTCGCGCGATCAGCCTCCGTGACCAATCCTTCTTCATAAATAAATTCGCCAGCGGCGCAATAGGAGTCAGCCATTTCGCTGCAACGTGAAAGTACCCGAACAGGTAATCACGCAAACGCCTGCGATGCGTCTTGTAATACTCGTTCATAAATTCGTACTTCAACCTCGGCATATCCACCCCGCTGGGACATTCCGAAGTGCAGCCCTTACACGCCAGGCAGAGATCGAGGGTGGAGAAAATCGAATTCACCAATTCTTCATTTTCCAATCCCGCTTTGCTCAACTCCCTCAACAAATTCGCACGCCCCCTCGTACTTAATCCCTCCTCCCGCGTCGCCTGAAAGGATGGACACATGACGCCCGTCATCTTTCTGCATACGCCTTGCCCGTTGCATTGCTCGATCCCTCCCGCCAGTCCGCGCTCGTGATCGAAATGCAAGGCGGATTTCCACACCCGCACCCGATAACCCTCCCCAAATCGTAAATGTGAATCCATCGGCGGCGCATCGAACAACTTGCCCGGGTTCAACAAGTTTTCTGGGTCGGCGGCGCGCTTCAGCGAACGCATGGCTTCGGTCACCTCCCTCCCATAAGTGCGCTCGATGTACTCGCCCCGTGCGATGCCGTCGCCGTGTTCGCTGCTCATCGCGCCGTCCAATCGCATCACCAGCGCAAAGACCTGTTCACTGATGGTTCGCAACGCCCGCACGCCCTCGCCCTTCTGCAAATCCAATATCGGGCGGATGTGCAAACATCCCGCCGAGACGTGGGCGTAGATTCCGCCCTCCGTGCCGTGCGCCGCCAGAATCCTTTCGACCTCGCGCACGTATTCGCCCAGCCGTTCGACAGGCACGACGCAATCCTCGATGAACGCAACCGGGCGTGCGGCTTGCGGACGCGAATCCAGAATGCCCAGTCCCACCTTGCGGACATTCCACACCTGAGCCTGTTCCTCCTTCGACTCGGCAATGGTCAAAAATGTCCCGGTGGTCGAGTAGTCTGAGCGAAGCGAAGGCGCATCGAGACCACGCACCGCTTCCTTCAACGCTGGGGGTTGGTCACCGCTGAATTCGACGATCAGCACCGCGGCCGGCAAACCGCTCACCCACCCCATCTGACGCGCATACGCAGGGACGCTGCGCGCCAGTTCCAGGATCATGCGAGGGATCAACTCGATGGCGCTCGGACCGAACTCCAGCAAACGCGGCGCGTCGTCGCACGCCTCCGCGATGCTTCGATACGCCAGCACGCAGAGGATCGTATGCTTCGGCTTCGGCATGAGCCCGACCTTCATGCGGCGGATGACAGCCAGTGTACCTTCGGAGCCGGCCAGCAAGGGAGCGAGGTTGATGGTGTTCGGCTTTATAGGCGGGTAGCGATCAGTGGACAGTAACCAGCGACCAATGCTCCATTGAGGAGGCGAGGAGGGACTCCAGGGCAACAAATAATTCAAACGATACCCTGCCGAATTGCGCCACGTTTTCGGATAATTTTGTTTGATGGCTTCGGCGTATTTTTCGCGTATCTCCTTCACCGTCGAAAGAATTGCAGACCGACGACTGCCCGCTGCCGACTGATCGCTGTTCACTGAAAACTGATCACTGATTACTCCCCAACGATCCAACGAGCCGTCGCTCAAAATTACATCCGCTTCGAGCAAATGATCCGCGCTCATGCCGTACAAAATGGAATGCGCGCCGGTAGCATTGTTGCCGATCACGCCGCCCATCGTGGCGCGCTCCGCGGAGGCGGGGTCGGGACCGAAGGTCAAGCCGAATTTCGCCGCGGCAGAATTGAGGTCCGCGAGAACGACGCCCGGTTCCACAGTCGCAGTGTGGGAGTCGGGGTCCATCTCGATGATGTTATCCAGCCAGCGCGAACAATCGAGAATGAGAGAATTGCCGATTGCCTGTCCCGCGAGACTCGTGCCCGCGCCGCGCGGCAGGATGGGAATCGCATATTTCGCGGCGAGTTCCACCGCGACGTGCAGGTCGTCCTGCGTTTTGGGAATGACGACGCCGGTCGGCTCGACCTGGTAGATCGAGGCGTCGGTGGAGTAAAGGATTCGGGAGGCGGAATCAAGCCGAACGTCCCCCGTGAAGCGCTGGGTCAATTCGTTGATGAAGTCGGAGGGCAGGGACATGCCTTGATTGTACCCCTGTCCCAAATTACGAAGATGCAGCGAAGACTTCAGTCGTTCATTGCCAGACGGCTGAAGTCTTCGCTGCGAACGTTCTCACTTGTTGAAATCGGGGTTCATGCTCGTGTAGAGCGCAAGGACGTTGCCGGTCGGGTCCTGGAAGATGCCGAACCAGCCGGTATTGGGAATCTCCATTTTGGGATGGATCACCCTGCCGCCGAGTTTTTCCACTTTCTTCAGGTCTGCTTCGATGTCATCGCTGTCAATGTAGACCATCACCCGCCCGGCCGGGTTCTCGTCCGAGACCTGCGGGAATCCGCCGCCGGAACCGGTGCCATCTTCCCACATGGTGTAGTTCATCTCCTGGGAGGTGACGATCCTCCATCCGAACAACTCCTTGTAAAAAGCGGCGGCGGCTTCGACGTTCACGGCGGGGATCTCAACGTGCACGACATTTCGTTTGGACATGGTTGCTCTCCTCTTGGGTTGGGTGGATAGTCCCATTTTAGAACGAGTGTTCTAAAAAATCAAGCGCCAGATGTGGGAATTTTATTTCGAGGGGAACAAGATACGGGGGAGAGAAGGCGCTATTCGTATTTGAGCGCCATCACAGGGATCATGGTCGCGGCGCGCAGTGCGGGATACAACCCGGAGATCATCCCGATCAGGGTGGAAAAGACCAGGGCAAAGACCGGCAGCCACAACGGCGTGTACACAGCCACGCTCGGCGGCGGACCCCCCTGCTGATTTGCCTGCCCGGCAAGATACACGATCGCGATGACGTTGATGGCTTGTCCCGCCAGCCAGCCGATAAGCACCCCGCCAAGCCCGCCGAGGAAACCGATGCCGGAGGCTTCCCCCAAAAAAATGGCAAGCACGTCGCGGTTGGTCGCGCCGACCGCCTTCATCAAGCCGATCTCGCGCGTGCGTTCGAGGATGGACATTGCCATGGTGTTCGCAATGCCGATGGCGGCAACCAGCAATGCGATCGCGCCAACGCCGCCAAAAATGACCTGCAGGATCACGTAGAAGTTGTTGATGCCCTGGACGAAGGATTGCGGCGTATATGCCTGATAGCCCAGTTGCGTGATCTGGTCAGCCACGTCCAGCACCTGGTCCACGTTCGCCACCTTCACGACCGCCATGCTGTACCCGTCCTTGTTGTAATTGATGCGGCGGTTCATCGCCCATTCGTTCAACGCCTTGACCTGGTCGAGCGGCATGTAGATCGTCCAATCCGATTCGCCGCGCGCCTCCTTCAGCACGCCGCTCACACGCAGGCTGATGTTCTTGCGCGTTTCGTTCCCCTGCGCGTCCCATTTCGAGACGATCATTTGGATCTGCTGATCGTACAGATCGGGCGGAGGAGGGGGTTCCTGCCCGGGCCGTTGGCGCGGGTCGTAGAAGTTGTTCGCGATCATGGGACCCATCACAACGACGCCGCGTCCGAGCGCCGTCGAACCCTGGGTCGCCTCCAAACCCAACAAAGCGAGATCGTCCACGTCAACGCCGATGATGTTCGCCCAGCCTTCCAGTCTTTGATATTTGACCATCCCGCCCGCCATCAAAAATTCGCGCGGGACAACCCATTCCACACCGGGGATCGCCCGAATTTCCTCCAGCGCGAGGTTCGTGAGAAGTTTCTGTTGTGGAGGAGCGCCTCCGCCTCCGCCTCCGCCCCCGCCTGGTCCAACCACCACCGGGCCTTCTCCATACGTTGGGCTGACCTGGATCTGCGTCAGGTCGCCGATGCCGTATAGTTGCTCGTTGGCGTTCATTTGCAAACCGATTGCCAGCGAAACCAGAATCACAACCGCCGCCGTACCAATGACGACGCCGATGGCGGTAAGCGCCACGCGTCCTTTGCGGCGGTTCAGGTTGCCGAAGATGAGTCGAAGCAGGTCAAAAAATTTCATGCGGGAGAAAGATGCGATCAGCCTTTTCCGCCGGCAGGCGGTGGAGCGGGAATCGGCTCTTCGATCTGGGGTCCTGGTCCGGGGATGCCGTCTGTCGAGGGCGCGCTATCCAGCCCCAACAGTCCAAGAATGAAGCGCCAGACCTTTTGCCATGCGGTTTCCTGCGAGGGCGCGGGGAACCCGCCGCCGTTGTTGAAGGAGGGATCGTCAATCGGCGGTTCGATCATCGCCTCCGTGACCTCGATTACCAGCGTACGGGTGATGGTGCGCGATTGGTTGAAGTCGTCCGTGTAATCAATGGTGATGTCCAGTGTGAGCGGACCGGGCTGTTCGGGTGTCACGAACGCATCGAGCGTGAAATAACCGCCCGCGTCGAGCGACCCGACCAGGCTGGTCCCGTTTTCGAGGACCGCTCCCTCCGCTTCGATCTTCATTGTACCCAACACGACCAGCCGTTTCCCCAAATTCACGATCTGAATGGGCAACGCGCCCGGTTGACCGGCAAAGAAGGGATCGGGCGGACGATAAAAACTGACGTCCACGTTGGGGAGGCTGTACACGAGCAGGGTGATCACCTGCTCGTCGCTGATCGTTTCGCCCTTGTCGTTCAAATACGAAAACGTGATGCGCATGGGGTAGGCGCCCGGGTTCGTGTTCACGTTGACGATCAGGTTTTGGCTTGCCTTTAGTTTCCCTCCCATGTCGAGATCGCCCAGGGACTGCACGTTCGACGCGCCCACAGGCGCAAAGTTGGCGAAGTCGCCGCCTCCACCTGAGACGCCGCCCGGTTGTGGGGTTCCGCCTCCGGAGCCGCTCGAACCGCCTCCCACGATCATGGTGATGCGCTGGGCTTTGGCGTTCCCCAGATTTTGCACGTCGAGATCGAGGGTGAATTGTTCGCCGGGCTGAAGAGGCGTGATGCTGGTGGCGTAATGCGTGATGACCAGTTGCGAGACTTTTACGCCGGTGGGAGTGGCTGTGGCGGCTGGAGGTCCGCCGGAGACGCCCGCGACAGTTACCGGGATGGACAGCGTGAACTTGTCGGAATAGGTCGTGCCTTTCTCGTCGTAATACGTGACCGTCATGTCAACAACGATCACACCAAACCCGGTGTTCAGGGACGAAACGATGAACGTCTGGCTGACTTCCACTTCGTCGTCATAATCAACGTTGCCGACAATGGCGATGCCGCCCGTCTTCGTCGGGACAAGATCGGAGGAGGCGAACGCCGCCTGCGCGTTATAGGCGGTGGCTCGTCCCACGTTTTCCATGACCACTTTCAAAGTCACCTCGCCGTTGACCCTGACATTGCCCGTTATTTTGGAGGAGTACACCGCGAACTGGGGACGGGAGAAAGGGACAGTCGGAGGATTGGAGACTACAACACAGGGCGCCAGGCAGGAAACAGGACCGATATTCGTTGTCACCGTTACATCATAACTACCAACCGGAAACCCGGCAGGAACCAGGGCAGTCAATTCGGTCGGACCTTGAGTCAAACGTAATAGCGCAGTACCTCCCAATGTAACCTGTGCCGTCGAGTCAAAGTTCGTTCCGGTTATGGTGATGATGTTATCCACGTTGTTGACTATTTGAGGCGGAGTAACTCCAGAAATGGTGGGGGCTTGGGCTTGGACAGGGTGGGGAATGACTGCCACCATCAAAGCCGCCAAAAGCGCAAAGGAGACAATGCGTAGTAATTGGGTTTTCATGTTTCTCCAAATATCCAGGTTCAAAGGTCCATCGTTCCCAGTGAAGCGGATTGGTATTCCTCCTCGCTCACCACCCGCCCATCGAGCAGGAATATCTTATCCGTCGCGAAACGCGTCATGCGCGGGTCGTGCGAAACGACCAGCACGGTTTTCCCTGCAAGGTGCAGGTCCGAGAGGAGTTGCATGATCGCCGCGCCGCTGGCGGTATCGAGGTTGCCGGTCGGTTCGTCGGCGAGGATCAGGTCCGGGTCGTTGACCAGGGCGCGGGCAATGGCGACGCGTTGCTGTTGTCCGCCGGAGAGTTCGGTGGGACGATGCTCCGCCCGGTCTTCGAGCCCGACCTGCGCAAGGAGGTTGCGTGCCTGCATCTCGCGCCGGGCTGAAGTCACTCCAGCAAATTGCATGGGGAATGCCACGTTTTGAAGCGCGGTCATGCTTGGGATGAGGTTGAAGGATTGAAAGACAAAGCCCATGCTGCGGCGACGAAAGAGAGCCAGTGAGTTTTCGTCCATGTCGTTCAAGGATTGTCCATCCACCCAGATTTCGCCCGATGTGCCCCGATCCAGACCGCCGAGCAGGTAGAGCAAGGTGCTTTTGCCGGAGCCCGAAGGGCCCATCACCACGGTAAACGTGCCGGGTTTGATTTCAAGGTCAATGCCATCGAGGGCGCGTACGACGGTTCCGCCCATCTGATAGTATTTTTTCAAACCGGCGACGCGTACAAGGGACTTGGTCATTTCCCAACCATGCGGATCCAAACTAGAAGAAGGGACGCTGAATCACCGAGCCGCTCAACCCCGATCCGAGCGCGTCCAAGCCCGCGCTGGTCAAAAGAAACAGGATCAAGACGATCAGAACGATTGCAAACGATTTACCCTTCGTCAATCCATCCGCAGCCGCGAGGCCCACGACCAGCAGGATCATGCTCCAGACCAGGAAAATGTCCGTACGTGTGAGCAGGTGCGAGACAAAGCCGGATGCGGAGGTAAAACCGGAAAGACCGGGGTTAGCAATAGCGCGCCCAGTGACCAGCATAAAGACAAGACGCAGAATATCTCGCAATGCAAACGGGACGTTCGCCCAGGCAACCACGTTCAGCGAACCCTGCATGGTGCCGCGCCCGCCGGAAAGCGTCGAGCCGAGATGCAGCAACCCGGAAAGCACGAGCCACCCCACCCAGAGACGAGTCCACGCGCCGACGAGTGGAATGACGTACGCAAACACGGGTCCCTGCGTGGCTTGTTGTGCCCGCATGTATCTTTCCTGCATTTCGGGCGTCCACCACTGCCAGTCGGGAGGCAGGGTGATCTCGCCCATCATGGCGGCGCGGGTCTTCAAATATCCAGCCGCCAATACGACGAGGAGCGCGGTGACGCTCAACACGAGCATGGGAGTGGACCAGGTCAGGCGCGATTCGGAAGCCATCTCCGCAAAAGCCGAGCGCGGGCGGAACAATACCGCGAAGAAGCGCGGCAGGCTGAAACGATGAACCGGTTGTGATGTTGTGTCTGTCATAGGAATTGATGAGGGGATTCTAACATGCTTTGATACACCCCAATAACGCCCTCAGGGACGGGAAAGTTCCCCGCCTCATTCGCGGCGGAGGGTTAGATCCCGTCGAACAGATCGCGCTTGTTGGTGAAATGTCCGTTCACCGGCGGGTAAGCGCGCATGTAATCTTCCCGCTCTCCGAAAACTTTCGTCATAATTCCCATCCAGCCGCGGCGCATGGCAATACCGCCCTGCGAAGCATGTTGTTCGCCCGCTTGCCGTTTGATCTCCGCCACCGGACGGATGTCAACACTCACGTGAACAGGGAAATCTACGATCAGTTCGGTCAGGTCAATATCGCCGTTTCTACCCCATTTGCGCGGGTCTTTTCCGAACAGGGGCATCAAGCGCGTTGCCCACTTGAGGAACCAGCGCGGGAAAACGTGATAGTAGAGGGCGCGCGGTTTGAATGGCTTTTCTTCTTCTCCGCTCAGGATGCCAGCCTCGGGGTAGAAGGAGACATCGTCGGCTTTTTCGAAGGCGAGCGTCGTCGCCCGCTGGATGTGGATGTGGTCGGGGTGCTTGTATCCGCCGATCGGGTCGAAGGTCAAAACAATATCGGGTTTCAACTTACGGATGTATTTGACGACGCGTCCCGCCACCTCTTCAACGGGATGGTTGACCTGCGCGTCGGGATGTTTATTGTCCTCCGAGCCGTTCATTCCAGAATCGCGGTAACCCAGAAAGAAGACTTCCTTCAAACCGAGGATCTTTGCGGCGCGCATCAATTCAGCCGTGCGGAGTTCCGCCTTGTCCTTGAATCCCCGCAAATGCTCCTCGTCCATTGAACCCGCTTCGCCGCGCGTCGCGCAGACAAGGTAGACGTCATATCCCTTTTGCGCATAAAGCGCCAGCGTACCGCCAAGCCCGAAGGACTCGTCGTCGGGATGGGCAAGCACGGCAAGGATGGTTTTGGATCGGGTCATATCGTCTGCTCCTTTAGTATGTAACTGATGTTACGCAGTTTGCTCTTACCGCAACATTCACGGTGCCTGGCAACTGCGAAACCGTGGTTTCGCAGTACTGCGCAAGAGAGTGTCTGAAAACAATATCAGCGAGGCTGGCGTGTACGCGGCATTGTCATTTCGAGCGAAGGGTCTTGTCATTTCGAGCGAAGCGAGAAATCTTTGCCCAGACGAGACAGGATTTCTCCTCGCGAGTTTTACCCTGAGCGGCGCTCGGTAAGGTCTCTCACGTTCGTTCGAGAGCGCGCTCGTCGAAATGACATCTGGCAGAGTTTTCAGACACTTTCCAAAATGAGTAAGTAATCCTGACAGGCAATAGACGCCGGTCAGGATTATTATGTTACGTCATTTCAGTTTATTATGGAACAGTGATTTGTCCGATGTATTGAGGAGATACCGAGCCGCCCGTTCCATAGAATGACAACGCATCTCCGCAGTTGAATTGCCAATGATATTCCACAACGACATAATACGTGCCTGACGCTTCAGGGGCGTAAAGCGTGACGCTTTCGAAGCCGTTCACACCGGGAGAAACGCCCGGCACGCCGTTGTAGGCGCACGTTCCGGCATGAGTGCCGGGATTGCCCAGCCCGGTGACTAGTTGCGTGATACACCCCGGGCAGGGATCGTTGAAGACCCGGAAATCATAGGACACGTAGAATTCCTGTCCCGGTGCGAGCGTGATGGACGTACCAAATTGAGCAAGATCGTCTGTCAAACTTACGTTGCTTACCGTAAAACCAGCAAACGGAACGGATGTGGACGGCGTCGCAGGGGTTACCGTCGCGGCGATGACCGTCCCTGTTGAAACATCCACGGTCTCGTCCGTCGAGGAGACGACATAATCGGCGATCAGATGCCCGTCAGCGGAATCAATGAACCACCAGAGTTGACCGATAAATGTCTCCAGCATGATGGATTGCTCCGGACCGAGCGCGCTGGCAAGGGTTAGTTTGCAATCGGGGCTTACCAGATAGATTTCTATGCTCAACCCCGAACCGTTGATAAATGTCGTGGTTGCGGGCGTCGCTGACGGACGAGAGCATATTCGAGTGGGCGTGGGGGTGGGAGTGAATGTGGGCGTGAAGGTGGGTGTTGCGGTCAGTGTAGAGGTCGGGGTGAATGCGGAGGTGGACGTTTCTGTAGGCGAGGGGGTGAAAGAGAGCGTCTCCGTTGGCGAGGGGGGCAAGGTTTCAGGAGTCTCGGTCGGTGTGCCGCCAAGCAGAAGAGCAATCAGATCAAGGGAAGGATTGGGAGTTGAAGCAGGCTGGGGCGGAATCGTCGGAACCGAGAGATCGTCCAGATAAGAATTGAAGAAACCCAGAACAGGCTCGGGAAGATTTCTTCCGATCTCCTCCTGGAACGTCGTTGTGATCGGGTTGACGGGGAGTGCGCCAAATCCGCCGGTTGCGATAATGGTCGTGGTCATAGTGACCGTGAACACAACGGACGCAACCGAAGCGCGGCGTTTCCTCGGCGGGCTGGAACGGGGAACGGTCATGTCGGCGCAGAATTAGCGGGCAAGTTTTTGTCCGGCGCGCTTGACCGCATTGGTCGCAAGCAGGTAGAGGCGCGTCTTCTCAGTTTCATAATCCCCTTTTTTCGCGGTGTAGGCGCGGATCTCGATGGTGAAGTAACCCGCCTCGCCCGATTCCACGATCACCGTCGGCTGATAAGGCTGGTTTGCCAACTCGGGGGAAAAGTCCTTCACCGCCGCTTCAATGGCAGAGACGGCAATGTTCAAATCCTGATCCACCGGGAACGGCACTTTGATCGTAACCAGATGCACGGGTTTGGATGGGTATTTGACGACCGTTCCGCCCGTCGCCTCGGCGTTGCGAATGTAGACCAAATCGCCATAATCGTTTTCCAGCGTTGTCGTGGTCAGCGAGATGTTTACGACCTTTCCTTCGTAACCTGCCAGTGAAACAAAATCGCCGACGGCATACTCGCGTGAGAAGAGAAGACCGATGCCCGAAACCAGGTCCGCGGCGAATCTTTCGGAACCGATCGCGAATGCGCCGGTCAGCGCAGTGACCAGGATCACCACCAGACCCGCCGCGCCCGCCGAGTCCAAAATCAGTTTTATGGTCCAAATCACAACGAGCAGCGCGACCAGGCTCGCAACGAACCTGCTCCACCCTTCGCCTATCGGGCGGGCTAATGTGCGGCGGACGATCTGCGAAAGGATGAACGCCAG
>JABWAU010000093.1 GCA_013360875.1 Anaerolineales bacterium | reverse complement strand
ACCTGACCAGCGCGCAACTGACGCTGTCGGGGTTGCGCGTGGTCGTGCAGGTGTAATTCTGGGTCAGCAGCAGCGCGCCGGTGGCTGTGTCGTAAACCGAGATCGTGGCGTTCGTCCAGAAGATGAAGTCAATGCGCCCGGTCCAGTTGGGGTTGGGACAACCGGCTTCATCCCAGGGGATGGTTTCAGGATCGTCGGTCTCTGTGAAGAAGGGCGACTTGCCGTTCTTTCGGATGGGGTCAGCGCCGTCGAGTGTCTGCTGTCCAGTGGCGGACACCTTGGGATAACTTTGACCCGGCACGTCATTGCCGCCGTAGTTGGTGCAGACGACAGCTGGAATGCCGCTGGCGTCCAAAACAATGGTCACGTCGGTATTGCCCAACCCGCTGGCGAACCCGGAGGCGATGAGCGAACCGAGCGAGAAGGTAACACCCGATAATTTGACCGCGCCGCCTGCAAACACCGTCGAGGTCGAAAGCGTCAGGATCATCAGCGCCGCCAGAATGGTAAACAGTTTCTTGTTCATGTCTCTCCTCTATGAGTGGTCGAACCAATTCGATGAGCAAAACTCGTTTTTTTCTGTTTCCCCGGACTGCCTCCTTTCTCTGTAAAGAAACGACGGTCACAGCCTGTTGCACGCAAATGGAAAATGATAGATAATCGGGTAAATTTTACTTATATTGTAATGACCGTAACATATCCAAAAGGTTACAATGATCGCGGAGCCGCGCGCGGCAGCGCAGGTTGCGAGCCTGTATGAATTTACGGAACAATCCGGCAGAACCGAACGAACGCGAAAATCTGGAGCGGGCAATCGCCGCCGTCGAAGCCAGGCGCTTCGAGTTGGGGGATGAGGCTGCGGAGGTCGCCCTGGCGTCCATGCGCGAAAAACTTGCCAAACTGGACGCGCGGGAACGCGCCTCGCACAAACCGCAGCAACGGAAACTGGTCACCGTCCTTTTCGCGGACGTTTCCGGGTTTACCGCCATGGCTGAGACGATGGATCACGAAGTCGTCACCGAGGTGATCAACTCCCTCTGGTCGCGCGTGGACAAAGCCGTCCTCGATCACGGCGGCTTCATTGACAAGCACATCGGCGACGCGATCATGGCGCTGTTCGGCACGCCGACCGCCCACGAAGACGACCCGGAGCGCGCCATCCGCGCCGCGTTGCAGATCCAGTCCGAGATCCGGGCGTGGAAGCGGGAACGATCCGAAACCCTGGCGGATTACAGGAACCAGATCCAAAACATCCAACTGCGGATCGGCATCAACACCGGTCCCGCCCTGCTTGGCACGGTCGGCACCATGGGGGAATACACAGCCATCGGCGATACCGTGAACCTCGCCAGCCGGTTGGAACATGCCGCGCCCGTTGGCGGGATATTGATCTCCCACGACACACACCAGCACGTAAGGGGACTGTTCAACATCACAGCCCTCGAACCGCTAACCGTCAAGGGCAAGAGCGAACCGATCCAAGTCTTCACGGTTAACGGGGTGAAACCGCGTTCCTTCCGCGATACCACCCGCGGCGTCGAAGGCATCGAGACGCGCACCATCGGCCGCGAGCAGGAACTGGCGCAGATGAAAGCCGCCTTCAAAGAGACGCTCGAAAAACGCCAGACGCACCTGATCAACCTCGTGGCGGAGGCCGGCATCGGCAAATCGCGCGTGTTATTCGAATTCGGCAGATGGCTCGACGCGCAAGAACAGCCCGTGACCCTTTTCAAGGGACGCGCCGCGCAGGAGACCTTTCAGATACCCTATTCGCTTCTGCGCGGCATTCTCGCTTCGGCGTTCGAGATCGAAGAGAGCGACCGCGCCGCCGTCGCGCGGCAAAAACTCGAAAGCGACATCCTGAAAAACACGAGCGACAGGGACAACGCCATTCTGTACGCCCATTTCATCGGTCACCTCATCGGTCTCGATTTTTCGGCCAGCCCCCATTTGAAAGGCATTCTGGGAGACGCGCGGCAGATCCGCGACAGGGCTTTTTACTACGCCGCGCAGTTGCTGACGGAACTGTCACAGCGCCAGCCGGTGGTCATATTCCTCGAGGATATCCACTGGGCGGACAGCGGCTCGCTGGATTTTCTCGACTACGCGATGAACACGAAACCCGACCTGCCCCTCCTGATCATCGGGCTGATGCGCTCGACCTTCTTCGAAAACAGACCCAATTGGGGGACAGGCACGGTTCATAACCTGACCTTGAACCTGCTCCCGCTTTCTGACGCGGAAACCCGCGAGCTCATCCGGGAAATCCTGCAAAAGGTCCCGAAGATCCCCGAGGCGTTGACGGACCTGATCCTCCAAAAGGCGGAGGGAAGTCCGTTCTACGTAGAGGAATTGATCAAGGTGCTGATCGAGGGAGGAGTCATTATCAGGGGGGCGGAGCAGTGGTCGGTGGAGATGAAGCGTCTTTCCGATCTCAAGGTCCCAGCCACATTGACGGGATTGCTCCAGGCGCGGTTGGACGGCTTGAAGGCGGACGTCCGCGAAACGCTGCAACAGGCGTCCGTGGTGGGACGCATCTTCTGGACGGACATCCTCGAACACATGCGCAACCCGGAGTTCCAAAGCGCGGAAACGGCGATCCCGGTCATGGACAGGCTGGGGGTGCTGCGCGCCAAGGAATTGGTCTTTCGGTACGAGGAGTCCGCCTCCAAACAGGCGATGGAGTTCATCTTCAAGAATCAGATTCTCCACGACGTGACCTATGAAAGCGTTTTGCTCAGGCTCCGCCCCGTCTATCACATTCAAGCCGCCGAAGGGCTGGTGGGAGTTGGCGGCGAACGCGTCAACGAATATGCAGGACGCGTGGGCGAACATTACGAGCGCGCCGGCGAATTCCTGAAAGCCGCGGAATGGTACGCGCGCGCGGGCAAACAAGCCCAAAGCAGGTACGCATCCGACTCAGCCATAGCCTATTACCGCAAAGCGCTCGATTTTCTCGATCAACACGGCTCTGCGGAACATATCCATTTGAAACTGGACATCTTCCCGCGCCTCGGCGAAGTGTTGAACTGGCAGGCGCGCTACACGGATGCTGCCGACGTTTTCAACAATATGTTCGAGACCGCGCAGGCGGCGGACGACCTGGCGGCTCAATCGCGGGCTTTGCAGGGACTCGCCACCTCGCTCAGTTACCAGGGAGATAACCAGGCTTCCCTGCAAAGCGCGATCCGCGCGGAGGCGTTGGCGCGGGATGCCGACTCGAAACTCGAGTTCGCGCGGGCGTTGTGGATGCAGGGTTCCGCCCGTTACCGGTTGGGAGAATCGCAGGCGGCAATGTCCCTTGCGGAACAGGCGCTTGCCGTATTCACGGAGTTGAACAACCAGAACGAGATGGCGCGGTGCATGAATCTTTTAGGGGCGGCGTATTACGTCTCAGGTCGGTTCGACGAGGCGGAAGAGTATTGGGAAAACGCCCTGGAGATCTTTCAGGAATTGGGCAACCGACAACAGGGCATGGACCTGCTCAGCAACCTCGGCGTGATCGCGGACGCGCGCGGCGATTACGAGACCGCATTCCAAAGGTATGACAGCGCGTTGTCCATCGCGCGCGAGGTGGGATACAGGGACGGAGAGATCGTATTCCTCACGAACCGCGGTGGCGAACAGGCGGCTTTGGGAAATTACGAAGCCGCGGAAGCCGACCTGCGGAGGGCGATCCAAATGGCGGGTATCACCGGCTCGTGGTGCATGCCGCTCACTTTCAACTACCGTGCCGAGGCACTGATCGGCTTGGGCAGGTACGAGGAAGCCTTTTATTCCGCCCGCCAGGCGCTGGTTTTGGCGGAGGAGGAAAAGACGCCCGAATACGCCGGCATGGCATGGCGCACGCTGGGAATGATCTGCGACCGGACGAATGACGTGGTCCGCTTTTCGGATTGGGAAACGCGCAAACCGGGGAAATACGACGCGGAAACCTGCTTCGGCAGAAGCGTGAAGGTCTTTGTGGAGGCTGAAATTGACATGGAACGCGCCCGCACCCTGCGCGAATGGGCGCGTCACGAGTTCAAACGCAATCACCGGGAACGGGCTGAAAAAATGTGGCGGGAAGCGCGGGACATCTTTGCCAGCCTCGGCGCGCAGATGGAAGTCGGGCGGATGAAGGAACTGCCCGCCTGATTACCGCAAGCCCTCGAACAAGTCCGTCTCCACCTTCCTCCCTCCATTCACAAAACTAAAAACTCGATAGAACGCGCCTTGAAGCGCCAACAACCGGCGAACCTCGTCCTTCGACAAACCCAGCAACGGAGCGATGCTGGGCAGTTGGCTTTGATGACAAAGGATCGCATCCCACGCGGTCTTCCAGCGAGAGGCGACATCCACGCGGGTGGTCACAGACCATTCCCTCCACGCCACTTCATTGCGCTGCCGCCCGTCCACCTCATGGACGATCTCGCCGACATGGGGCAGAATGAAGTTCACGAATTCTTCCGTATCCACCATGTAATAGAATTTCGATACGCGGCGCGGCGGCAGCCCCGAAGGATCGGGATAACCCGCATCCGCCGCGCAGACGACGGCCGCATGAGTAAACTGGCTGATCGCGATGTGATCGGGATGCCCGTAGTTCCCATCGGGTGGAAACGTGACGATCACCTGCGGCTCGATCCTCCGAATGTGCGCGGCAATTTTGCCGATCGCCTCCATCGGATCGGCTCGATCCAGATCACCGTCAATGTAATCCAGGAAATGGATCTCCTTCAAACCCAGGATTTTCCCTGCCGCCTCCAACTCCTTCGCACGGATCTGGGCGATTCGCTCGAAGCCGGGATTCGATCCTTCGTCCCCGAACCAGCCTCTCTCCCCGCGCGTCGCGCAGACGAGGTACGTCTCCACCCCCTCGGCGGAATATTTTGCCAGCGTCCCGCCCATCCCCATCGATTCGTCATCCGGGTGGGCAAAGACGGCGAGTAGTTTTAATGTTTCGGTCATCGCGTTTCCTCTTTGGACTCAGGGAGCCTTGCTCCCGTTTCCGCCAGCGAGCTGGCTGATTCCATACGTTCATTCGTGCGCGTGATCGTAGACGCGCTCGAATTCCTGCATGAAAAATTCTGCGATCCGCTCGTCGTAAATGACGACGACGTTCTCATCGTTCCGTTCCTCCGCCGCCCTCGAAAAATTATAAGAGCCAAGCGCGACGATCCTCCCGTCCACGATAAAAATCTTGTGATGCATCTGACCGTCAATCCCGTCAATCAACACGTCCAACCCCGCCTGGCGGAACGGATCGAATTCCGTGCCTTGGTTCGATTTGATCTGCTCCTCGTCCATCACACCCTTGACATCGAGTCCTGCCTCCGCCTTTTCACGGACGATCTCCCCCAATTCGTTGGATGTGAATGAGAAAGCGAGGAAGTAAATACTCTCCCGGGACTCGCTCAACAAGTTGTAGAGCGCGGTCAATACGTGATCGTCCGGGGAGAAGTAGGTATCCACGCGCGTGCCGTCGAGCGTGAGATTTGGATTTGGCGTCTCCGCGACGACATCGGGACCGAACCTGTCGTCTTCGAACATCTCGTTGAATTCCTTCGCGTAATTCCCCGCCATCTTCGTCGAACGGATGCGGATCATATTGTTGTTATCCTCGTACGTCCCCGAATCGGTGAAGTTCATCGAACCCAGCCAGACCTCCGAGCGGTCAATGACCATGAATTTGTTGTGCATCAAACCTGGCTGGTTGTCTCCCACGATGGGAATCCCCGCCTCCAACAACCTTTGCACGTCCGAACTGTCCATGTTGGTTGATTCCATGACCATGCGCACCGTCACGCCGCGGTCGCGCGCGTTCAACAACGCATTGCGGACGCTGTTCAACGTGATGCTGTATGCGGCAACGTCAATGCTCAAGCGCGCCGCGTCCATCGCTGCGACGAGCGGTCCGTCAATCCCGCCCGTCCCCTGCGGCGAGAGCGGACTATCCGGATTCGTCACGTACAACTCGAACCAGGGACCGCGCACGCCGAAGCCGGCCTGCAAGTCAATTGGCGTAAGTTCATCGCCGGGCGTTGGGGTGATGTCAACTTCGGGCGTTGCAGTTTGTGTGACCTCCCCACAAGCAGATAGCAGAAATATTATGACGAACAGTCCATATTGAAATCGGCGGTTAAGATTCATTGGATTCCCTGCTGCGATTGTATTCCTCCCCAGCCAGGCGCGCGGCTTTGGCGACAAATTGGTCGTACTTCATTTGGTGGATCAGCACCACGCGTGCAATAATCTGCCGAAGGAAACGCGGAAGGGGCATGTGCACTTGCATGAAATCGTGCACACGCGTCCCGCCATCGGGCAGGGGTTCAAAACGGATTGTCTCAGACATGGTCTTCTTCCCGTTTTCATACGAATCCACTGTCGAGTACTCGAACGGACGCCAGTCGAGGGTAGTCTCAGTGCTGACTGACTTCCCATGCGCGCAATGATTGCTCGCGCCCCTTCCCGCGCGCCCTCTGGGTCGGTCGCCAACGGTCCAATGAATGCCCTCGGTCCAAAGGTTGCGTTTGATCGGGTCCTGGAGCCATTCCCAAGTCACGGGTGGAGGCGTGGAAAAGTCAACACGGACGATCAGATCGGCATCCTTTTCGTCAATCATAATGCGGCGTTCCTCGGTGATCTCCCTGTAACGTTGATGCAGGTCGAGATTGTAAGTCCTTACCTGCCCCAGGTGTTCGTATTCCTCCACCAGCGCGTATGCGGCTTCGAGATTCAACTTCAAATGATCGAGGCACTGTTCCGTCAGCATGGCGTAGGCGCGCCAGCCTGTCGTCTCAGCGATGTGGTTTTTGAGCAGGCGGTGGATCAGGTTGACATCCGACCCAACCAGTTCGCGTATATCGCGCACCCGTTGGACGACATAATCTCCGTGATGGGCAATGAACTTGAGATCGAGCGAAGGGATGTTTCGGCAGGCGTTACACGTGCAGGTCGTCGCCCGTTTGATCGAAGTCTGCCGGTCGCGGAAGGCAAGGTACGTGGCTTCGATCAATTCCAGCAGCGTCTCGCCGCGTTGGATTGTCGCTTCGGGCGCGTACGCAAAAACCGCGTCGCCCTCCAGCTTGCTGATCGTGAGCAGGGCTTCGATCTTCTCGCAGATCGTTCCCAAAAGATCGGACAATATTTCGTGCGAATGTTCGAGTTCCGTCTCCGCCACGAACGACGTGTAACCGGAAATATCCGCAAGCAATAGATACCCATGCTGGGTCACTGCGCTCATACTCTCTCCTCAGGTTTTCACGATTATAATCCTCCCCCGTGACCCTCACCAATGCAAACAGACAAATCGCCCGCGCCGCAGGGACGGTGATGTTCGCCATCCTCTTCGGTCAACTCATGGGGCTGGCGCGCGGCGTCATCGTCGCCGGCGTCTTCGGCGCGTCGCTCGAACTGGATTCCTTCTACGCAGCGAACCGCGTCAGCGAGACGCTCTTTCTTCTGGTCGCGGGAGGCGCGCTTGGCTCCGCGTTCATCCCGACTTTTACCGGGTTGCTCGCCCGCGATGAAAAGGACTCCGCCTGGAGACTCGCCTCCGCCCTCGCCAATGCGGTCACGCTGACCCTCAGCCTGCTCGCCATTCTATTGGCTTTATTCGCCCCGCAGGTTGTCCGTTTCGCCCTCGCCCCGGGCTTTTCCACCGACCCGGAACTTTTCGCCCTCACGATCTCATTGCTTCGCATTCAATTGATCTCCGCCGTCCTTTTCGGATTGGGCGGTTTGGTCATCGGCATCCTCAACGCGCACCAGGTCTTCCTCATCCCCGCGCTCACGCCCGCCTTGTATCAATTGGGGATCATCTTCGGCGCGCTCTTCCTCGCCCCCTCCATGGGAATTTACGGTCTTGCATGGGGTGTAGCAATCGGCGCGGTCTTATATCTGGCGATACAACTTCCGCCGCTTGTAAGACTTGTCACTCGTCAATTCCCACTTTCCACCCTTCGGCTGCGCTCAGGGCATGCTTTCCACTTTTCACTGGGTCTCCACGACTCCAACGTCCGCGTCGTCCTCCTCCTCATGCTCCCGCGCCTCCTCGGCGTTGCCGTTGTGCAACTCAATTTCTGGGTCAACACCTGGCTCGCCTCCAAAATGGAAGCGGGAAGCGTCTCCGCCCTGTACTATGGATTCTCGCTGATGCTCATGGCGCAAGCCGCCATCGCGCAGTCCGTCGCCATTGCCGCCATGCCGACCTTTTCCGCGCAGCACGCGCTCGGCAAACGGGACGAGATGCGCTCATCGCTGGCGGCATCGTTACGCGGAATTTTGCTTTTGGCTGTTCCTGCGAGTATTGGATTGATGATGTTGCGCGTGCCGTTGGTTTCGTTCCTCTATCAACGCGGCGAGTTCGATGAGCGGGACGTGCAACTCGTGGCATGGGCGTTGCTCTGGTACGCGGCGGGACTGGTCGGTCACTCGATCATGGAGGTGCTGACCCGCGCCTTCTACGCCCAGCAGGATACGAAGACCCCGGTTGTCATCGGCACGTTTGCGATGGGGCTCAATGTCGTATGCAGCATTTTGTTCTCAAGGTGGTTCGCGCAAATCGGCTGGCATCCGCTTGGGGGGCTGGCATTGGCAAATTCATTCGCCACCGCGCTCGAAGCGACCGTGTTGTTCCTCTTCATGCGGAAGCGCTTGAACGGAATCGAGGGCAAATCCATTGCGGATGGCGCGTGGCGCGTGGCGCTGTCCGCGTTGGGAATGGGAGTCGGTTTATTGTTCTGGATTCAGGCAACAGTGGGAATGAACCGCTGGCTCGTCGCTTTAGGCGGCGTTGCAGTCGGGGGAATCATCTATTTGCTCGCAGTCCTTATTCTCAAAGTCCCCGAAGCGAGGACGCTTGTTCGTGTCATTGCGAGAAGATTGCTTCGTCGGGCTGCGCCCTCCTCGCAATGACATCCTGCGCTGACTACTTTTTCTTTTTCGAGCCGCCCATCAACCCGCCGAGCAGGTTCGCGGCAGAAGCAAGATCACCCTTGCCGCTCAGGTAACTGTCAATTGTCGAGCCGACCGGAGGAGGCAGTTTCTTCTTGAGATAATCCAGCACCACCGTGACAGCCGACCGTGCGGTCTCTTTCGGGAGCCCGGTCTTTTTCACCACGAGATCAACAAGTTCGTCCATTTCGTTACTCCTTTTCGATGTTGGCATGAACCGTCTTTGGACGGCAACAACTGCGATTCTACTTCCAAATCATCCATTGCGCGGTGGCAACGATCAGCCCCAGCAAGATTCCCCCAATCACCTCCAGCGGAGTATGTCCAAGCACCTCCCGCAAATCCTTCTGGTTGATCGGGTGTCCGTGCAGGAGTTCGTCGAACAACACGTTGATGCGCTGTGCGTGGATGCCCGCCTGCTGGCGCACGCCCGCTGCGTCGTAGGTGACGATCATCGTGATGGCGACGCCCAACGCAAAAAGCGGGTTATCAAAGCCATGATACAACCCGATCGCAAGAGTTGTGGCAGTCACCAGTGACGAGTGCGAACTGGGCATGCCGCCCGTGGTGATGAGAAGCGCCCAGTTCCACTTGCGCGTCCGCAGGTAATCCAGCGGCATTTTGATGATCTGCGCGATCAGCCACGCGCTCAAGCCTGCGATCAACGCCTTGTTTTCCAACACGGCGGCGAGATTCATTCGGACTCTTCCTCGAATGGGACGACCTCATCCCCGGCGACCTGTCTCACTTTGAGTTCCGCGGCTTCGAGAAGTTCGCCGCAACGCGACGCCAGAGCCTGCCCCCGCTCGAAGAGTTTGATCGCCTCCTCGAGTTGACCCTGTTCCTCCTCCAGCAAAGCGACGATCTCCTCCAGTTCGGCGAGCGCCTCTTCAAAGGTCAACTCTTCGACGGGTTTTTCTGTTTTTTTGGACGATCCTTTTGGCATGATTACTCCGATTTACGATTTTCGATTGGCGATTGCGCGGGGCGATTAGGGAACAAAACTGCTCACTGCTCACTGTTTTCTCACCTCGAACTCTCCGTCGCTGACTCTCACCTTCATTTCGTCGCTTGCCAACGCAACCCGCAACACCACGCGCCCATCGCTCTTGCGCGTCACCACGGCATAACCGCGCGCCAACACTGCCAGCGGATTCAACGCCTCCAGTCTGCGTCGTGTTCCGTTCAAATGCGCCGATTGTAATTTTATTCGATGAACCAGGGACGACAAAGCGCGGCGGGACAACTCGTCCACGCGTTGACGCTCGGATTGGATGCGGCGCGAGGGAGAAAGGCGGCGAAGTTGGGAGGCGAGGGAGGAGAGTTCGGTCCGTTTTGCAGAGATCAGGTCGAGGGTCGAAGCGGTGAGGCGGGAGTGGAAAGTGGAAAGTTGAAAGTGGAGATCTTCGAGTGTTGTTTGCGTGGCGAGTTCAGCGGCGGCGGTGGGAGTCGGCGCGCGCAGGTCGGCGGCGAAATCGCACAGGGTGAAATCCGTTTCGTGACCGACTCCGCATATCACGGGAACTTTCGAGGCAGCAACCGCGCGCGCGACGCGTTCGTCGTTGAACGCCCACAGGTCTTCGATGGAACCGCCGCCGCGCGCGAGGAGGATTACGTCGGAGGATTGCAGGATTGGAGATTGGAGGGCTTTGACGAGGGCGGGAGGAGCCTCGACGCCTTGAACGGCTGACGGGACGAGGATGACTTCGACAAGAGGCAAACGCCGGCGCAAAACGTTGAGCATGTCGCGCAGCGCCGCGCCCGTCCCGGAGGTGACGATGCCGATGCGTTTCGGAAATTCCGGAATGGGACGTTTGCGTTCTTTGTCGAACAATCCTTCCGCCTCGAGCATGGCTTTGAGACGCAAAAATTCCTGGAACAATGCGCCTTCGCCCACGGGCCGGATCCGATCGGCGTAGAGTTGGTATTGTCCCTGCGGTTCGTAAATTCCGATCTTGCCGTGGACTTCCACCTCCATGCCGTCGCGCAGCGCGAGGTTGAGCCGCGCCGCGCTCGTCTTCCACATCACGCACCGGAGAGACGCGTTCGCGTCTTTGAGCGTGAAATACACGTGTCCCGACGCGGGTCGCGACAGGTTCGACACTTCGCCCTGCACCCACACGTCCTGGAGCGTTTCGTTCTCTTCGAGAAGCCTGCGGATGAGGAACGTGAGTTTGGAAACGGTGAAGGTTTGCGGTATCGGCGCGGGGAAGAGGGAGGGTTGCATTGGGGGGGAGGATAACTTAAAAAGGATGAATTCGGAAGGATGAAGAGGTCAGGAACCAATAGAAAGTGGAAAGCGACGCTCCGAGCCGCCGGGCTGAGTTTATCGAGGCAATGTCGAAGGGTCGAAAGCGAGGGAGTTTTTCGCCTATAATTGAGAACATGCCCGCCCAATAGATCAATTCCGTATTTCCGTTTTCTGCTACAATTCCTACATTGCACAAATCGCCCGGTCACACCGGATTGAACGACCGGAAAGGAACAAAAGATGAATCTGCAATCCACTTTCCGCCCTTTGACAGCGATTCGTGCCGCAGGAAATCTCAGGATATCGCTTTTCACCGACGACTACTCACCGATAACTAATCACTGCTCCATTCATCCTTCATAATTCATCCCTCCTCCCCTCCCCATGAATCACCTCTGGTCACCCTGGCGTATGGAATATATCGAAAACCACAACAAGGAAAACGGCTGTATCTTTTGCGCCGCGCAAAGCAGGGAAGACAGCGCGGAAAACCTCATCGCGCATCGCGGGAAACTCGCATACGTGATCCTCAACCGCTACCCCTACACGAGCGGACACGTGATGGTCGTCCCGTTCGCGCACCAACCGACCATCGAGGAACTCGACCCCGCGACACGCGCCGAAATGATGGAACTCACGTCGCTGTGCATGACCGTCCTGCGAAGGGTCTATAATCCGCAAGCCTTCAACATGGGCGCGAACATCGGCGAAGCCGCGGGCGCGGGCGTGAAGGAACACGTCCACATCCACATCGTCCCGCGCTGGAGGGGAGATACGAACTTCATGTCCGCACTCGGAGGGACGCGCGTCCTGCCCGAGTTGCTGGAAGACACCTATCAACGCATCAAGAATGGGTTTCAAGAAATCAAGTGATTGGCTGTATTTTGTACCGCGACGTTCATGTCGCAACCGGGGCGACATAAATGTCGCGGTACTTTTCGGGTTGCTGATCCTCCTCGTTCTCGCCGCCTGCGCGCCAACGACCAGACAGCCCCCGCCTCCGCCTGCGACCGAATTCTCCAACCCTCTTCAACTCTCGCCGGAATCACAACCCACCATCAAACTCACCCTCGAACCAACGCCCCTCCCCAACCAGATCAACCCGCTCACCGGCTTGCGCGTCGCCGACCCCTCCCTGCTCGACCTGCCCGCCATGCTGGTCTCGATCTCCACTTTTCCCGTCACGGCGCGCCCACAGGCGGGATTGTCCTTCGCGCCGTATGTGTTCGAGGTCTACATCACCGAAGGAACTACGCGTTACCTCACAGCCTTCTACGGCGAATTCCCCACGCCCGAAGTCCCGCGCACCGGGGATTGCGAAGCGCGCAGGGAGCCGTTCATTCAAAGCGACCTCATGCTCGGCAACCGCGTCTGGCTGGACGAGAATCAAAACAACGTTCAAGACGATTGGGAGCGCGGCGTCGGCGGCGTGTGCGTCAATTTGTACGATGAAAACCTCGACCTGCTCGAGCAAACGTCAACGGACAGCAACGGCTATTACGGATTCAACGTCGGCGCGGGAAAATATTACGTCGCGTTCGCAAAACCGGGTGGGATGGAGTTCGCTCAGAAGGACGCCGGGGAGGAGGATCAGGATAGTGACGTGGATCCAGCCTCCGGGTGGAGCGACGCGTTGAACGTTTCCTCCCCGCTTCTTCACCTGGACGCAGGCTTGATCCCGTCCGAGAAATCTTTTCCCACATCCGATCTTCCTCCCGCCCAAGTGGGACCGGTTCGCTCCGGGCGTTTGGTCTATGCAGACATCGCGGCATTCTTCAGAAACTCGTGCCTGATCTACGCGTATGCTTCCTCGGAAGTTTTGGTGGAACTGCCGAAGTGCGCCTTCGTGGATCACAACATTCAGGGCGGCGGTTACATGCTCGATATTTCGGAGTTGATCGAACTCGCGTACGAACGGAGGAATCCGCGCACGGACGAACATTATCAAAGCAACACTTTTTCCTCGGAGGCGCCGCAGGGTGGAGACCCCGCCTCGCGGTTGGACGTGTTCATCGCATGGCTCAATCAATCCGCATGGGTGTACGACGCGGCGTCGCAGGCATGGTGGCGTTACGTGGACGAGGCAAACCCGCAGACCGCCGGAATCCTGCGCCCGGAAGTGGACCGCCTGACCGGGCGTCAACTGCAATTCGAGAATGTGATCGTGTTGTTCGCGCAGCACGACGTGATCTCGCCCACAAACCTGGACATTCATCTCGAACGCGGACTTTCCGGCAGGGCATTGTTATTTCGCGATGGACGGGTGTATTCCATCCGCTGGAATACGGAGGAGGAGGCACCGATTCAGTTTCGATATGAAAGCGGTGAATTGTTTCCATTGAAGCCGGGCCGCACGTGGATCACGGTTGTCACACCGTTGACGGCGGTGACCGAAAAGAGGCCGGGCGAATGGCTGTTGCAATTCAGCCAGCCGCCGGGAGCGAAATAATTTCCGCGCGGCGCGCCGGTCGAGCAGGTCGGCGTTCCTCAGACCGTATCGAGACCGCCGCGTTTCGGGAGAATTGGAGAATTATGCACTCGTATATCGTTCCGTTAAAAGCCCTGTTCGAAAAACACGCCGATCCGGCTCGAGCCGCGCCGATGAGGAAATACATGCGCGACCAGTTCGAGTTTTTGGGGATCAAGACGCCTGAACGCCGCGAGTTGCAGAAACAATTCTTCGAGAAGCATGGGCTTCCGCTCGTCGTCGAACTCAAGCCAATCCTGCGCGATCTCTGGGCGCTCCCCCAGCGGGAATTCCAATACGCCGGCGTCGGCTTGCTGGGTCGCCTCGTCGAGGCGCTTCCGCATGAATTCATTACAACCATCGAATACCTGATCGTCGCCAAATCCTGGTGGGATACGGTGGATTCGCTCGCGGGCGAGATCGTCGGGGTTCATTTTCACCGCTTCCCGAAAGTGCGCGAAAAATATGTCGCCAAATGGCGCGCCTCCGATGATTTCTGGCTGAGGCGCACATGCCTCCTCTTCCAACTCGGTTACAAGGAAGCGACCGATTTCGACCTGTTATGCGACCTCATCCGCGAGAACCTCGGCTCGAACGAGTTCTTCATCAACAAAGCCATCGGCTGGGCGTTGCGTCAATACGCGCGCACCGACCCGAAAGCCGTGAAGAAGTTTGTAACCGCTACAAAGGACTTGCATCCATTGAGCCGGCGCGAAGCAATGAAGCATTTGGAGTAAACGGAAATCGCCAAACCGGGCTTGTGGTAACCTGTCCGTTACCCCCCGGTTTATAATGGAACCACACCACGAAAAGGAGTCGCTATGAGCAAGGAAAATGAAGCAGTCATATTGAGCGCGGCGCGCACGCCGATCGGAAAATTTCAGGGAGCGTTGAGCGGCGTCCCTGCCACGCAACTGGGGGCGGTTGCGGTCAAAGCCGCGGTGGAGCGCGCAGGCATCAACCCCGAAGAGGTCGAGGAAGTCATCATGGGCAACGTCGTCTCGGCGGGGCTGGGACAGGCGCCGGCGCGTCAGTCGAGCATCCACGCCGGCATCCCTGCAACGGTCGGCGCCAGCACGATCAACAAGGTCTGCGGATCGGGTTTGAAAGCCGCGATGATCGCCGCGCAAGCCATCCGCGCGGGCGATGCGGAGCTCTTCGTCACGGGCGGGTTCGAGTCCATGAGCCGCGTGCCGTATCTCGTCAATGGGCGAGGCGGCGAACTTAAGTTTGGCAACCAGACTCTCACCGACGCCCTGCTCTACGACGGCTTATGGGACCCGTTCGAGAATTGGATCATGGGCAACGCGGCGGAATTCATCGCGGACGAGTACGAGGTCACGCGTGAGGCGATGGATCAGTTTGCGCTTCGCTCCCACGAGAGGGCTGTCGCGGCTCAAGAAGCGGGGAAGTTCAACGCTGAGATCGTTCCCGTCCAAATTCAGGGACGCAAAGGCGCGGTGACCGAGGTGACGCAGGACGAAGGTCCGAGAAAAGATTCGACACTGGAAGCGTTATCCAAGCTCAAGCCTGCGTTCAAACCGGACGGCAAGGTAAGCCCCGGCAACTCGTCGCAAATGAGCGACGGCGCGGCGGCGGCGGTGATCGCGTCCCGCGCGTACGCGGAGAAAAATAATCTCAAACCAATGGCGCGGATCGTCGGTTATGCACAGGCGGCGGTCGAGCCGAAATATTTGTTTGCCGCGCCTGCCCATGCGATACCCAAATTGCTGAAGAAGATCGGCTGGACGCTCGCAGACGTTGATCTGATAGAGGTCAACGAAGCGTTCGCCGCGCAAGTGCTTGCGGATGGATACGCTCTTGCCAACGAAGGCTGGGATTGGGATAAGGTCAACGTGAACGGCGGAGCGATCGCATTGGGGCATCCACTTGGGGCGAGCGGCGCGCGTGTGTTGACGACGTTGTTGTATGCGTTGAAGGATCGCGGCTTGAAGCGCGGTATTGCCTCTTTGTGTTTGGGCGGGGGCGAGGCGGTGGCGATGGCGGTGGAATT